>CAZIDU010000051.1:0-28598 GCA_964538055.1 uncultured Desulfocapsa sp. | reverse complement strand
GCTTTATGTCATTGTTTTTACTCAGTGATGTTCAATTCTTTGCAACACCTTTTATGAATGTTTTACATATCTCTGATCTGCATTTTGGCCTTCGCCGCTGGGAGTGCAATAACTAGATGACCGGATTTGTCACCAGTAATGTGGTCTGTGTGCCGGTGAAGACTTTACAAGGTGGGAAAATTGGCGTGACTCATGCCTTAAACCGAAAGCGAGGCAATTTCCTCCCTCAGGATATAGAATTGCTCGGGGATCTCTCTCAGCAAGCAGCTATTGCCCTGCAAGGCGCCCAGATTATGGCGACGACAATGGTATTTGGAGTGACTTACCTTGCAAACCGAATCTGGACTTTTTCAGAGGAACAAGTATGAACAAAGCACCTTCAGGCAAAACCGACATCTCAAACCTATGCCGCACCACGCTTTCAGTTGTCATCCCGGTATATAATGAACAGGAGGTCATCGGCGAATTCCATAAGCGTCTGTGTGTTGCGCTGGAGTTGGCCGATATTGATAATGCAGAAATTCTTTATGTGAATGATGGCAGTACAGATGGGACATTACCGCTGCTGCGCGCGATAATGAACAGTGACAACCGGGTTCAACTCATAGATCTTAGTCGTAATTTTGGGAAGGAAGCGGCGATGACCGCTGGTTTCGATGCCGCGACTGGACAGGCGGTGATCATCATTGATGCGGATTTACAGGATCCTCCGGAACTGATTCCACAAATGGTCTCAGAGTGGCGCAAGGGATATGATGTGGTGGTGATGCGCCGCAGCAGTCGACGGGGAGAGTCCTGGTTGAAAAAAAAGACTGCCAAGCTCTTTTACCAGATCCTTCATCGTATCAGTAAAATCCATATCCCTGAGAATGTTGGAGATTTCAGATTGTTAAGCCGACGTGCAGTGATTGCGTTACGTCAGCTTCCAGAACGAACCCGCTTCATGAAGGGGATGTTTGCCTGGATTGGCTTCCCGACCACAGAGATTGTTTATCAGCGTGACCCACGCTATTCCGGGGACACCAAATGGAACTATTGGAGCCTCTGGGATTTTGCCCTGGAGGGGGTTACGTCTTTTACAATCGCGCCTCTTAAATTTGCCAGTTATGCTGGCGGCTTCATAGCACTTTGTAGCTTGGCTTATGGTTTTTTAATCCTGGTAGATGCCTTTTTCTGGGGTAACCCGGTTCCAGGATATCCCAGCCTAATGGTCACAATTCTATTTCTCGGCGGATTGCAACTCCTCGCCATCGGTATTGTTGGTGAGTATCTGGGACGAATGTTTCTTGAAACAAAACAACGTCCGGTTTATCTGGTAAAAAACCATCCCCCTCTTGTAAGCACTCAATCACCTCTGGAATCCTAGGAACTAAAGGCCTCTTTATGAAATTCCCTCTGTCTTTAGAACGGTATTGTTTTTCAGTACTGCTGTATATCATGTCAATCCGTTTCGTGTCTTTGGGTCTGCTCCCCCTCGCGGATAATACTGAAGCCCGCTACGGGGGAATTGCGCGGCTCATGCTGCAAACGGGCGACTGGGTTACCCCACAAATCCAAGCAGGGGTTCCTTTCTGGGGCAAACCCCCCTTGTCGACCTGGCTCAGTGCTTTATCCCTTAATTTTTTGGGTATCAATGAATTAGCAGCTCGTCTACCGTCGTTTGCTATAGGTATTGCAGTCCTTTGGTTGACCTATCACTTGGCATCTCAGGATCGGTGCCGGGAATACGCCTTAAGGGCAATTTTGATCCTGGCGGTCACCCCCGTTTTTTTTGTCAGCAGCGGTGCCGTCATGACCGACCCGGCACTGCTTCTTGGTACCACTCTGTCGATGGCGGCTTTTGGAATAGCTCTGAACAATACGCCAGGTCGCACCGCCTGGGGCTATCTGTTTTTTGTCGGACTGGCGATTGGTCTCTTGGCCAAAGGACCCGTGGCCCTGGTTCTGGTCGGCATACCGACTTTTTTGTGGACTATCTGGCAATGTAAATGGACACAGGTCTGGCAGAAACTCCCGTGGGGCACTGGTTTACTGTTGATGATTTTATTGAGTGCGCCCTGGTATCTTCTCGCAGAATATAAGACTCCAGGGTTTCTGAATTATTTTTTTGTCGGTGAGCACTGGAATCGCTTTATGGTACGTGGCTGGGAAGGGGACCTCTACGGGAGTGCTCACGCCAAGGCCCGTGGTACTATTTGGCTTTATTGGTTGTTGGCCGCGTGCCCCTGGTCTTTTGTACTCTTGTATTCTGCACGCAATAAGAGTTCGCGGTCAAAAGTTAAAGCCTTCTGGCGGGAGAATAAAGAATGGAATGCGTATCTCCTTTTATGGACCTTGGCTCCGATGTTGTTTTTCTCGTTGGCAGGGAACATCCTCTGGACTTATGTCCTGACTGGACTACCTGCATTTGCTATCCTGATGAGTGGGCTGTTTCAGTACCGAAACGAAAATGCTCCAGTCTCTAACGATGTACTGGGGGGAGAACGCAGAGGGTTTTCATTGCTTACTCTGGGGATGGCAGTTCTTTTTACATTGACCCTGATTCCCATGACACTGGACCAAGTGTCGGATAAAATCAGCCAGAAGAATCTGATTGTCAAATATCACGCCTTACGCACTGATAACAGTGAGGAGCTCATATACCTCTTTAAAAAGCCATATTCAGCAGACTTCTATTCAAACGGTGAGGCTTATTTAGTAAAAGATTTACAGGCACTGAAAGCTCTTCTGCTTGAGCCCAAGCGAGATTTTTTTGTTGCCCAAAATAATGAACACTGGCCCTCTTCCTTTCTTACTCAGTTTGACACCCTTGGTCAGTTTGGGCGCTATTTGCTTATGCGACAAAAGAGCGTTGAGCTTTAACTATCTAAGCGGGATTTGTTGCTGGTTTTTTAGGCGATTGTTGATCGGCGTGGAATAATGAACCTATTATGTTACCCCCTCCATGATCATAAAACTCAGATTACTTGGTTGCTAACTTTAAATTTCGAGGATGAATTACGCTTCTTTTTTTGACTTTCAGGGGGCATTTTTCAAAGCTGATTGACAACCGTAAATTCAGGGCTTCCTCTGTCTGACATGGCAGGAAGACCCGGCATTACCCACTTGAAACAGCGATGAACCTTTTTTTTATGGTCAATCGACATATCCCTCTCTACCGGCTTGGTATTTTGTACCTGCTGGTTTCCCTGATACTCAGAGCTGTATTGTTTGTTACATTCGATCCGCCCGCAACTGTCCCGCTGTAGCAACTACCTCCTGTTCTCGCAATTGGACTCATTAATGACAGTATAACACTGCTCTATCTACTCGCCCCTTTTTCTCTTTACCTGCTGTTGATGCCCCAGCGCATGCATCTATTACTCACTGCCTAGCCGTATCGTTGTAGGGATGAGTATGGGTCTTGCGCTCTTTGGCATGCCCTATCTGACTGCCGCCCAGTTTTTTTCTTTCAAGAGTTTGATGCTCGCTTTAATCTGATTGCGGTGGATTTTCTGATTTATCCACACGAGGTTTTTGTTCATATTTGGCAGTCCTATCCCGTCGGCAGGGTAATCATCTTGATGGCGGCACTCAGTACTCTTGGTATGCGGTTTGTATGGCCGGGCATAAAAAAAGCATGAGTCAGGAGACAAAATTTTCACAACGGCTGAAGATATCTGCCGCGCATCTTGCCCTGTTGGGTATTGTTATTGTTGGTTTGACAACACATAGCCTGGATTTTTCTGCTAACCGGGTAACAAATGAATTCACCGCCAATGGTTTGAGTAGTTTTTTTGAAGCCTTCCGGAGCAGTAGATGGACTGGGGAAACTCAATGTCGTTGTCATTTTTCGAAGAATCCCTTGGCTATAAACATGTAGGTTCATGCGGGAACGGTCTTGATATCAAACCAGCCTTAGCCAAAAACACAGTGAGCATGACTCCATTTCTCGATAAATTGGCAACAAAGGAGCTATTTTAAAATCAAGCCTATGCTACAGGCACGCGTACAGTACGTGGTTTGGAGGCTATCAGCGCATCGTTTCCTCCAATTCCGGGAAAATCCATCGTCAAACAGCCGGGGAATGACAATATTGCCCCCTGGAGCAAAGTAATGCTTGAAAAGGCTACCAGACCAGTTTTCTGTATGGCGGATATGGCCAGTTTGACAACATGAACTCCTATTTTGCAGGTAATGAATTTACCATCAGTGATCGGCTGGATATCGACAATCCGGGCTTTACAAATATCTGGGGAGTTTCAGATCAGGATTTTTTCCGTCATTCCCGTGAGTATTTTGACAAAATATCAAGCAGTGGTTCTTCATTTTTTTCCATCATCATGACAACATCCAATCATTCACCCTATAACTTCCCTGCGGGTATTATAAGCATTCCGGCTGAATGGGGGGGGGGCAGATGGACGGTGTTCCCTATGCCGATTATGCTCTTGGTGATTTTTTCAACAAAGCAAAGGAGCATTCCTGGTACAAAAACACGTTGTTGATTGTTGTCGCGGATCACGGGGCATGAGTATACGGCAAGGAACATATCCCCATGAGCAGTTACGTAATTCCATTGCTGATTCTGGCTCCTGGTCTTCTTCAGGCCCGGCAAATAAATACGCCTGTCAGCCAGATGGATATCGCCCCTACCGTACTTGGATTACAGGGATTTCCCTATGCAGCGCCATTTTTCGGGAAAAACATGCTGATCGAGAATGAGGCGCCAAGTGTTTTGCTTTTTAAGCTGAATCATGATGTGTCTTTGTACAGTGACATGCAATTGGTCGTTCTTGGACTGCGACATACCGTAAAAACCTATGAATACCATCTTAACAGTAAGGAACTCAAGGAGACCAACAATGATCCTACGTTGAAGCAACTTGCCGTAGCTTATTATCAAAACGCTTTTGATCTCTTCAAAAAGTACAATTACCGGTAATGGGTCAGTAGTGTCCGGTTAGAAAATTGCATTTACATTTTTTTCCGGTTTGGGTGTTTTGGCCTGCATCTTCATTTTTTGTTTTTGCATTGCTGCTGCTTGCTCTGCCGCCAGCTGAACTGCGTCATCACGAATTTGGTTCCGTAGCTTTCGTACAAAGCGAATAGATAGTAAGCACTCATTCAACCCCATTTTTTCCCAGCAAGAAGTATGGTTCAGTAAGGCAACTTGAAGGTCAAATAAAGGATGCCCATGAACACAGTCTGTCGTGTCCCCCATTGACATATTGGTGCAGAAATTTGGGTGAATTCAACTTCAAAGCGCACCATTCTTTAATAAAGTAGGACACCGCTGACAAGTCTGCTATTATGAGTTTTTTACAACTTCAAAAATAACTGGTTGTACACTTGGGACTTGAATTCACCATTCTGCATCAGGCCAGTTTTGAATGACAAAATTGCCGACATTTCCAAGCTATCAGTCAATAACGTGGCGGACAATTAATTCTGTCTCCTGATTCTACTCTCTCAGAAAGAATCACCGAACTTAAGACGCCTCATTAAGAAAAGAACTGACCAAAAAGGCAATGGCTGGATACACAACAAGCACGGCGTCGAGTTGAAACTCGACCTACAGATTATGTACTTTCATATAAAGGAGATGTGAATTTCATGTACAAAAAGCTACTTTTGCCACCAATACTCTTATTGCTAGGATATGCACTTCTGACCCAGAGCGATTTTAAAACCATTGCTTCTGGGGTTGCTATTTTTCTTGTGGGTATGTTTTTTATGGAGGATGGCTTTAAGGTGCTTAGCGGTGGTGCGCTGGAAAAAGTCCTAAAAAAAAGTACCAGTAATGTCTTTACATCTATCCTTAGTGGTTTTTTTTCAACAACTCTTGTTCAGAGTTCCTCTCTCGTAAGTGTTGTTGTTATCTCATTTTTATCGGCTGAACTGATTGCCCTCCCGCAGGCCTTAGGAATAATATTTGGTTCAAATATCGGTTCTACGACAACTGCCTGGATTGTCGCATCTTTAGGGGTGAAAATCAAAATTGCCCATTACGCCATGCCTATGCTTGTTTTCGGGGTTATTTTCACCTTCTTTAAGAAAAAACCAATAAAGGGCGCGGGCAATATTCTTTTGGGACTCGGGTTTATTTTTCTGGGAATTGGCTATATGATGGAGGGCTTTGATACCCTCAAGCAAGGCATTGATCTGGGTCAGTTTGCCATGGACGGATATCTTGGCATTTTGGTTTATATCTTGATTGGAGCCATCTCTACCGTTATTATCCAATCAAGTGGCGCGACCATGGCCATTATCATTACTGCTGTAGCAACGGGACAAATCACCTACGTCAACTCCATCTCACTGGCCATCGGGGCCAATCTCGGTACCACAGTCACAGCGATTCTCGGAGCCTTCACCTCAAATGCTGATGGCAAAAGACTCGCTGTCGCCCATTTTATCTTCAATGCTATCACTGCACTTTTTGCCATTATTTTCATCTATGTCTTGATGGATCTTGTGGATTTTATCAGTCGACATGTTGGCATTGGTGAAAAAGACTTCGCCATGAAACTCTCCTTGTTTCATACCATTTTTAATATTTCTGGTGTTCTTATTGTAGTGCCGTTTATGAACAAAATAGTCACGTTTTTGGAGGATCTTTTTATCTATAGAGGAGAGAAACGTGGTAAGCCTAAGTATCTCGACAATCAGGTTATTCAAATCCCCGAGGCGGCTATTAATGCGCTCTACAAAGAGACTGAGCACCTTTATGATAGCGTCTCTCACCTTACCATTCAAGCATTACGGCTTCATCGTCATGAGGTATGGTCTGACACAGAAATGAGAAAGGTTACTGAAACAGTAACGGGAGATAATGTTAATATTGATGAGGTGTACAATGATAGAATTAAAGAACTGTACAGTGAAATAATTAGATTTGCCGTTTTAGCTGAGTCATATATGGATGATGCCGAGAGGGAAGAGGTTTTCGAAATCAAGATAGCGAACCGGAAAATAATAGAGGTGACCAAGGACATAAGTAGCCTTCAGAAGAATATCGCCCATTTTATGAACAGTAAGAATGGAGATATCTCCGGTCTCTATAATTCTTTAAGGACAAGGCTGGCTGAATTAATTAGGGACATTGATTTGGTAAGGCATCATCCAGATGACCTTGCCGCTGCCACAAGAATTGTGATGATAAGAGATTCGGTTAAAAAGTTTGATGCCTCTTTGAATCAGGAAATTAGTAATCTGTTAAGGGAAGACAAGATAACTGATATGATGGCCTCATCGGTGATGAACGATAGCTCGTTCACGAAATCAATATCCAGAAGATTTTTGGAATGTGCTGCTATCATGTGGGTAGATGATGCATTAATCCAAGAAATTCAAAGCGATACAAAGGGGTAACTATGAAGGTCGAAAAGCTTATTGAAGAGGTCAGCGTTTTTTTTAGTGGAAAGAAAAAGGAACAGGCGAAAAAGTCACGACAGCTTGAAAAAATTATTGATCAACTGAAATCAAACAGGGATAAATTAAAAAAACAACATAAAGCTGCGGCCAGCAAGAAAAAGAAAAAGGAAATTATCAAAGAGTACAAGGCTGTAGTAATGCTATTGACCAGGGCTATTAAACGATACAAAAAAATCAAATAATCACTAGTGTTGTTGATGTCCTCTGTGGCGAGTGTTGTAGTAAGAGTGAGATGAGAAAGGCAAATTGGTGGTTGGAGTAGTATTTTCGCCTGGTACATTCCCTACTAAAAGCGAATTGTTATCATTTGTATATGCTCCTTTTCAGCCCTTGACTGCTGCCTTGCACAAGATGATGAATTAGACCCGGAACTGATCCACCAGCGCCTTTAATTGTCTGGCCGGCTGGTTCAATACTTTTGTGGATAAACTGCAGAAAATCATTGGAGAGGTCAAGGGCGAAATAAGCACTCTGAGCAGTTCCTCTGTTAAACTCTCTCCCCTGGCCTTGTCAAGGGTGCGTTGGGCATAGAAGGCAAAGACTTCCATGGCAAGCAGTGCCGCAACAAAAAGAATGGCTTTAATGATTGTCAGCAAACGGGGGTGAGGTCATAGCCTTGTCAGACTCCATATAAAATGAATTTGAGAAAAAGTCCTATTGTCTTTTTGTTTTCTCGCAGAAACTTTTTTATCAAGGTGATTTTTGAAAAATATAGAACCTCAACGTGTCAGGAGAATGTAGCCTTGTGAGGATATTGTTCTGGGCAACACAAAAAAGATCGAGAGTGTCTGCTAATACCTTATGGGGAGGGAATTACCTAATCAGAAATAACTTTGCTACCACAGTTTTGTGTGATATCCTTCACAATATGTAATCTGCTGTTCATAGCACCAAATGTGCAATCCTTTGCCTATCTTTTGTGTTTATGAAAATACGTACACTGCTCATTATTGGCCTGTTTATTCTGGCCTTTACGCCTCTGCTGTTCTTCATGGGTCTCAATATGCCGCGGGTTCTGACCCAGTTCAAAGCTGCCGAAGAGGACAGGCAGCTCCTGTTGATTCAGGGCAATGCCCGAGAGATCGCCATGAACCTGAAGTGGAAACAGGACAGTCTGCGAGCCTTAAGTTTCAACATGGGAGCAGTTGAACTGACCAGCAATAGATCCACAGATTTCCCTGCACAGATTTTGAAAAAACGGGTAAAAAGAATGCTTACCCGGTGGTACCAGGACAACCCGGAGGTCCTCGCCATCCGCCTGTTTGATCGACAGGGTCTCGAACGTTTTGCTGTCAACAGAGGTGATGACGGGGAATTGACCACACTTTCCGAGGGACAAGTCAGTCCTCTCTGTCCTCCATCTTTAATTGCCCTGGCAGATCTGCATCCTGATGGCACTGTGTACAATGACGGCCTTGAATTTACCAAAGATAATGGAAGAGGCCAGCACCCTGTTATGCGTTTAGGAGTTGCCCTGCTGAGCCAAGGGGAGGTCGTAGGCGCGGCTTGTCTCTTTTTAGATCTCTCTCCCATGTTGCAGGGCTCTACCGGCTCTCTGATTCAATACAATATAAAAACAGGTCAATACACGCCACTCGATGAGTCCGATAACTCTGTTATTGATTTCGAATTCCCGAAAGGGATGTCTCATCTTGAACCGACAATGATGAGTGACAGGAATGGGCAACCCCTGGCCCTTATACCATTTTTTGCTGACGAGCATACTTCCGAGACTGTGTTTCTTGTCTACCCCGTTACGATCGGTAGTACAATGGCCTGGGTGGATAAATGGAGGAAGCAGGTACTTATTCTTTTTGGCTTTGTATTGTTAATCATCTTCCTCATTGCGGTGAAGCTCTCCACCGTGATTGACCGTTTCTCTCAGGAGCTGCTTACAGCCTTGCAGGCCCTGCTACACCGTCAACAGCCTGTGGCATTCTCCTGGTCGGGATCGGATGAGGCAAAACGCCTGAGCCAGGATCTCAACACCATTTCCCTACAATATATTGAAAGTCTCAATGCACAGGAGGAGATGGCACGGGAGACTCGTAAAATGGAAAGTGAACTGAGGCAGTCACAAAAGATGAAGGCACTTGGTCTTCTCGCTGGAGGAGTGGCTCACGATCTGAATAATATTCTTTCAGGAATCGTTGGTTATCCGCAGCTGCTGCTCTTGCAGCTGCCGGAGGAGAGCGACCTACGCAGCCCCATTCTTGAAATTCAGCGCTCGGGAGAACGGGCGGCGGCCGTGGTGGCAGATCTACTCACTGTAGCCCGTGGGGTTGCCTCTAAAAAAGAATATTGCAACCTCAACAGCCTAGCCCGGGAGTACCTTGAATCGCCAGAGTGTATTGCCCAACAAAACCATTACCCTGAAATCTCCTGCACCAGCAGATTATTTTCTGATGAACTTCCTGTCCTCTGTTCCCCTGTTCATATCAAAAAGACCCTCATGAACCTGGTGAACAATGCTACCGAGTCTATCCAGGGAAAAGGGCAGATTGTTGTTTCTACAAGAAAGGAACAACTTGAAGCAAATAATCTTGCTGACTCAAACCTGCTGCCGGGTGACTATGCGATATTACAGGTCGAAGATACTGGCCCCGGCATCGGCGAAGAGGATCTTGAGCATATTTTTGAACCTTTTTACAGTAGGAAGATGATGGGCCGGAGCGGTACTGGACTCGGATTGACCGTAGTATGGAACACCATGAATGACCATGGTGGCCGGGTCAAGGTAACAAGCAGTAATGAAGGAACCTGCTTCGAACTCTTTTTTCCCTTGGACCAGGGAAGAGGGAAAATCGATCAAAAGGAAGATCCGACAGAGAAGGATCTTCAGGGAAACGGTGAGCAGATCCTGGTCATTGATGATGAACCCCAGCAGAGAGACCTGGCAGCAAGAATTTTAGGTACGTACGGGTATCGGGTAGAGACTGTTGCTTCAGGTGAAGATGCCGTGAAATTTCTGACGACCCAGAAGAGCGATCTGTTATTAATGGACATGATCATGGATCCCGGAATAAACGGTTATGAGACCTACCGTCAAATCCTGAAGATCCGGCCGCATCAAAAGGCAATAATCGTCAGTGGTTTTTCTGAAAGCCATATGGTTGAAAAAACTAAGCAACTGGGAGCAATGGATTTAGTGAAAAAACCTTACTCCATCGAAATATTGGCCCGAACAGTCAAGAATGCCCTGAAAGAAGGAGATTCTGGTGACACTTTATAGAGCCCTCGTCAAGACTGAGGATAGATTTACCACAGGCATATAGTGGATATTCTGAGGATAAAATTTTGGAGATAACGAAGAGTTGGGGAAAAAGGGCTTTCTCGAACAGCCTCCTAGACACTTTCACCCTACATACCTTATCGTAATATCAATAGAAATCAAAATCAATTTCCTCTTTTTTTTATGACAGAAGCTTTGGAGTAAGGTAGTAATCAAGTATTTTAAAAGCAATAATCCGATTATCCCTGCAACTTGCCGGAAAAGTAACGTAACCCGATTTATACCATGCTTAGACTAACTGAACTCAGACTCCCCCTTGACCATAGTGATACGGATATCCGGTCGGCAATCCTTAAGCGCCTCGATATCCCGGCCGGAAATCTCATCGGCTACACGATTTTCAGGCGCGGCATTGATGCCCGGAAATCCCACGCCATTGTCTTTATCTACACTCTAGATCTTGAAGTGACACAGGAGGCCTCCCTTCTGGCCCACTTTGCCGGTGATCCCCATCTGCGGACGGCCCCGGATACCTCCTACCATTTTGTTGCCCAAGCACCCGAACAGGGGTTACCGAGACGGCCTGTTATTGTCGGTATGGGACCTTCAGGGCTCTTTGCCGGGCTGATCCTGGCCCAGTCTGGATTTAAACCGCTTATTCTTGAGCGTGGCAAAGCGGTACGGGAACGCACCAAAGATACCTTTGATCTGTGGCGCAAGGGTATTCTCGATCCGGAATCCAATGTCCAGTTCGGAGAAGGTGGCGCTGGCACCTTTTCCGACGGCAAGCTGCATACCCAGATCAAGGACCCAAAGCATTTCGGTCGCAAGGTACTGAAAGAATTCGTTAAGGCCGGGGCGCCGCAAGAGATCATGTATGTCAGTAAGCCCCACATCGGCACCTATAAGCTGGTGGGGATAGTGGAGAAGATGCGGGCCGAGATTCAGGACCTGGGGGGAGAGATCCGCTTTCAGAGCCGGGTGGATGATATCGAGGTCGAGGACGGCCAGGTGCGCGCAGTTATTTTGGCAAGCGGTGAACGCATCACCACCAGCCATCTGGTTATGGCCATCGGTCACAGCGCCCGCAACACCTTTGAGATGCTGCATAGGCGCGGTATCTCCATGGAGGCTAAGCCCTTCTCCATCGGATTCCGTATCGAGCATCCCCAGTCGCTCATCGACCGCAGCCGCCATGGCAAAAATGCCAACAACCCACTTCTTGGTGCTGCTGATTACAAGCTGAGCCATCACGCAGGCAACGGACGCTCGGTATACACCTTCTGCATGTGCCCGGGGGGCACCGTAGTAGCTGCCACCTCGGAACCAGGGAGGGTAGTGACCAACGGCATGAGCCAATATTCACGCAAGGAACGCAATGCCAACAGCGGCATCGTGGTGGGCATTTCACCGGAGGATTATCCAGGTGGGCCCCTGGCGGGCATGGAGTTTCAACGCTTCTGGGAGTCGCGGGCCTTTGAGCTGGGTGGCGGTAATTATCAGGCACCGGGCCAGCTGGTGGGTGATTTCCTGGCTGGGCGGCCGTCCACGACCCTGGGCTCGGTGCAACCCTCCTATACTCCCGGTGTCCACCTCTGTGACTTGAGTTCCGCCTTGCCGGACTATGCCATTGCCGCCATTCGCGAGGCCCTTCCCGCTTTTGCCAAACAGATCAAGGACTTTGATCTAGCCGATGCTGTGCTTACTGGCGTGGAGTCGCGCACCTCGTCCCCGCTCCGCATCACCCGCAACCAAGCAGACCTGCAGAGCATCAACACCAGGGGCCTCTATCCCACTGGCGAAGGCGCCGGCTATGCGGGGGGGATCCTGTCGTCGGCTGTGGATGGCATTAAGGTCGCCGAAGCGTTGGCCATCGATATGGTGGCTGGCTGCGCTCGGAGCGAAGAATAAGATGTATCGGTAAAATCCAGCCAGTCCAAGGCTCATTCAGGCCATGTCTTTACCTTCCCAGATACCTACAACGGACAAACACACTCATACCCTCCCGCCTTGTACTTTTACTCATACTTGTGATACCATAAATCCAATAACATTCTCTTTTCATTCTACGTCCGAATGCAGACACCAGAGGCTAAAACAAAGTAGTACCCAAACTGACAAGTGGAGCCTGACCATGCAAAAAGACAAGCGGCAACACCAACGAAATCCAGCCAGTGGGAACTTACGAATTAAAACCTCCCTCACCGGCATTGCCTATACCGTATCTTTACGAGATGTCAGCAAGGGTGGAGCTTTTATACACACCATTCATCTCCCAAAGCTGAATGAAACAATCAGCTTCGAAATCCTGGATGAATACGGCCTGCAATTGACCAAGGGCCATGGAAAGGTTGTTCGTATTGTAAGCAGAGCCCTTGAAACGGCCGTTGGTTTTGCAATCCGTTTTGACGAATTCCTGGACCCGGCTATGCTGGATTATTTAAGCGCTGTACGCCTTGAAGAAACGGCGTAGAGAACCTACCACCCCTACCGTTATAATTTCAGCGATCCAGCAGCTTCAGGTAGCCTCGCAGCAAAGGGATACCAGACCACTATGTGACCTGCAGAAGATTAATTTTTTCTTCTCCCAGGGGACTGGTAAATTTCACATGGACACTATAATCATTTTCCATATGAAATTTTATTTTCACTACCCTGCCCTTCGCCACAAATTCCACAGGATGATTTTTCCGACCCACGGCAAAAAGCATCTTCAATGATTTCGCTAAAAGGGATTCCGCAACCTCTCTTGTAGACGATTTAATAGAGAAACAGGCACCGCCACGTGACAGATCCTCAACTGCAGCCCTAAACTGCTTCCCGGATCCCTTCATTTCAGCGTTCAGGATTTCGGCAGTAACCAATCCAGAGACGGTAACACGCTGAAAACGGCTCTTCTCCTGACGTTTTCGTTCAAAAGCCTCTTCATACCGATCATTTACCCGACAATATGATTCAAGCTTGGCATACAATCCAGGAGCCTTCTCCTGCCACTCACTGACCTTCTCTTTTTTGAGAATTTTCACAACTACCTCGGAGCGGGTAACAACGGAGGAAGTACAGACAGTCATACCAAAGAAGGTATTTTCACCAAAAAATCCTCCCTTACCAACCTGCAAAACAAGGCTATGTTCTTTTTCTTTGGTGAAAATTGCAGCAAGGTGTCCCTTCTCAAGAAAAAAGAGGGAATCGTTTAAATTTCCCTGACGGATCAGGATGGATTTTTGAGGAAAAATTTTTTCAACAAGGCTGTAGAAAAAAACAGTTTTTTCCTCGGGAGAAAGGGTTTCATATAACTCTTCCCAAATTTGGAGATGCTCCTTTTCAATTCCCGCAAGCTTTGCCTCCTCAATAAGTTCTGCCGAAGCAACTAGCTCCATGAGAGGAATATCCACTGTATCGCTATGCAGCAAAGCCTCTCGCAGAGACTCTGCCGTTGTGATATCTCCAGCTGCCACGGACTGTTGGATCCTGCCAAACAGCTCCTCTACGCTTAATTCTGTCCCTTTTGCAGACGTTTTTCCGGTGGCTCCTTTTAAAAGTGATCGCATAACTGTCCTCCTGTCTCAAGGATTTCACAAAACAACACTCCACGAGTAACATTGCAACAACCATGCCCACAAGACACCGCCGGCAACGATAATTATCGTATAATATCAGAACATTACGACACAACCGCCACATACAGACACCAAGGCATCCTAAGAATGCAAGTACCTTACGATAATGAATTACAAAATGGACTTTTCAAGGGAAATATTTTCCAGGGTTTTCTGGAGCAGAGCAGTCATATCCATACGGATCTCAGTAAGCGAATTCGAGTCTTCATTTTTTTGCAGCACATCAAAGAAACGATTACAGGTCCTGCGTTCCTGCCTGCTCCAATCCGTGATATAACCTACTTTTACCGGTAAAGTATTATCACTGGAAGCTGGCCCCTTATAGTCTCTGCGCCCGTGGGCCCAGTTAACAATATGACTGTAGAAAAGAAACTGGCGATCGAGCAGTACAAAGAGGAGTTGAATATTTTTTATCGGCCCCACCGTCACCTGTTGCGCATCAAGCCGCATACCCAGGAGGCGCGCTCCAGACAAAAACTCTCTTCCCTTCAGGGCTGTTCCTGCAGCCCCCACGATTCCACCAATGGTTGAAAAAATTCCAAAGGACAGCCCGGCAGCCGCAACATCGACACCGGCACCAAGGGCAGCACCACTCAACGCTCCTGCCATGATTAACTGGGAAGAGTCCAACCCCAGAAACTCCCAGGTTTTCTCTGCAAACAGATCTTCCTGGAGAATGGAGTGAGGCGGAAGTTCCAGGTTGAAGATATTGTGTTTGTAAAGCGCCCGCATCTGCTTCTGACTCAGCATTTCCCGCTTGCGAAGAAATTGCTCATACTCCTTATGAAGTTTTCCCTTGAGGACATCTTCATCCTCTCCCCTCTTCAAAGCTACGGAACGGCTGTAACCAAGCCCTTCTTCAACAAGACCAAGGAGTAACTCCACCACCTGGGTATTGCGTTGCTGCCAATCTTCCTTGAAGGCAGTGACCACCTTATCAAGTACGGGGTGCAGCTCCTGATCGATACTTTTCAGACTCTCCAGCAGTTCAATACGCTCTCCATAGGTTGCCCTACAGGAATTAAAGAGGCGAATGGAGTTAAAATGTTTCCTGAACTCCGACTGCCATTTTCCAAGCCATCCGGTCTCTGTATCCTTGCAATTGATAATTGCCATACGTGGACAACCAGTGAGACGAAGTATCTCCATCTCCGCTTTATCCATATTACGAAGAGGCCTTGAACCATCGACAACAAAGATAATCCCGGCCCCCCGCAATAGCGGTTCCAGGAGTTTACAATCATCAGTAAAATCGGGATCCCCTCTATGCGATTCTATAAAGCCTGCGATCAGTGTTTCATCGCTTCCCTGATAATTCTGCATCCACTGCAACGTTTTTCGGGGATTCTGAAAACCCGGGGTATCGGTGAATCTGATTATCTCCTGCCCATCAATACTCACAGGAAAGACCTGGCACTCTCTGGTTTCACCGGGCATGGGACTGACACGTACAGAATCATCTTCGGCAAGCGTTGACAAGACCGAAGACTTCCCTTCATTTGGATGACCAACAACGGCAAATTCTGGAATTTTTATTTCTTTCATTATCTGCTCACCAGAGGACTTACCTGCAGACAGGGATCAAGGAGTACGGCTGTTTTCTGCTGCCAGACCTGTAAATCGATCTCTGCTACTTTGGTAAAGATTGTGTCTGGATCCGGTTTCCCGATGAGAGCCACGATAATAACAGTTTCCCTGCCACATTGATTACGAAGCTCCCGGAGAAACCGCAGCATTTCCTGAATGGGTGGCTGCCAGCCCTCCTGCAGGATCAGCAGGGGTGGACAGATACTATCCGGTTCAGGATCCAGCTGTGAGAAAATAAGACTGCTGTCATCATATTCCTCATCGATCCGGAAACTTCTGGCAATACTGTAGCCAAAAACCTGCTGGCAGAGTTGCGCAATCCGGGTTGAATCGCAGTCATCAAAGAGTTCATCCGGAATAAGAAGGAGAAGCTCTCCATTTACTGCCGGAGTTTTCTGTTCCTCCTGCAGTGTTGTTTCCGGTATCACCTCATTCCTTACAGCTTCTCCCTGTTGCGGACGGGTCTCAAGCCGGGGAGTGAGAAGCCGGTGGAGGAGCTGATTATGGTCCGGGCGCTGCAATGAGACTCTGGCAAGAGAACGTTTACGTCCCAAAGTACCAAGAATAAAAAGAGCTATTCGGGGCAAGAGACAATAGCAACAAATCGCAAGACAGAGAAAGGGCCACCAGGAGACAAGATCACTGCTGGTCAAATGATAGAAGCCATCTTTTAACACCATCCTACTGCCTTCAATCTGCTCCGCATCGGGATAACTTGCAACTCCAAGCAGCCAGGACCACGGCAGGGCAACCCAGTACACAAGACGCGCCATAAACTGGGAGGAGAGCTGAATGGTGGACTGCCAGCCAAAGGCCATATCCGAGCTTGCCAGCTTTACGAGCAAAACCCCAAGCACTCCAAAATTAAAGGCAATCCCAAAGAGCTGAAAGAGAAGAAACAGGGGCCAGGAAAACAGTGCGCCATAGCCCTTACCACGAGTGCGGACGGCAGCAAGTGCTGCTGCGAATTGTAAGCGGCGCCGGCTCTCCATGTTCTCGAGTCCATAGCGCCGTATCTTAAAGAGAAAGCTGTTGAGCCCTTTATTTACAAGGGAGAGCAGAAGCGAAGAACGCAGATCAAAGCCGCGTATCCTGCGGTAGCCCCACAACAGCAATAGCAGAAGAAAAAAACATATCTGAAATCCGACAAAGACAAGAAAAAAGAGGGAAACATTTACCGGCTGTTCCCCGGAATAGCTGAGAAACGACCATGCAAGGCCAGCCCCCGAAGCCATGGCCAGAAAAGAAAACAGGGACCAGAACAGGCCATACAATTCATACCACATCCTGCCAGGCAGCAAGGCCTGTCCACCCTGCTCCTGATTCTCCTGACTGCGCCGTTCCTGGAGCCAACGATATATCAGCCATTCACGTTCAGGCTCCGCATCTGTCTCATCCTGATCGATTGCATTCAGATAGAGATTACGATCCCGATCACGCAACGCAGCGCGCCCCTGTTCTTCTTCCAGTTGTTTATCCTGAATGAAAAAATATTCGAGATCCAGAAAATCAGGGATACGCCACAAAGAGTTCATACCATCAGTTAAAGCTTGCAAGTAAAAAAGAGTTTCTTTCTTTTCCTAAAAGATGCACAATACCAGCTTTTAATATTTTTTTAACAGAAAGTTGTAACTATTTGTCATGCTATTGAACGGAACAATATTTATCGGAATCGGGGGACACGATCCCAATTCAAAAGACAAAGACGAATTGGGTCATGTCCCCAGTTTCCTACTAGCGTATTCGTTTTGCAATTCCGACTCAAACTCAATTTCGGTGAATAGTTACAGAAAGTTTACCATGGATTTTTATTGTGCAGACAACAAGCAACTGGCGGGCTAACCTCCTCCTTCTCCTTACAGCCATGATATGGGGATCTTCCTTCGTTGCCCAGCGCCAGGGAATGGAACATGTTTCTCCTTTTACCTTTAATGGGGTGCGCTTTGCAATAGGGGCGGCCTCTCTCCTCCCAATCCTGTATTTTAACAGGCAGAAACAGACCGTAACCAAAGCTGCGCCACTCCTCTCCATGCCAATAATCATAGGAGGGCTCATCCTTGGCCTGGCTCTTTTTGTCGGTGCCTCCCTGCAGCAGATAGGAATAGTCGAAACAACAGCCGGCAAAGCAGGATTTATCACCGGACTCTATGTAATTATCGTTCCTCTGCTGGGACTTTTCTTGAAACAGAGTACGAGATACGGCACCTGGATGGGGGCACTTCTCGCTGTCATTGGTATGTATTTTTTGAGTGTCACCGACGATCTCAGTATTTCCAGAGGTGACCTGCTGGTTCTTTGCAGCGCACTGTTCTGGGCCATCCATGTACAGTTAATCTCAAGACTTTGCCAGAAATATGATGCCCTGCAGCTCTCCTTCTATCAATTTCTCTTCTGTGCCGTCTTCAGCCTTCTGGCGGCTCTTCAATGGGAAACAATTTCCATAGACGGAATCCGGGGAGCGATGTTTCCCATCCTCTACACCGGAATATTCTCTGTAGGGATTGCCTACACTCTGCAGGTTGTTGCCCAGCAAAAAGCGCATCCTGCTCACGCTGCCATCATCCTCAGCCTTGAATCTGTTTTTGCGGTTCTGGCCGGCTACTTTTTTTTGGAAGAGATACTCACAATCCGGGGGATCTTCGGCTGTAGCCTGATGCTTGCAGGAATGCTTCTATCACAGCTCCTCACCAGCAAAAATATAGATCAAATACGAAGAGGTTTACGATGTTACAAAAAAATATTGAACTGACAGTTCTCTGTGAAAACAGTGTGGCAGGCCCTTTCGGTCTCACGGGAGAACATGGATGGGCAGTTGGGGTGAGCACATCATCCACACGTCTTCTTTTTGATACTGGACAGGGACTGGGGATAGTCAACAACAGTGACCTCCTCGGTTTTGACCTCGGCAAAGTTGAAAAAATCATCCTCAGCCATGGACATTATGATCACTGTTCCGGATTGCCTCTCGTTCTGCCACTCACCGGAAAGACAGATGTCCATATTCACGAACAGGGCTTTGGTAGGCGTTGCCACAGGTACAAGGGCACCATCAGAGATATAGGAATCCGCGAGCAGCAGAGTAGCCTGGAATCCATGGGGGCACACTTTATTTTCAACAGGGATTTTACGGAATTTGCAGATGGGATGTATCTGAGTGGAGAAATTCCCCGCCTCACCTCCTTTGAGCAACCGGATGCGAGACTGGTACGAGCGGATGCATCGCAGGAACTCTTTGTGGATCCGCTGCTAGACGACCAAACCCTGATTATTGACAGCAAGGATGGCCTTATCCTTATCCTTGGCTGTGCCCATGCCGGACTGATCAATATCCTCTGTCATGTCCAGCAAAAGCTGCCGGGCAGACCAATTCATACGATTATTGGTGGAACCCACCTCGGTTTTGCCACCGATGAGCAGTTCACTGCCACGGTGGAGGCCCTGCGAAGCTTTGATATTAAGTGTCTTGCCGCCAGTCACTGCACCGGACTTGAACGGGGAGCAGACCTGGCCCAGGCATTTGGCAGCATATTCCGCTTTGCGCCGGTGGGAACGACAATACATATCCCCTGATTATGGCAACCCAAGCCCACCTCACGGCACAGAAAGCATTTTGCAGCAACTGCAACAGCAGCCACACACTTCCCCGTGAACCGGCCATGGCAGCGGCAAGAAATCTGATGACACAGATGGATCAGGAGCTTGCAACGGACTACCTCTATGGGGATGCACGTGGCAAAATGTTTGGTGTACTAACCTGCCGTACTCCTGAAGGAAACGTTCAAACCCTGAAAGCCTTTTCAGGACAGTACAACGGACAATGGCTGTTGCAAGGCTGGGTGCCGCCCCTCTTTGATGTGCAGAAATTTCACCACCTCAATGATCCCATGGAAAAACAGATCAAAGCCCTTGGCAGACAAGCTGCGGCAAGCAACGATGAAACCGTCCACAACACTCTTCTTCAAAAACGCAAACACCTCTCCAGAGAGCTGATGAAAGATATTCACGCACTCTACAGCCTCCACAATTTCAGGGGTCAACACTCCTCTCTTACTGAGCTATTCCCTCTGGATCGGGGAATTCCAACGGGAACGGGAGACTGTTGTGCCCCTAAGCTGCTCAATTTCGCAGCCCTTAACAATCTGCGCCCTCTGGGACTCGTTGAATTCTATTGGGGAAAAACAAACAGATCCGCAACCAGACATGAAGGAGAGTTCTATCTGGCCTGCACAGACAAATGTGGCCCTATCCTTGGTTTTCTCCTCTGCGGCCTGGACAAAGAATAAGGACTTCACAGCAAAACCACCATAGTACTTCCCCGTTTTCCAGCACAGGAACTGAGAACACTTCTTTGTTGAGACAAACACAAAACAAATATGATATACTGGCATTATGGGCTCGATAGAGATCCTTTTTTTGCCGTTTCCATCTCCATTAAACGTGTCTCTTGCCACCTCCCTAAGTAATTTTTTGTTACAGATACTCATTTAGAGAGAATCAACATGTCCCAACATGACAAATACGAACTCCTGAATAGTCTTACTGATGGCGTTCTTATCATCCAGGATGATTTCACAATTGTCTTTGCCAACCAACAGTCCTTACGCCTGTACGGTGTGGAACGAAAAGAAATCGTTGACCAAAAATGTTTTACTGCCCTGCATCACTGCTCCACCCCCTGTCCAGAAAAGAACATAGCCCATGACCAGTGTGGCCATAAGCAGGTCTTTGCAACAGGACAGCCCACAACCGTCACCCACCCTCATACTTTACCCGACGGATCAGAAAGGATTTTTCAGATTTCAATTTCTCCGCTGTTTGATGAAACGGGCAAAGTTGACCGGATCATCCATATCGCAAAAGATATTACGGAACGTAAACAGAATGATGAGAGACTCTACATCTATGAACGCATCCTCTCCACCACCTCAGAGTTGATGTCTTTTGTGGATACACGGTACATTTATCAGGCAGTAAACGATGCGTACTGCAAGGCCCATGGCAAGAAACAAGAAGAAATTGTCGGAAAGAGTGTGATGGAGCTCCACGGCCCGAGTCTCTTCGACAGCACCATTAGAAGACATCTCGACAGATCATTCGCCGGTGAACGAATTTGTTATGAAGAATGGTTTGACTATCCCGGAGAAGGCCGAAGGTACATGGAAGTAACCTATTATCCATTTACTGATGAAAATCGGATTGTCACAGGAACCGTAGTAACGTGTTGCGATATCACCGAGCGTAAAAAGAGTGAAGATTCATTACGAGAAAGTGAGGCTAAGTATACTTATCTCTATAATAATTTAAATGATGCTGCATTTATCATTGGAATGGATGGATTTTTTTTGGATACCAATGAAGTTGCTCAAAAACGCCTTGGTTACAGTCGTGAGGAGTTTCGCAACCTGTCTCCAGAACAAATTGATGCCCCTGAATGTGTCAGCGGGCACCAAAAGCGATTCTCCACAGTGCAGGAAACAGGCAGTCTCTTTTTTGAAACAATCCATATCAGCAAGGATGGCCGTGCAATCCCCACTGAGATAAGCGCCCGGTTTATAAAAATGAACGGTGAATCCTGTGTGCTGGCTCTTGCTCGGGATATCTCCGAGAGGAAAGATGCCGAAATTGCATTGAGGGAGAGCGAATATCGGTTCAGGGAAATATTTAATAATATATCCAATGGTATTGCCATCTATGAAGCCGTGGAGGATGGCAGTGATTTTATAATTAAAAACCTGAATCCGGCCGGATTGACAAGTAGCCGGATTCAAAAAGATGATATTCTCAATAAAAGCGTCCTCAAAGTATTTCCCGGTATTGTAGACATGGGGCTTTTTGAGATATTTCAGAAGGTATACAGGACCGGAGAATCCATCACTCAACCCGCTGCATTCTACAAGGATGAAAAAATAGTTCTCTGGGTCGAAAACTTTGTCTGCAAGCTCCCCTCCGGAGAGATTGTTGCCGTCTATGATGACATAACCGAACGCAAACAAGCAGAGCAGGAACTTGCCAAAAGCAAAGAAGAGTGGGAGCGAACCTTCGACTCCTTTACAGATATAGTCACCCTGCAGGATCCCTCCATGCGGATCGTAAAGGTAAACAAGGCTGGCTGTCAGGTCCTTGGTATTTCCAGAGAAGAAATTCTTTCCCACCACTGCCATGAACTTTTTCATGATAGTACTGAACCCTGTACTGCCTGTCCTCTTCTGGAAACAAAAAAGGATTTCCATTCTTACACCAGAGAGATGTACCATAAAAAACTGGATAAAACCTTTCTGGTTTCAGCCGCTCCGGTGCTGGATGCGAATGGAAGACTGGAATATATTGCCCATGTCGCCAAGGATATCTCTGATATGAAAAAACTGGAACAGGATCTGTTTCAGGCCCAGAAAATGGAGGCCATCGGTACTCTGGCCGGTGGTATTGCCCATGATTTCAACAATATTCTTTCGGGAATCATTGGCTACTCCGAACTTATACAAACGGAGCTGCCTCCAAACAGTACTGCTGCCAGAGACATCGTTGAAGTCATTGACGCAGGAAAACGGGCTGCTGAACTCGTTAAGCAGATTCTCACCTTCAGTCGTAAGACGGAGAGCAACAAAACACCTCTCCACCCCCATCTGATTGTCAAGGAAGCCTTGAAACTGTTACGATCGACTCTCCCCACAACAGTTCGTATAGAGGAAGATATTGATTCGAATTGCGGAACCATTCTGGCAGATCCCACCAACATCCATCAAACGGTTATCAACCTCTGCACCAATGGTCTGCATGCCATGGCCGAAGAAAAAGGGACACTGGCCGTTAGCCTTCAACGTCAAGAACTCAGGACAAAAGAACTTAATCAAGAGACCGAGGGGTCTCCAGGCCCCTTTATCATCCTCTCAGTCAGTGATACGGGATGCGGTATGGACCCAAAAACCCTTGAACGGATCTTTGAGCCCTACTTCACCACTAAAGGAGTTGGAACCGGTACCGGACTTGGGCTTGCCGTTATCCATGGCATTGCCCAGAGTGCTCAGGGTTTTGTTCGAGTGACAAGCAGGCTGGGAGAAGGGAGTACTTTTACAGTCTACCTCCCCGCCCTGCAGGAAGATGGTGACAAAGGGGACGAACGGGTAGAGCTTGTCTCCAAGCAACACGGTAATGAACGCATTCTGATTGTAGATGACGAGGTCTTTCTTGTAAAGGTCACCCAAAGACAGCTGGAAAATCTTGGCTATCACGTTACCGGAACAACGGACAGCAAAGATGCCCTGGAAAAGATTCGTACAGACCCGGATGGATTTGACTTGCTCATCACCGACCAGACCATGCCTGGACTCACCGGAGCAGAACTTGCCATGGCAGTAAAGAAAATAAAGCCTGCAATGCCAATTATCCTCTGCACGGGACACAGTAGTGTCCTCACTAAAGAAAAAAGTCAAACCATTGGTATTGACAGATATATTGGTAAACCAATTATTGGCAATGAACTCTCCGATACGGTTCGGTTGTTACTGAATAAAAAACAATAATCCATAAATAAGGAAGATTACAATGTCACAAGTACCAACGCGGAATGAAGCCTTTGACCTGCTCAAAGAATATAACCATTCAGACAGCCTTATTAAGCATGCCCTGACTGTAGAAGGAGTGATGAAGTTTTGTGCCAGAAAAAGAAAAGAAGACGAGGAAAAGTGGGGTATAGTTGGCCTGATTCACGACCTGGATTATGAACAGTTTCCTGAGCAGCACTGCAAAAAAACCGAATCCATTTTAAGAGAGCATAATTGGCCAGAAGAATATATACGGGCAGTTGTAAGTCATGGATGGGGAATATGTACTGACACCGAGCCTCAAACTGAAATGGAAAAAGTGCTTTTTGCCATCGATGAACTCACAGGACTTGTCACAACAACTGCACTCGTTCGCCCATCAAAAAGCGTCTTGGACCTAAAGCCTAAATCCGTAAAGAAAAAGTGGAAAGATAAACGCTTCGCCGCAGGTGTGGATCGTTCTACAATAGAAAAAGGAGCTGAAATGCTTGGGGTTCAAGTTTCTGATCTCATCATTGACACGATCATGGGCATGCAGGATGTGGCAGAGGAGATAGGCCTCAAAGGAAATGCTGTCGAATAGAGGACATACCTAAGATAACGGTTTCTGAATAAAAAATACAGTATCAGGCCATCCTCTTAAACATCCCTCTACAGCAGCACTGAAAGTCATACTTTGCTGAATCGAAGGAAAGAGACCAGAAAACAAATAACAGACCTTTGGCAAGTAAATGCTTTTTTACTGCTGAGCACTAAAACTCAACAAGATATTACTTTACTGCGAGCGTGCCATTAACACAAAACAAGAATAAAGATATTTACAAGTATTAATAGATACATAGGTAGACATCACCACCCATTACCCCCTTAATTGACACACTTCTCAATCTAATCCCGTCTTCATCTAGGCTGCACATTGTTTTTTCCTGCTTTTTATGTACAATGAGTTAATGTGACCACGGTCACAAAAAAAAGGTAACCCAGATGCGCATTACACAAGAAACTAAAGAAAAAACAAGAAAAAACATCCTTGGAGCGGCTGAAAAACTCTTTGCCGATCGCGGTTTTGAAAAAACCACCACTCGGGATATTTCCGCTGCCAGCGGTATTGCTAAGGGAACACTCTTCAACTATTTCAAGAGTAAAGAAACCTTGGCCATGACGCTTGTGGCTCAGGCCATGGAATCTGGCCGGAAGATGTTTCTGCGCCGCAAGACGGGAAACGAGCAGTTGGTTGAAGAATTATTTTTGTTCATTGCCTCTGAGTTGCGTGCATTAAAGTCGTACCGTACTTACATCGGTCCGGTGCTCGAGAGTGGCATGTCTATCTTCTCAAAAGAATCCGTTTGCTCAGCTGGTGAAGAAGCCAAGCACAATCACCTTAAAACAATTGGGAAAATTCTTGCCAATCATGGCTTCGAAATGGGGTACAACTCAATAGTCATCACCCTCTACTGGTCGCTATACCTCGGCATCCTGGCTCATTGGTCCAAAGACAAAACAGCCAAACAGACTGAAACACTTGCCCTGATCGATTACTCCATGCAGACATTTGCCAACACCATTTCCTCAAACACTGCTGTAACTGAGGTCTTCTGCTGCAATGAATAACCTGACGGAACCAATTCTTAATAGGGTGCAGACCCGGAAGATTCCATCAAGTTCTTTTATGCGTTCCTGGACTCTGGGAAGCAGCCATGCAAAAATCGCCGCCCATTACTTTTCCTATGCAATTCAAAAGCATTTTGTGGCAGATGAGAAGAAAAAAGATCTGTATAGTCATTTCCAACTGCAATCCGCCCTGCAATTGCTAGGCACTATGGGGTATCTGCGTGGTGCCATAATGAAAGTTGGGCAGCTTATAGCTAATCTGCCACAGATTATGCCCGTGGAACTGGTCGAAATCTTTGAGTCCCTCCAATTTGAAGCACCCCCCATGCATTATTCACTCATACGAGAGGTGTTTCTCAATGAACTCGGTCGGGAACCTGAGGAAATATTCGCCTCTTTTGAGAAAAATGCGTTCGCTGCCGCGTCACTTGGACAGGTCCATAGAGCCAAACTCCATAATGGCAAAGAAGTTGCGGTTAAAGTCCAGTATCCCAATATTGCTGCAACCATTGAAGCAGATATCAGAAGCCTCAGTATTCTCTTCCAGACCATGCGTTTCAAAAAAGATTTTCAGTATCTGGTCAACCATGTCCAGGATGCCAGATCTGTTTTTCTGAATGAAGTTGATTACCTTTCGGAAGCCATGTTTATGGAGAAAAACAGAAAACTTTTTGCAGGTAGCAAGATTGTTGTCCTCCGCTTATTTCCGGAGTTCACCACACCACGAATTTTAACCATGGAGTACCTTCCTGGGATGCACCTGCAGGGTTTTCTGGCAACAAACCCTTCACTTGCCAAACGAAATCATTTTGCTAAGCTCATCTCTTATTCGCTGGTGCATTCCTGGTTTTGTTTAAAAACTGTTTATGCAGATCTTCACCCTGGGAATTTTATCCTGATGGCCGACGGTCGCTTGGGTTTTATAGATTTTGGCTGCTATTGTCAGTTTAGTAAAGAGCGATGGAAGCTACAGGTGGATGGTGAAATGGCCATGTTCCAGGGAGAAAGGGATAGGCTGATGCGTTATCTGGCCAAAATTGCCATGTATGATAGGCCTGAGGATCTTGACCCGGATTGGGTTGACCTGTTTATGCGCCAATTGCATTGGATTATTGCCCCGGTTCTGGCAAAAGGGCCGTTTGCTTTCTCCCGAAAAGAATATGTAGACCATGGGGCCAGTCTGTTGAAGGAAACCATTCAAAAAGCCTCTGCTCACACCGATCCTTTTTATAATTGGAGTAACAGGGCCTTGCTCGGCCATCGCGCTCTCATGTACCGTTTACGATGTACGTTTGATTATTCTGCCCTGTATCTCGCAGAAATGAAGCAATTTTCTTAATTTCTTCGCTTTGCTTTTTATTGACTCCAATTCCAGACACTCCTTATAAAATACACTATTACTCTCCTGATTACTGGAGACACTGACTTTCCATCAAGGCCCCCACCCTAAAGTGACCGCGCCCATTTTAAAACTTGACAAACACCCCAGTCCCCTCTAATGTGAGCCTGCTCACTATACTCAAAAGCGGGGAGGGAGAATAAAATGAAACCATTCAAAGAAACGTGTGAAAACCTGTTCGGGAAGATTGCCCGATGGTCATTTAGGAATAGGTGGGTGGCATTCGGGCTGGTGACAGTTATTGCTGTGACTCTGATGTCCCAAATTCCACATCTGAAACTGGATACCAGCAATGAATCCTTTTTCCGGCCTGATGATAAAGTCCTTGTTGACTATAATGAATTCCGCAATCAGTTCGGCAAGGATGAATTTATCGTTATTGGTGTGGGCAGTCCTGATATCTTCAGCATAGATTTTTTGAACAAACTACAGGGCCTACATCAGGATTTGGAACAAACCGTACCCCATCTGGATGAAATAACCAGCCTGATAAATGTACGAAACACCAGAGGAGAAGAGGACGAGCTTATTGTTGAGGATTTTCTGGAAAAATGGCCGCAGGGATCGGCGGACCTAGACACATTGAAGCGACGGGCGCAGAAAAACAGTCTGTATACAAATTATATCCTCTCCGAGGATCTTACCATGACGGCTATTGTCATTAAACCTCTGCCGTGCAACCCAGATACAAACAAAATGTTGATCGAAGAGGGAAGCTGTCAACCCATGAGTAATATTCAAAATCGTGAGATGGTAACAAGCATTGCTGCGATTCTGAAAAAACATCAAGCAGAGGATTTCTCCATTGCCATTTCCGGCATGCCTGTTGTCATTGAACATCTCAACATTACCCTGGAAAAGGATCTTGGAACTATTATTCCTGCCACCTTTATCATGATCATGATCTTTCTAGGATTCCTGTTTCGCAGGATCTCAGGCCTTGTCTACCCTATTATCATCTATACCATTTCTCTTCTGTCTGCAATCGGGATCATGGCAGCTATGAATATTCCCATGACCAGTTTTAAAACTGTGTTACCTTCCTTTCTACTCGTGATCAGCATCAGTGATGCGGTGCATATTCTGGCTCTTTTTTATCCGGAATACCAGCGGACAGGATGCCGGGAGAATGCTATTGCATTTGCCATGGGGCGTGCGGGGGTGCCTATACTCATGACATCGCTTACCACAGCAGGAGGTTTATTATCTTTCATGGCCGCTAAGGTGGCTCCGATTGCAGATCTGGGTATTGTCACTCCCGTGGCAGTCTTTCTTGCCCTCATTTATACTGTGTTACTCCTCCCTGCTCTGCTGGCGGTTTTCCCGGTGAAGAAAAAATTAACTCTCTCCATCAGGGGGAAGAAACTTGATTCTTTTTTTGATCGTTTTGCCGAATTTACCTGCCGACGTCAAAGATTAATAATTAGTTTATTTATTGCTCTTCTGTTACTGGCGGCAATGGGAGCAAGCCAGCTGCGCTTTGAACATAATGCCCTGAAATGGTTCCCCGAGGATTCTATAGTCAGACAAGATACCGAACTGATTGATCGGAAAATGCGTGGGACCGTTTCCTTTGATGTGGTTATAGACACCGGAAAGGCAGACGGCCTGTATGAGCCGAAATTTATCGAATCTCTGGAGCAGACGGTACTAAAATTCTCAGACTATGCAACCGACGATCTTTTTGTCGGAAAAGTACTGTCATTGATTACGGTGCTCAAAGAAACAAACCGTGCTTTGCATGATAATAACGAGGAGATGTACCGGGTACCGGATGAAAGAGAGCTCATTGCTCAGGAGTTGTTCCTTTTCCAACTGAGCGGTTCTGAAGACCTGGAGGAACTCGTTGACCAACAGTTTAGCAAAAGCAGATTTACCATGCATGTCCCTTACAGGGATACATCAAAATATAAAGTATTCGTTGCTGATATGGAAGCTGAATTAACTAAACGTTTCCCAGACTACACCGTTACAATAACAGGACTAAACAGTCTTTTTGTGGAAATACTCAACAATATTATGACCACCATGTCCCGGAGCTATACCATAGCTCTGGTCCTGATTTCCCTACTGATGATACTGATGCTGGGTAAACTTCGCATGGGCCTGCTCAGCATGATTCCAAACCTACTGCCCATTGTTGATTAGCAAATTATTCAGACGCTTTTTTTCTGATTTTTTAAGACAACTAC
>CAZIDU010000050.1:0-29372 GCA_964538055.1 uncultured Desulfocapsa sp. | reverse complement strand
CCAACAAACGGTTCAGATTGTGGTTCGTCCCTCACACAATCTAACCTTATTCGTTGTATCGTTTTGTGTGGTTAGCTTGGTGTATTCTGTTTTTTTATTAAATTTGTCGCACTTCAAAGTTGAAGCTAGGTTTTTTAATTCGATTTATTTATGCCGCTGTAGACGGCAAACCGCAAGTTTTGATACCAGCAGTTGACGGTAGAAAATCCTGATTCTTTGAGCCATTTGATTTGATTAGACAGAGTGGACATTTTGTCTTCTGTCATTCTATCAAGTGCTTCGCTCAATTCTTGTTCTGTTATGCCGTTTTTCTTAACTTCTGACAACCACGTTGAATGGTATAAGTTTTCAATTTCCTCGGATTCACCTAATACTTGGTCGGCATTTATAAAGATGCCATTAGGGTTAAGGGATTCTTTTATGCATCGGAATAATAGCTTTTTGTTCTTATCTGACAGGTGATGAATTGATAATGAAGAAACTATTAAATCGAAATTACCAGATGGAAATGCTTTCGAATAATCAATTAGTTGATACTCGATATTTGAATACGCGCTCAAACGGCTTTTGGCAACATTTAGCATTTCATCTGATATGTCTACCACAGTTATTTTCGACTGTGGATATGCTTCTATTATTTGTTTTGATAATAACCCTGTCCCAGCACCAAGATCGGCCACCGAGAACGGGGCTGAGCTGGCGAATGGGATGATTTTAATAATGGTTTTATAGAAGTCGGAATAGCAGGGGATTAGTTTTCGCCTTGATTGGTCATAACTCTCTGCATATTTATTGAATTTTGCTGTGACGCTCATTTGGGTAATGGATTTTCTTTTTTGAAATACCGGGTAGGGCAGGAGCCTTGCAGCTCCCTTCCCTCCTCAGAACCGTGCGTGATAGTCTCCCATCACACGGCTCAAGCACCTCTATGGTTCCCCTTGGTGGGGGGGCCATAATTAAGTTATTAATTACTTCGCGATACACACAAACTGTCAACGTAGCCGAAGCCTAAGGGGGCCCCAGCCGCGAGGCCGTCTCTAGTGTTCCCTTATACCATTGATTCGGTTCATTTTCTCGTGAAGAGGCACCAGTTTAGATTTCAGCCTCCTTACGGAGCCGGGAATGTTCCACCCGATATTCCCATCATTACAATGAGACCTTCGCTTCTTCATAACTTCTCGATCCAGACCTCCAACAGCATGCCTTGCGGTTAGCCTGCTCGATATCCCGAGCGAAGGACCTTGGGTGCCACGTTCCTCGTCTTTACCTTAACGGACAACTTAGGCGGAACTTGGACGCCAGTAAGAAATCGAAGTCTTCGCTTATCTGGGTTTCCGTGCAGGGACGTTATTAACCTGTAACCTCTCCAACATACTTGGCGTGTCTTGTCTAAAAACGGCTGAACGATAGGAGCCGGATGAGTCGAGAGATTCACGTCCGGTTCTGAGAGGGCCTGAAAAGGAAGTTCCTTTGGGCGACTCACCTGGGGGCTAAGGGGGGGATCCCTCGGCTACCCGATTCGATGTCTTTTTGCCGTTTCTTTTTTTATCGTGGTATCTCCCAGATTGTATTCTTTAGAACCACGCACTATTTTTTTAAGTAGCCTTTGGGGTATAAAAAAAGGCTGTTTAAGAACAAAAACAACCTCTTTTCAGTCCTCATACTATGTTAATTCAGCCAGTTATCTAAGTCCGACCCCTTCTACAGGTGAATCTCTTTTTCCGCCAAACGGCTGAAGCTTGGAAGGGCAGAGTTGCCTGAAGCCCAATTTTAACATTTACAGAAAAATAATCATGAATATGAGACCTCAATCTTGAAGCATTTGTGGCAGGTAAAAGGTCTTATACTTGGAGACCAAGCCTTTCAAATTAATGTTGATCAATTCTCTGGTTTTAAATTCATTAAAGCCCAGTTTCTTGAAATCAAGAATACTGTTATCTGAATGACATTCCTCACATGCGACGCTAATTCCTTTTTTGGCGATATCCTTATGAAAATACAGCAATTGGTTCCTTTTTTCTGCCAAACTCAAGGATGACTCTTTCTGTTGGTATTTTTTCGCCTCATCGGTGTCCCAGGTGTTAATGCGTGATTTTTTTTCACCATTCACCAAATTAAGAACCGTAATACGAGCCAGGTAATGCTCTAATTCTTTGACGTTAACGGCCTGGGGATAAAATCGTGTTCCATAATAATCGCCGACAAAATCCACATCGTCAGAACTGCGCCAATCATAGGTCAACGCCCCGAACATATCTCGTTTAATATGGCAGGCTTCGCAATACATGAATCCTGTATGCATATTTAGAAGTGCACGAACATGTTCATCCGAACTATGGGGATAAAGCGGGTGGCAGACTCGGCAGGATGTAGGGTCTTTCATCTTCCTGATATACGACTGTTCCTTCTTGTGTAATAGGCTGTAATCATAAGATTTCAACATTTGTTTGTCTTTTTCGGATAGATGACATTGGGTGTTACATTCCACCTTTGTCTCGCCGGTATGGGGGATTTTACTTATTGTTGTATGGCATTGTTCGCAGGTGAGTTTTCCATGGGGCGATTGGGCGTATTTGGCTTCATCAATATGAAGAATTCTTTTTCCTGAATTTTTATCCAGCCGGACAAGGCCAGGATATTGATGACAAGTTAGACATCCGCCTTGGTCACGAGCGAAAGAAACAGTATGCAAATTTAACAGCACAAAGAAAAAAACCAGAGAGATCAGAAAGTAATCAGATTGGCGCATAATTAACCCTCTTCTGTTGAATAGTGGTCTTGTTTTAAATCAATTAACCAAACCTTTTTTTTGGGGGGGAAAAGAACAAAAACTATGTCTTAGCTTTAGACTCAATAATTCTCATACCTTAAGTATACAACATAGGCTGTCTCGATATCAAGTTGAAAAAATGTCCCTAGAGAAGTGTTTCCCTTTGTTTGAACAGTATCTTTTGTTTTTTAAGTGGGATCTCTACTGTTTTCTATACGGCCATTTCAATCATTGGCAGCATTTCGATATAAGCCTCTTCAGGGGTTTTTCTACCCAAGCTTGAATGCGGCCTGGATTTATTATACCAATCCATATATTCCCTAATTGATTTCCTTGCTTCGACAACTGAATCATAGGCATATAAATATACCCGTTCATAATTCACAGACTTCCACAGACGCTCAACAATTACATTGTCCAGCCAGGCTTCACGTCCATCCATGCTGAGTTTACATCTGTTGATTTTCACCGCTTGTACAAACTCATCTGCTGTGAACTGACTACCTTGATCGGTATTCACAATCTCCGGATGTCCATGGTGAGTAAACGCCTCTTGCAGTCCACCTACAGCATGACAGAAAGGGTATAATTTTTTAGACCAATGGGCGGACACTATTCATGTTGGTTGTTGGGCTCATGCTCGTCGTAAATTTATGGATGTTAAAAAGGCCAGCTCCTCGAAAAAAGCAGGGAGTGCAGATGAGGCATTGAAATATATCAGACTTCTTTATCGTCTTGAAAAGACAGCCAGGCAAAAAAAGATGTCTCCATACGAATTGTATGAACTTCGGCAAAAACAGGCTGAGCCAATCTTGAAGAAATTTAAAATCTGGCTGAATAAAAGATCAAATACGGTTGTCCCTAGAAGTCTTCTGGGAAAAGCGATTTCATACTGCCTAGGCCAATGGCATCGATTGATAAATTATATCGAAAGTGGTCATGCTGGAATAGACAACAATACTGCAGAAAATGCTATCCGTCCTTTCGTGATCGGATGGAAAAACTGGCTATTCTTTGGTACCCCTGAAGGGGCAGAAGCCAGTGCCACTCTTTACAGTCTGATCGAGACGGCCAAAGTTAATCAACTAGAACCATATAGCTACTTGCGCTACTTGTTTGAGAAATTGCCAACAATACCACCGAACGAGCTTCGAAATTTTTTACCGCAGAATCTCTCACCTGAAAAATTGTTCCTGCCACATCTGGCCAGTGGGGTTTAACTCCCGCTTACATTTATACTTAGTTTTGCATTGTTTTTTTGAAGACAATTCCAAGAGATATGCAATGGTAAGGTTAGTCGTTTTATAAAAACTGCGATTTATGATGCTTCCTGAGAACTTTATTCCAACTGCAAAATTGACAGGAAAGAACAGATATGAGCCGAAAACAGCAAGTGAAATTTCTACTTTCTGGAGTTCCGACGACGACTGAATATTTCTTCTGAGTGTCAGGTTGATTACACCTGATCGTGGAACCTAGCGTCTGCTGTCGGATCTACGTGCATACTTACCTGCCGTTGGGCATGTTCATTTAGAAATACAGAAATGAATAAAAAATGTAAGGTTTTTATTTTGAGAGCGACGTATACAGTATATCCCTGTTGATACAAGGAAGTAGTAACTTTTCAGGGTGCACAGCGAGGAGTCCTGAAGGTAGGTGCTGTATAAATGATCCAAAATAAAAAATTCAAATCAGGAGATGATGATGCAGAAAAAAGTAACCACAGGATGTTTGGCTGTTGCTATGATTTTTGCTATGACTTCCCTCAGTATAGCTGAGGATATGCCGGGTGCTGATGGTGACGCACTCTGGAATTATATATCAAAGGTGTCCCCCTATGCAAAATGGTCCTATTGGCCTGATCATGCGGCTATGCAGGACGGTCGCGCTCCCCACGGCCCTCAACATAAAGTGTTTGTAAACAAACAGGCCCTGGATTCTACAGCTCCTCCCTTGCAGTATGGTGCCATTCAAGTAAAAGAAAACTACAGCAAGGCTAGTGAACTGAAGGCCGTTACAGTCATGTATAAGGTAAAAGATTACAATCCTAAAGACGGTGATTGGTTTTGGGCAAAATACAGCTCCACGGGTGAAACTCTGAAAGCCGGTAAACTGAAGGGATGTATTGGATGTCACTCCACCCGTGCAGCCAATGATTTTGTACTGGTTCACGACATTAAATAGAAATGTAACTCTTTTATACCCATCGCAACCAGGAGAATAGTATCGGCCATGCTGATTATCCACCCTCTTATCCAATTAAGTGAACTCTACTTGCTCTGTATGTGCTACTGCTCGTAGTTCAACGATTTCGACGGCTCCATCTGCGGCAGAAAACGATTTTCAAGTGGGAGCATCATGTACGCCTAGGAACCATTGCTATGCTGCTCTGGTTATCTGGAATACTATTGGGTTTGATCATGGTAAAGACTTATTGGCATGGCCTTCTTATTACAACAAACCATGGAAACCGGATTTTTGTTTTCCTGCCGCTGATTCTGCTTGGCCTTGTTTCAGGTTGGGTTATGCACAAAAACAAAAAGAAACGTGTTATTCTCCCGCTCATTCACGGTAGTGCCAATGCACTGCTTATCATTCTGGCCCTCTTGCAAACGCTAAGTGGCTGGCAGGTTTACAACGTCTTTGTGCTGGGAAACTGAGACCAAAGAAAGCATTGTCATGAGGAAATATTTGATATTTTACCTTTTTACCCTGCGTCTGATCCTGGTATTTCCATTCTTTGTCATCAGTCTTGTGATGGGCTTGACCAGGATGTCGCTTTTCACCTTTATTCAAGGGAGAAAAAATATGAAACATATAACTAAATTCGCTCTTCTCGTCAGCCTTGTATTGTTTAGCACCATCCTTACCGAATTGGCAGTGGCAGGGGATCAGACTACATTGTATGCCGAACTTCTGCAGCAGTACGTCAAGGGTGGACAGGTGGATTATACCGGCCTCAAGAAAAAAGAGGCTCAGCTGGACAAATATTTAGGATATCTGGACGCTACCGATCCAGATCAGTTAGCAGAAATTGATCGTTTTGCCTTTTATATTAACGCTTACAATGCCTATACCATCAAACTGATTCTCATGAATTTTGAAGATGGTAAGCCACCTGCCTCAATCAAGGATATAGGCAGTTTTTTTTCCAAACCCTGGTCGATCCAATTTGTCAAAATAGGAGGAAAAACCTATACTCTTGATAATATTGAGCACGATATCCTGAGACCGACGTTCAAGGACGCACGAATCCATTTTGCTGTCAATTGTGCCTCCAAAAGTTGTCCACCTCTTCTTTCCGAGCCATTTTCTGGAGAAAAGCTGGAACAGCAATTAGATGCTGGCAGCATTGCATTCATTAACAATAATCAGGAAAATCGTATAGAGGGTACTGAGCTTTACGTCAGCTCCATCTTTAAATGGTTTAAAGAGGATTTCCACAATGACCCGGTTGCATTTTTTGAGAAATACGCACAGGGAGACCTCAAAAAGAAGCTTGCTGCCCACAAAGGTCGGGTCAAGGTAAAGTACCTTGATTACGACTGGTCACTGAATGGAAAATAATCTGGAGGGTGTCTGAAATTTAGAGGGAGAAGGACTGGAACATAATAAAGTCGGATGCGGGGCATGTTTTCAAAAATGTCTATAAAGGCAATTTCAGAATCAATGGGTCGTAATCTCCCTCTCTCCCAGGGTATGCTCTTGAAGAGACTGAAGGTAGGGATTGACTGCTATTGCATTTCCGTCAAACAACCACGACGGTGAAAAGTATGACCGATATTCAAGGCGTTGAAGAAGCACTCCAGCACCCTGAACATTAACAAGTATCAGCCCTAAACATCAACTTCCTTTGATAGGATCTGCAAGTCTGGGCAGCATAAGGAGTGATGATAAGACGAGTTCATGAGTTCTTTGGTGAACTGATTGGCACTTTTTTTCCTATAGTAATATTTTTCCCCGAATTAGGTGCACCGCTAAAATAAGAGAAAAATACGAGAAGATACAAACTCATTTAAAATAAAAAACTGGATATGATACGTATCCGCTCAGTATCTGTGATAGTCAGATATAATTATCTGGTTTTATTTGTTGGAAAATGTGATAAATCAGGAATTATTTACAGTACAGTACAGTAGGAAGCTCCTATGTTTTAACTATCTGTTATTTAACATAAAAAAAACATAAAGGAAAAAACATGTCTGTAATTTTACCAACCAGAAACGGTGAATTAGTTGAAATTCGTCCAAGTAAAATCATTGCCCTTGGTCTGAACTATCTGGAACACATTAAGGAAAGCAAATCGGTAAATGTCCAGAATTTCACCGATGCAATACCAACTGAACCTGTGCTGTTTCCAAAGACGCCTAATGTTTTAATTGGGCCAGGAGAGCCAATTATTATACCATCTTTCCTCGATGATTATGATTTCGCAGACTGTCGTACTGACTACGAGGCGGAACTCGCGATCATTATCAAAGACCGGATAAAGAATATTAATGAAAATGAAGCGATGACCCATGTTCTGGGTTTTACCTGTTTTAACGATATCAGTCAGAGAAACCTGCAGCGTAGTGATAAATCCGGCTGGTTTCGTGGCAAATCGCTTGATACATTTGGCCCTATTGGACCGGTAATTGTTTCACCAGAGGAAATTGGAGATCCACAGTGCCTTGATATCTGTTGCCGCCTCAACGGTAAGGTTGTTCAGGAGTCAAATACAAAGCATATGATCTTTGAAATTCCTCAGCTGATTGCATTTGTATCCAGAAATTTTACCATGGAGCCTGGAGACATCATAATAACTGGTACTCCCAGTGGTGTCGGTCCTCTTAAACATGGAGACCGGGTTGAGGTGGAGATAGAAAATATCGGTACACTGATAAACCCGGTTCAGAATGAGTAACTTAATAAAGGCTAAAGGCTGAAAGATTAACAAAGACTTTGTCTTTTTGTAATTTTTCAAAGAAATTCAGTTTGAGCCGAAATTGCATAACGAATAAATTGCTAGGAAACCGGGGACATGACCCAATTCGTTTTTGTCTTTTGAATTGGGATCGTGTCCCCAGTTTCCGGATCTGGTATGTCTGATGTAAATTCTAACTATTTTTGAACAAATCAATTAATTACTACAGGTAAGAAAGTTGATTAATTTATAAACTTCCATATTTCCATCTTCACTATGACACTTAAAATAAGTCAACGCGGCAAACATATCTCTCAATCGGAAATCCGTTCCATGAGTCGTGAATGTATGCGCCTTCAAGGCATTAATATGGCCCAGGGGGTTTGTGACCTGCCTGTTCCGGAGTCAGTACTCAATGGTGCCAAACAGGCCATGGATGATGGGTATAATATATATACTGCCACAGAAGGTCTGCCGGAACTCCGACGGGCCATTGCTGAAAAGATGAAACAATTTTACAAATTAGATGTTTCTCCCAGTGAGGTATTGATTAGTCAGGGGGCAACCGGAGCTTTTTACACCACAGCCCAGGCCCTGCTGGATGAAGGTGATGAGGTGGTTTTGCTGGAACCCTACTATGGATACCACGCCTCCACGTTAGCTGCTTTAGGGTGCGGATTAAAATACGCCCGGCTTGATCCTCCGCACTGGCAACTGACACGTGAAATTCTGGAAAAGGCCCTGAGCAGTAGAACCCGCGCTATTCTCATCAGCAATCCGTCCAATCCCTCTGGAAAAGTTTTTTCACAGGAAGAACTTGAGATGCTGCGTGATATTTGTATTGAACACGATCTGGTTTTGTTCTCTGACGAAATCTATGAGCATTTTATATATGATGGCCGTAAACATATTCCACCTGCTTTGATCCCTGGTATGCGTGAACGTACGGTGACTATTTCCGGGTTCTCAAAAATTTTCAGTGTGACTGGTTGGCGTTTGGGCTATGCAATGGCACCACCCGAAGTCATAGAGGCTGCTGCACAATTTAATGACCTGGTCTATGTCTGTGCACCTGCACCGCTACAGCTTGGAGTTGCTCAAGGTTTAGCCGAGCTTCCTTTTGAATTTTATCAAAAGATTGCAGAGGAACATGAAGAAAAGCGTAACCGCTTCTGTGCAGTATTAGAGGAAATTGGCTTGAAACCTGCTGTACCGCAGGGTGCCTATTATGTAATGGCTGATGTTACTCATATTCCTGGAAATGATGACCGGGAGAAGGCTCTCTATATTCTCGAGAAAACAGGGGTCGCCAGCGTACCAGGCCGTGCCTTCTATCATGATGAAAGTGGTAAAAATCTTGTTCGTTTCTGCTTTGCTAAAGAACCGGTTGTTCTTGAGGATGCCTGTTACAGGTTAGAGAAATTGAAAGAATTTTGAAGAACTCAATCGTGTTGTAGTTTGGATGAAGTTTTATTCACCATAGGGAATTTACTTAGCCATCTTAGAGTTGAGGTTTTTACGAGTTTGTCTTACGTTATCTCTGGGAAAAAACCCTTAGTCCACTTTGGGTTTTGAAGGATGGCTTAGTATTGCTGTCTGTATCTGTTGTGAGATCTGCAAGCAGGCAGGCGTCGTGAAAGATGTCCGATGAGGCCTGTTCTGTTACTGAGTCACTGCTGCGGTGGTTAAGGAGTGTGATGACAGCTTCAATCATTCCAGTATCTGCCTTCAACTCTTCAAGTAGCTCAGTCGGTGTCTCGATATCGAAGAGAAGGGTGGCCGCAAGAACTGCAGCCATATCACCACGCTGTTCATCTTTGCAGAGTTGTTCTGCTATGTCAGTAAGAGTGCATGCTTTTTTATATAGATCTTCTTTGCCGATGAGCTGTTTGCGAACGGCAATGGAAAGCTTGTCTTTAAGGAGGTTTTTTTGTTTGGCAAGAAGTTCCGGTGGCATGGATCCAAGGCATTGCTCGGCATGGGAACAATAGGCTGCGCAGCCAAAATCAATGCGAGGATTTAAGACACGCTTTCCACATTGCCTGCAACTGCGTTGAGAATCATCCTTAAAGAATTCAAGCTCATTACCGCAGTGAGGGCAGGGGGCTTCAAAGACTGCTTCTCCGTCCCAATATCTATTGTCCTGTCCGGGGCATTGCATCGTTCTTCTCCTATTTTTCCAGCACTCTTTTTTTGAAAGCTTCAATGCCAAAACGTTCCATAAGTCGGGCGGAACGTGAATGGGGATTGGCTTCCTCTTGATATACTGTAAGGCATCTCCTTGCTAGAGCAAGGACTTCTTCGTCATTCAGCCCCTCAGCTACAATATCGCCAATACGGGGATTACCGCCGCCATTGCCACCGAAAACAAGAGTCCAACCCTTTTTAGAGGCAAAAAATCCAAGATCACGAACATAGGGTTCGGTGCAGCACATGCGGCAGCCGGCAACACCAACTTTCACCTTCGCCTTGAATGGTTCTTCCATGGAAAGATTTTCGAGCTCTTTGCCAAGAGCAAGTGAATCACGGATTCCAAATTTGCACCACTTCGGGCCAGGGCATGATTGAACATAGGTGACACCGTTTTTGGGTGTAATGCGGATATGATTTTTTAACTCCTTCTGGAGTTTTGCCATTTCATCCTGTTCCATGCCAAGTAAGGCAAGACGTTGGGCTGAAGTGATTTTTGTCGCTGGAACGTCATATTTGTTAATAACCTTGAGTATGGTTTCCAGATCTTCTGGGTCAAAAAGGCCCATGTTGAGACCGGGTACGACACTGAATGTCTTTTTGTTCGTGTTACTGTCCATAATTCACAATAAAAAAAAGGTAACTATTCACCGAAATTGAGTTTGATTCGGAATTGCATAACGAATATGCTGGTAGGAAACTGGGGACATGACCCAATTCGTCTTTGTCTTTTGAATTGGGATCGTGTCCCCCGATACCGGATAAATATTGTGCCGTTCAATAGCATGGTGAATAGTTACAAAAAAAGATAAAAAAAGCAGGGTACGAGGAGCTCTCAACGTACCCTGCCAGGAGGAGGAAAACATAAAACTACTCTTCAGAAAGTCGCAGAAGAACTTCCCGAAGAGGTGGTACCTTAAAAACTTATCCGAGGATTGTTTTCAGATCGTCAGCCGCAGTTTCACCAATTGGCATAACGTTGAAGTTCTCAACCAAGACATTCAAAACGTTTGGAGTAACGAATGCTGGAAGGGAGGGTCCAAGACGGATATCTTTGATCCCCAGGCTAAACAGAGACAGGAGAATGACGACTGCTTTCTGCTCGTACCAGGAGAGAACAAAGGAGAGAGGCAGGTCATTTACGCCGCACTCGAATGCTCCGGCAAGGGCCACAGCAATCTGGATTGCAGAGTAGGCATCGTTGCACTGTCCAACATCGAGGAGACGGGGAATTCCACCGATATCTCCGAGCTTTTTATCAAAGAAACGGAATTTTCCACAGGCTAGAGTGAGAATTATACAATCCTGTGGAATCTCTTCAGCCATCTCGGTGAAGTAATTACGACCGGGCTTGGCACCATCACAGCCGCCAACAAGGAAGAAGTGACGAATAGCTTTGGATTTAACACCCTCGATTACTTTGTCTGCCACACCAAGAACAGTGTTTCTGGCAAAGCCAACCATAACGGTATCGTTGTCCACGGTATCGGTAAATCCAGGTAGGGCCAGGGCTTTTTCAATTACTGCGGAGAAATCTTTTTCACCACTGCCGGCAACGTGCTTCACATCGGGCCAGCCAACAAGGCCGGTGGTAAATACATTGTCTTTGTAGGAATCTTTTGGTTTCTGGATGCAGTTGGTAGTAAAGAGAATGGCGCCTGGAAAATTGGGCATCTCTTTCTGCTGATTCTGCCATGCAGTGCCAAAGTGTCCGTAAAAGTGGTCATATTTCTTCAGCTCAGGATATCCGTGAGTCGGAAGCATCTCACCGTGGGTGTAGATGTCGATTCCTTTACCCTGGGTCTGCTCAAGCAGCATTGCAATGTCTTTCAGATCATGGCCGGTAACAAGGATACATTTATTTGGTCTGTGTCCAAGAGGTACTTCTGTAGGAACCGGGTGACCGTATGTTCCGGTATTTCCAGCATCGAGAAGTTCCATGGCTCTAATATTCACTTCACCGGTTTTCAAGGCTAGTGCTACAAGATCACCAAGTTCCAAGTCGGTGGTAAGGGCTGCCATTGCGTGATGAACAAAGCCATAAACCTCGTCATCTTCCTGACCAAGAATTGCTGCGTGTTCAGCGTATGCTGCAAGTCCGCGCATTCCGTACATGGTGATCTGTTTCAGAGACTGCAGATCTTCGTTGGCATCGAGGGTGTTGATAAAATTGAGAGCAGCACCCTGTTCTTCGAGACCGACGAGAGTGTCAGCAGGAGTGAAGGTAAGGGCAGCAGCGCTGGAATCGATGGTTCCGCCGGCAGCTTCAACTTTTCCTTTCAGCTCGTCACGAAGTTTTACTGTCTTGTAGATGAGATCTTCAAAACGGGAAGGATCAAAATCAACGTTTGTGAGGCATGCAAAGATAGACTCACAAACAAAGATATCAATTGCATTGTCAATTACATTCACTTTACGGCCGGCATCAGCGACAATACAAAGTCCCTGGACGGCATGGGTGAGCAGATCTTCAAGTCCGGCAACTTCTTCGGTCTTTCCGCAAACACCGATGGTGGTACATGCTACGCCCTTGGCGGTTTGTTCGCACTGATTACAATACATAGGGTAAATCCTCCGTTATATTTATTCTGATAATGAAAACTTCTTGTAAGTATGTTGCAGAAAGGAATGAATGTCAAGTGGCTCATGTCGTTTTCTGCATCGTGTGGACAAGAGTATAGCCATTCACATCCAATGAGACCTTGACATAGATCAAGAACTAGGACTTTTATTATCTTTTATGTTTTTTTTAAAGGGAATGCTTCAATCAGGAGGGTGGAGTCAGTTTCCAGGTTGAATGGGCGTGAGTTGAAATCACCAAAGAGGGTGTAATTTTGAAATCCGCAATGTTCGAGTATGTTCAGCCACTGTTGGACCGGAAAAGCAGCAAGATGAATGATGTGTCTGAAGTCTTCCCTTGAGGTGCTGTCGTCAGTTGGTCTGACTCGGTAGCGTTCTTCAAGGCACACTTCCTGAGTGTCATAATTATAGTTGCGAAGCGTTTCTTTGATGAGTTTCCCTGGTCTGTGCCCAAGAGGGAACATTTGGAATTGAAAGTGCTTTTGTCCTTTGTTGGAGATCATCTCAGCATCGGGGATATGGAGTTGCAGCAGAAGAGACCCAGAGGGTTTTAGGTGATGGCGTGTCTGTTGCAAACATGTAATGATAAGGGCGGTATCCCTAAGGAGATTGAGAGTGTTGTATGGAATAAGGATGTGATCAAAGTTTAGCCTTAATGCCATTTTGCTCATATCCATACAGATATAGGAAGGAGGGTTTGCCGAATGCTCTTTGGCGTGTTTGAGCATTGCTAAGGAGAGATCAAGTCCAGTGACGGTATAGCCAGAGGCTGCAAGAGCTCTGCTAATTCTGCCTGTGCCACAACCAAGTTCAAGAACGGATAATCCTTTATTACAATGAGCACTGTAAAATTCTATATCCTTTGTAAAGCTATCCATCTCCAGGGAGTAGAATTCAGCGTATCGTCTTGCATTTAAGGGAGAAAATATTTCATCGGGTTCTTTATGTTCGGTAAAGCTGTCATTCATCTTGTTTTTCTACGCCTCTTCTATTCTCTCATCAAGGACCGCATAAACTTTGCCATAATTGTCTGTTCTAATGATTATGAATTTTGTACAATACTGCTAATGTCTTAAAAACTCAAAAGAGAATCATATCCTATGTCTTTGCCCCAGGTTACAATCTATACCGATGGCTCCTGTAGTCCTAATCCCGGTCCCGGTGGCTGGGGAGTGGTCATCCTGCCCGAAAAAGGCAAAAAAAGAGAGTTGTCCGGGAAGGTTGAGAAAACCACAAATAACCGTATGGAGTTACAGGCGTCACTTGAAGCCATGCAGGCGCTTTCGTGTCCAAGTAAAGTGCAGTTGTATACGGATTCCAAATATGTGCAAAACGGTATTAGTAAGTGGATTACTAACTGGCGCAGCAATAACTGGCTCACCGCCGAAAAAGAAGCTGTTAAGAACCGCGATCTCTGGGAAGCCCTCGATAAAGAGATGAAACGCCATGAGGTGGAATGGCTCTGGGTAAAGGGACATGCGAACGATCCCCATAACGAACGTGCCGATGCTCTTGCTGTCGCAGCAAGAGGCCGTGTCCCACTTCCCCTGGGTGACGAAACGGCCATTCATATCTTTATGGGTATAACCTGGAAACAGAAAGTACAGCTTGGATCCTGGGCCGCTATTTTCAGATATCGAAACCATTTTAAGGTTATCGGTGGGGGCATAGAGAATTCTTCTGCCAATCGTATTCATATCCAGTCTGCATGTGACGCCCTTCGCACTCTGAAAAGACGTCTCCCTGTACACCTTTATACCAGTTCAGGCTATTTAAAGGATGGCGCGACCAATTGGTTGAAAGGCTGGGAGAAAAATGGCTGGCAAACCCGTGAAGGAAAGGTAGTGAGTAACAGGGAGGAGTGGCAGAAGCTGGATTCGCTGTTGCAGGAGTATGCTGTCAGTTTTCATGTTATAGATAAAGAAATGCCGCCTTGCTTGAGTCAGGAAGCAAAAGAACTGGCAGTAGAGTGGGTGACAGAAATTTCATGTTTGATAGCGCCAGAGTGAATAGATCATGAAGAAAAAAACATCCAACAATGGAAGATCAAAGCAGGTATTCCGATGCAATCTTTCACTTCTTATAGGCATTATTTTTAGCAGTCTCCTTATAGCCCTTGGGTTGAGTATTACATTGTATTCCTATGAAACCCAGAAACAGAGAACTCTCGATGCTACAGAAAATATTTTTGAACTCAGTTCAAAAAATACCCAGGAAAAACTCACTGTTCTTATTGATTCTGTAAAAAGTTTTGTCACAATGTCTTCTACGTTAAAAGACTTTGGTGTAGGTGGAGCGGGAAAAATGTCCGTTATGCTGCCCTATTTCAGACAATCCTTCGTCTCTATTCCATGGATGGAGGCTTTTTATGTCGGGTACAATGATGGCTCATTTTATATGGTGCAGGCACTACGAGACAGTGAACAGATGCGTCAGGCCACAGGTGCTCCCGCCCAAGCCGCATATAGTATAAAAACAATTTCATCTGCCGCTGACAAAAACAGACATGTACAGTTTATCTATTTTGATTCAGAACTCACTCTTTTAGAGACAAGAAATGAAGTGTTTAAGGGCTATGATCCTCGGGAGAGAGAGTGGTACAAGGAGGCGATAGGAAGTAATAAAACTGCTATCTCCGAACCGTACCTGCTTTTTACCACGCAACAAATCGGCATTACAACGGCCCATTCATTGGGGGATGGTACAGGAGTCGTTGGGGCTGACTCAGTTCTGAGTGCCCTTGCTGTTCTTCTTCAAGAACAAAAACTGACCCCGTCAACGGAAATAGTGTTATTGGACAGAAAAGGAGGGTTGATTTTAAGTTCGAATGCGAGTGATTTGATAAAACTTCAGGAGTTGAGGATGTCGGATCAGCGTGGCACTCTATATGCTCAGGATCTTACCCAAAGAGCCATCAATGTTCTTTATCAAAAGTGCATCGTAAAAAATATTGATGGAGGTCATGTTTTAGAGCTTGATGGTAAAAAATGGTATGGACATGTGAGGCAGATTGACAAAGAAATGAGTAGTGGGATCTATATTGCCATAGCTTCACCGTTTGAGGAGTTGATGGTTAATATTCAGGCAACCCGGAAACGCAATTTTTTGATTTTATTTTCAGTGGTGATTGCAGCACTGGGCCTCGGAATCTATTTTTCACGTCGCATTGCAGAACCTTTACGTGTGCTTTCCATACAGGCTGAAAATATAAGAAATTTTAGATTGGCCACACCGCTTACAGTTCAATCGCGGATTTGTGAGGTTGATCAACTTGCCTCGAGTATGACGGTGATGCAGACTGCTATCAATCGTTTTGTTGAAATTGCACGCGCTCTCTCTGCAGAAAAACAGATGGATAAAGTGCTTGAAATGATCGTGGCTGAGGCACAATCCGTTGCCGGTGCAGATGGAGGTGGTATCGGTTTGGTCAGTGATAATGAAAAAAGTTTTTCTTATGTGCTGATATGTAATAGTCGATCTGATGTGTGTTTTGTAAATGATGACATTCCATTAGCCGCCATAACCTTTGACCAGGATGGCTCTGCCATACAATCCATTGAGGAAGCCGTCATTCAAAGTGGTCATGCCAGAGTTATTAATGATTTAAGTGATTTCTCTGCAGATGGATCGCTTCCCGTCGTAGAATTACACGAAAAGAAAGGATATGAATGTTATTCGCTTCTGCTTATTCCCCTTTTAAATCGTCAGGATGAAGTAATTGGTATCCTTCATCTTGTGAATGCCAGAGACTCTGCTGACGGGATAATAAACTTTTCTGAAGATAAGATTTCGTACGTTGAAGCACTTGCCTCAAATGCGGCGCTGGCACTTGACAATAACAGGCTTATCCGGGCCCAAAAGGATCTCTTTGATTCCTTTGTTCGTTTGATTGCCGGAGCCATTGATACAAAATCCCCCTATACCGGAGGGCATTGCCAGCGTGTTCCAGTGATTACGGTTATGCTTGCTGAAGCGGCCTCGTCCACAACGGATGCACCCTTTGAAAATTTTGAGCTCTCTGAAGATGAACACTATGAACTTTTTGTCGCATCCTGGCTTCATGACTGTGGAAAAGTAACCACTCCTGAGTATGTTGTTGATAAAGCAACCAAGCTAGAAACCATATATAATCGAATCCATGAGGTTCGGACCCGTTTTGAGGTTCTCTGGCGTGATGCCGATATAGCTTTTTACAGGGGACTTCTGGAAAGCCCCGAACAGGAGCTGCAGCTTCAAAAAAATAGAGATACACGGAGGCAGGAGTTACAGGACGACTTTTCCTATATTGCGGAATGCAATATGGGAGGAGAATACATGGCACCTGAGAAGGTGGTACGTTTGGAAAAGATAGGAGCGCAGCTATGGCAGCGTAATTTTGATAATCGCCTGGGACTGTCCAGTGATGAAGAATCAAGAACTGATATGGATACGCCTATCACCTTACCTGTAAGTGAAACTCTGCTGGCCGATAGGAGGGAGCATATTTTTACTCGTCTTGATGGTGGAAATCCCTACGGAGATAATCCCTGGCATATAACCATGCCCGTTCCGGATTACAGCTATAATCAGGGGGAACTTTATAATTTATCCATAGCGAAAGGGACCCTCACCGAGGAAGAGCGTTATAAAATTAATGATCATATTGTGCAGACTATTGAGATGCTCAATGCACTGCCATTTCCTAAGGAAATTAGAAGGGTACCTGACTGGGCTGGTAATCATCATGAAAAAATGGATGGCAGTGGCTATCCTCGAAGTTTAACAGCTGATCAGCTGTCCATCCCTGAACGGATCATGGCTGTTGCTGATATTTTTGAGGCATTAACTGCAGCCGACAGACCCTATAAACAACCCAAGACCCTCAGCAGCTGTCTTAAAATCATGAGTTTTATGAGAAATGATGGGCATATCTGTCCTGATCTTTTTGAATTGCTGTTGAAGTCAGGGCTCTACAGGGAGTATGCTGAGAAGTATATGCGGGCCGATCAGATAGATGAAGTTTTTGTTGCAGACTATTTTTATGAGGCCGGGTGAGTTCTTTTTATGATATAAGGTCCTTTCAACGCTTGACCTACTTATCATAGGTGCCCCACTCTTTCTTATCTGATGACATAGCCGGTTTAAGGGCGATAAAGACCCTCAAGAATGACCGGAATTGACTAATCTAAATATGCAATCGGTAAAAGCCCGTTCTCTTCAGCGTGCTTTTTCAGCCGCCCATCGTTCTTAATTAGTTTTACAAAAGTATTAATGCGGGCAAGCCACTCCGCATCTCCCTTGTTGATAGCGTAAGCGTAATTTATTTCGTAGAATGATTCCGTCGGTTCGAGCAGCTTGGCCCAATCATAGGTGTTCAAGATCTTCTTTCCATAGGGGTAATCAGTGAGAAACGCATCTGCACGTCCAGACTGCACTTCTTTTTCCCTTTGCTGAAATTTAACTACTGAGATAATTGAAGCGTGTTTGAAGTTCATGGCGGCATCCTCCATGAACGTTCCCTTTTGCACCACTAGAATGTGCCCATCTTTATCCATGTCTTTCCATGACGTCATCGTCGGATGGGTCTTGGTGGTTATGGCATAGATGTCGCTTCTCAGGTATGGCTCACTGAAATCAAGGTGCTGGGCACGAGATTTGGTGACACCGACACCAAACATTGCGATATCACATTTGTCTGCCTGTATGTCATCAATGAAGGTTGCAAAGCTGGTCTTCACAAATTGGAGCTCGACACCAAGGTCATTTGCCAATTCGTGAGCCAGACCAATATCAATGCCTACGAGCTTGCCACTCTTATGATTAACAAAAGAAATTCCATAATATGCGGGCCAGTGACAAACACGAATAACTTTGTTGGCTTGGATTTTCTCCAAATGTCCGGCCAGAGCTGATCCAGTTAAAGATAGAATTAAAACACAGACATTAACCGTGAATTTTAATAAAATTTTCATGTTACCTTTTGATGGGAAATAGTTATACGTTCTAATATGGAATTAGCATTTTCAATGCTAAAAGCAATATGATAATCTAGATATACTCTCTAGTATATTTAAACGTAATTTATCTGAAATACTTATGTCAATCTGCTTAATCTATTATGTCTCATTTTTATACCCCTAAAGTATCATGGTTGGGAGGGCGCTACGGCGTCTTGTTCCTTGCTTTTGTGGTATTCCTCCTTTTCGTCGGAATATGGACACATCAGCTCCTGAAAGGGCGAGAACGGGCGATTGTCTCGGTGCAAGTGAACACTGCGAATCTTGTACGCATCATCGAGGAGGCCAATAATCGGACGATCCAGGCAGTAGATCTTATTCTCACCAACATTGCAATCACTATGAGGCCAGGAGGATGGGCTGAAGGTCATAACAGAAATTTGTTTCTGCAAACTTTATTAAGTGAATCCCCTCAAGTTCGTGAGGTGGCTTTTGCGGATAGAACTGGTCAGATTACTGCTATGTCACGAAAAGAAATACCTGGGATTTCAAGCATTGAACATGAAACATTTTTTATTCAAGCCCGCGAAGGAACATTGCCACCACTTTATATCAGTACCCCCCGTCCGGGCCGATTGTTAGGTGAAGTCTCACCAGATGGCGAGATCACAGGTCTGTGGCACTTGATAATGGCGCGTTCTGTAGTTAATGACGCCGGTGTCTTTGTGGGTGTTGCCTTGGCCGTTGTTAACCCGGGTTTTTTCCAGGAACAAATCCATGCTCTTGATATCGGTAATAATGGTTTTGTGGCCTACTACCGTTATGATGGGAAGTTATTGGTGACAGGTGGCCCCTATTCTATAGACCTCGGTAACGAGAATCATGTCAACCATTCCCTGTTCGCTAAATATCTTCCCAATAAGGATTGGGGCACATTTATCCAGGCTCCCATCGCGGTTGGTGACTCAACATACATTATCAGCTACCGTGCCACCTCACGATGGCCATTACTGGTCGCGGTTGGTTTGGATCAAGACGAAGCTTTGGCACCTTGGCGGTTGGAAGTTCGAGACTTTTCTATTCTCATGGTAGGAAGCTTAGTCGTGTTGTTCGGCCTGGCTATCATGATCTATCGCCAACAGCTTTTACAGGAACAAATGGCGCAAAAATTGATAGAGGCCCACCATGACCCGTTAACGGGCGTGCCATCATTGCATCTTTGCCTGGATCGACTGTCGAATGCCCTCGCAAGAGCTCGACGAGGAAATGATACATTGGCTGTGATTTTTATCGATCTTGACGGTTTTAAAGAAATCAACGACAATAATGGACATGATGCTGGGGATCATGTGCTCAAAGAAGTTGCTCAGCGGCTCAAGTGTAGCGTTAGGCAGATGGACACCGTGGCACGACTTGGGGGGGATGAATTTTTGATTGTTTTGCCCAAAATAAACGATAAATCTATTGTCGGGAAAATTGGAAGTAATGTTATCCAATCCGTGCGCAAGCCGATACATTGGAAGGGAAATATGTTGTCGGTCAGTGCGAGTGTAGGTATTGCTCTTCATCCGGAGCACGGTAATGAATCTGAACAACTGATAAAACAAGCCGACAGGGCAATGTACGAAGCAAAAAGAAACGGGAAGAACCAGTACAAATTGGCGAAATTATAAAATCCAGTAACCTGATAAATTGAGCAGCTTTTTGTCGGGTTACGGGGTGACACCTAACGCCGTCACCAGACAATAAACATTACCTGAGGTGAATTTAACTTCAAAGCGATTCACTGAGTTTCAAAGGGCGATGATCGCAATATTGATGTTTGCAATTGACGAATAATCGTGCTATCCAATGGCCTGCTTTCAGGATTTTATTAACTGAACTATTGCCTTTCTCCTGTTTTTTAAACTGCTTGTCAATTGGAAGGCTGTTCTGTCCTGCAGAACGGTCTTTTTCTATTTTATGAAAAAAAAATTGCGATCTGGATACACCACTGGTGCCTGTGCTGCAGCTGCCTCAAAAGCAGCGGCCTTGTTACTTTTTACTGGTGTGGCACAGCAAACCGTAGAAATACCTTTTCCAGATGGATCAAGGGTCAGGTTTAGTATTGTTCAATCACACTTCACTGGTCCAGATAAACAGGATTCCATGGCGTCTGTCATAAAAGATGCAGGGGATGATCCCGATGTAACCAATGGTGCTAGGATTGATGCCTCTGTCCAGTATGGAAAACCAGTCTCTGGCAATGCTGAAAACTTGATCCTTCATGGCGGCACCGGGGTCGGTAGAGTTACCAAGAGAGGGCTTGCCGTTGATGTTGGGAATCCCGCAATTAATCCTGTGCCTCAAAAAATGATTCGGGAAGCTGTGACAGAGGCTCTTATGGAAACCGGCAGGGAGATTGACTGTTGTCTGGATATTGTTATCTCCATTCCAGACGGTGAGGAACTTGCCGGGAAGACCCTGAACTATCGATTAGGGATAGTCGGGGGGCTTTCGGTGCTTGGTACAACGGGTATTGTTCACCCAGTGTCAGCCGATGCCTGGACAGCAACCATCGCAACCTCCATGGATGTGGCGAAGGAGGCAGGGCTTAAAGAAATCATACTTTCCACTGGCAGAACCTCGGAAAGAGCGGTTCAGGAGATCTTGGGCCTGCCTGAAGAAGCTCAGGCAATGATGGGTGATTATCTTCACTTTTCATTGCTTGAAGCTGCAAAACATACTTTCACCACAATCCATCTTGCTGCAATGTGGGCCAAGGTAATGAAGGCAGGGATGCAAATTCCCCAGACCCATGTTCGCAACGGAGCGCTGGAAGTGGAAGCAGCTCTGAGATTTTTAAGTGGGCTTGGTTGCAGTGATGAACTGATTGCTGCCCTTGATGGATCAAATACCGCCCGTGAAATTTATGGGAGATTGCTTGATCGCGGTGAAGCTCATATGATTCGTAAGGTTTGTGAGGCCGCACGCCTCTATGCAGAGAAGGTTTCAGGGCTTGAGGTCATTGTTTATCTGGTCGATGCAACAAGCACAGTTGTTGTCAAAACATCGGAGGGGGAATGACAATGGCTGCAAGGATTCATCTCTTTGGTCTGGACAACTGCGGCATGGACTATTCCCTGATCCGAGCCACCCTTAATAACTCCGTTGCTGTCGTGGCTGGAAAACGATTGTATGATACAGTAAGGGAAGAATTCAAGGATGAACCACTCCCAAAATTGATTCCCGTTGTTCCCTTGGCTGATTGTATAGCCTGCATGCAGGAATATCTTGCTGAAGGGGATGTTGTCGTCTTGGCATCCGGTGACCCTCTGTTTTTCGGAATAGGTCGCCGCCTGATTGCAGCTTTTCCCGAATATTTAATAGAAGTGCATCCTGCGCTGTCCTCGATGCAGCTAGCCTTTGCACGTTTTAAACTTCCCTGGGATGATGCGAAATTCATCAGTCTTCATGGGCGCAGCAATAAAGACACTGCCTCAAGAGTGCTGAAATACCCTAAGGTTTTTCTCTTAACAGATCCTGTGAACAGCCCAAATGCCATTGCCGAGAGCATACTGCTGCAAACTGATAGGGACATTACGGGTAGCGTTGTCTGCCATGTTGGAGAGAGTCTTGGGTTTCCGTCGGAGCGGCTGGTGAGTGGCGACTTGTCTGAAATAGTCGCAGGGACTTTTTCTGAGCCCAACGTCATGATTATACTGAACCCCGAGGTGTTGAAGCAGGAAAAAATGTTTCCAGTGTTTGGGCTACAGGAAAAAGAGATCTGTCACAGTCGTGGCCTGCTTACAAAGAATGAAGTCAGAGCTGCCACTATTCACGCTTTGCGCCTGCTTCAAAATGGCGTTATCTGGGATGTCGGTGCAGGTTCTGGGTCCGTTGGATTGGAGGTTGCCCGGCTTTGCCCTGACAGTAATATCTTTTCCATTGAGAAAGAAGAGGAACAATGGAAAAACATAGAAGACAATATCAAACGTTTCCGGGTCATAAATATGTCGCTCACCAAGGGAGCTGCCCCGGATGCCTTGAAACAATTGCCAGCACCCGACCGGGTATTTATTGGAGGGAGCGGCGGTAATCTACAGGCAATTCTTGAATATTGCGCTGATAAACTTCTTCCTGGAGGAATTGTTGTGGTTAATGCAGTTATTGCAAAAACCGCAGAGCTTGCCCCTGAGATTTTACACAGACTCGGATTTGAAGTTGAAATAAGTGAAATTACAGTGCAGCGTTTCAGGTATCCTCTTGAAGAAAAACAGTGTTTTAATCCCATAAAAGTTATTGTAGGCAGCAAACCACAACAGGAGCAAGGTGATGAGTAACGGAGAAAATAATAACGCGCCCATAGCCATAATTGGTGCCGGCCCCGGGGATGTGGAACTTATTACCGTAAAGGGAAGGCGCTTGCTTGATGAGGCCGATTGTATTGTCTATGCAGGGAGTCTTGTGAATAAAAAGATTCTTGAAGGCTGTACGGCTGATATTTATGACTCACAGGGAATGAATCTTGATGAAATTATACTGATACTCTCCACTGCCTGGAACAAAGGACAGCATGTTGTGCGCCTTCACACCGGCGATCCTTCTATCTTTGGGGCAATCAAAGAACAGATGCAGGAACTCGATGCATTGCAAATTCCCTATTATGTTGTGCCGGGTGTGAGTTCAGCATTTGGTGCAGCAGCATCGCTCAATGCAGAGTTGACTCTCCCTGAAGTTGCCCAGACTGTGATCATTACCCGTCAGGAGGGACGCACTCCAGTCCCCGAGTTTGAAAAGTTACGCCTTCTGGCCAGTCATCAGACGACCATGCTTATTTTTCTTTCCGTGTCGATGATGGATAAGGTGGTGCAGGAATTGATAGCCGGTGGGTATCCTGAGGATACTCCTGTGGCAATAGTTGAAAAAGCGACATGGGATGATGAAACAATTCTCTTAGGAAACCTGAACACTATTGCAGCACAGGTTGAAGAGGCCGGTATCAAAAAAACTGCACTGATCTGTGTTGGCAGGGTCTTTGCTGATACTGATCTTGAGGCAGTATCCAAATTGTATGACAGGAGTTTCAGTCATGGAACACGAAAAGCAAAATAATACCAAAACCAAAGGTCTTGTCGCAGTCTTTACCGGAAACGGTAAGGGGAAAACCACCGCGTCCTTAGGCCTTGCATTCAGGGCTCTTGGACATGGCCATAGAGTATGTATTATCCAGTTTATTAAAGGGAGCTGGAAATACGGGGAGCTGGAAGCCGCCAAAAACTTTTCGTCATTACTTGATTTTCATGTGATGGGACGAGGCTTTACCTGGAAATCTGATGACCTTGAAAAGGATAAACAGGTAGCCCTTGAGGCGTGGAGTTTTGCGAAGGAAGTCATTCGAGCCAATAAATACTCAATGGTTATCCTCGATGAACTGACCTATCTTCCTCATTATAAAATACTTGAAGAAGAGGAGGTTCTTTTGGCGCTCAGAGAGAAACCTCGGGAACAGCATGTGGTGATTACCGGACGCTATGCCTCTGATAAATTGATTGAGTGTGCTGATCTTGTGACAGAAATGAAAGAGATCAAGCATCCCTATCAATCTGGTGTTAAAGCTCAAAAAGGGTTTGAGTTCTAGTGCCTGTTGACACTGCATAGGCGGCTGAGTATTGTAAATTAATTGATAAAGTATGTAGCTTAATTATTCTGGAGAACAATGATGGAATCATTTGATGTCCTGCTGGAACGATCTACCAAAGTTCATGGCCATATCTGTGCTGGGCAGGTTATTGGTGTGAGAATGTCCATGTTGGGTTTGGAGGCTATTGAAATACAGGATCCAAGAGGGCTTGATCGTAAAAAGCTTTACGTGCTGGTGGAAATTGACCGCTGTGCAACGGATGCCATTCAATCGGTGACAGGTTGCAGTCTCGGGAAACGTTCCATGCGCTGGATAGATTATGGTGTTATGGCTGCCACCTTCGTGAATCTTGATACCGGTAAGGCTGTTCGTATTGTTGCCCGGGAAGAGTCACGTGAGCTTTCAAAAAAATATTGTCCTGAAATTGTAAACAAATACCAGAGGCAACTTGGCGCCTATCGCGTCATGCCAGAAGAAAAATTGTTCACCGTGGACGAGGTCCATGTGGATATTCCGAAAGAGGATATGCCGGGACGACCGCTTAAACGCATTCAATGCGAAAGTTGCGGTGACTGGGTCCAGGATTGTCGCGATGTCGAGCAGGATGGAAAGAATCTCTGTCGCGGCTGTGCCAACGGAAAATACTATCAGCCATTAGCATAAATATAAAAATGATAACTTTACTTGATTACGGCGCCGGCAATGTCCGAAGCGTCAGGAATGCTATTAGAAAACTCGGTTATACTGTACAGGATGTTAAAAGTCCTGCCGATATCCTCAATGCAGAACGATTAATTTTCCCCGGTGTGGGAAGCTATGGTTCGGTCATGGATCGTCTTCGCCGGGATGGTTTTGTTGAGCCCCTTATAGAACGAATGAAGTCCGATAAGCCTGTTCTTGGGATTTGTGTGGCCCTTCAGGCCATGTTTGAGGGGAGCGAAGAATCACCGGGAGTTGCCGGGCTATCCATATTAAAAGGACAGGTGAAACGCTTTGTTGAAAGCAGTCTTTCTGTTCCCCAAATTGGCTGGAATGGCGTAAACCTGCATAAGCAATCACCTTTGTTTGCCGGATATAAGGATGAAAAGCTCTATTTTGTCCATTCCTACCGGGCAACTCTTGAAGAGATGGATAAAGAGTGGCTGCTCACCACAACGAACTATGGTGAAGAGTTTGTAAGTGGTATCCAGAAGGGGAACGTAACTGCATTTCAGTTTCATCCCGAAAAAAGTGGTGCTGCTGGCTTGAATATTCTTGGAAATTATCTTCAATCAGGAAATACTGACAGCATAAATATTTCAACCAGGCAGGCTCCCGATACTTACCAGGAGACCAGGATGGCAAAACGCGTCATTGCCTGTCTTGATGTCCGAACCAATGATAACGGAGATCTGGTTGTTACCAAAGGCGATCAGTATGATGTTCGTGACAAGGGAGAGGTGAGAAATCTGGGGAAACCTGTGGAACTTGCACGACGATACTACGAAGAAGGTGCTGACGAGATAACGTTCTTAAATATCACAGGGTTTAGAGATTTTCCCATGGAAGACCAACCTATGCTCGAAGTTTTGCAAAGGACTTCCGAAAATGTCTTTGTACCTCTTACCATTGGTGGTGGTATTCGTGAATTTACTGATTCTAATGGTAAGGAATACACTTCACTTGATGTCGCGTCTGAATATTTCCGATCCGGTGCCGATAAAATCTCTATTGGTTCCGACGCCTGTTACACAGCTGAAGAATACCTGAAAACTGGGATGAAAACCGGCAGAAGTTCCATTGAGCAGATTTCATATGTTTATGGGGCCCAGGCTGTGGTTATCTCCGTTGACCCTAGGCGTGTCTATGTGAAAAAACCTGAAGACACCAAACATAATACCATCAAAACTACTGTTCCCGGTCCAAATGGTGAGGAGTATTGCTGGTATCAATGTACGGTGAGAGGTGGGCGGGAAGGACGTGATTTGGATGCGGTACAGCTTGCTGCCAGTTGTGAAGCTCTTGGAGCCGGGGAAATTCTTTTAAACTGTATTGATAAGGATGGCACCAACAGCGGGTTTGATTTTGAACTGATTAACCATGTTAAAAATGTGGTGAGTATACCGGTTATCGCGTCCTCAGGGGCCGGGTCTGCTGCTCATTTTGTCGATGTCTTTAAGGAGACTGATGCTGAAGCTGCTCTTGCGGCAGGGATCTTTCATCGTAGGGAAGTACCCATCGCTGAGGTGAAAACGGCTCTTCAGGCTAATGGGGTTGAGGTGCGATAGCTCTCCTAGGGTCCTCAGGATATATAATCAAAAAAGGCCTGACAGAAGTGATTCTGTCAGGCCTTTTTTTTATGATTTCACTGAAATGGTGTGAGGATGCGGGAACTTGTTAGCGTTCACCGGAAAATGTGATTGAATAATAAAACAAAGGAGATTGACCATGAAGCACTACCGTGAAGAGTTCTGGTTTGAAGCACCAAGCAGAAGGGCGTTTATTAATATTACAAGTCAGGTGGAGGCATGTCTTCAGAAGAGTGGTATCTCCAATGGACTGCTACTCTGTAACGCCATGCACATCACGGCCTCCGTATTTATCAACGATGATGAATCAGGTTTGCATCATGACTATGAAGTATGGCTTGAAAAACTGGCGCCACATGCCCCTGTAGAACAATACAGGCATAACGGATACGAGGACAATGCTGATGCCCATCTAAAACGTCAGATTATGGGAAGGGAAGTTGTCGTCGCAGTAACTGATGGACAATTGGACTTTGGAACCTGGGAACAAATTTTTTACGGAGAATTTGATGGAAGGAGGAAAAAACGAGTGCTGGTGAAAATTATCGGTGAATAGGATTTTCTTATAGGTCGGTTGGGCTCCCTGCCAAAGTGCAGAGAGTGCTATCGTTGCCGTCAGCAGGGGGCGTTTACAATCCTGTTAGCGGAACTGAGTTGTTGTGGAACTATAAGTGGGATGATCTGTTTACTCATGGCCTTTGTAGTTGATGCAACCTGATGGAAAACAGACAGGTCTCCATTTGTTTCAAGTTCAACAATCTCCCAACAATCTGTCGCCTGCACTAGTGCTTTCATAAAGGCAAGATGCTGGGTGTGTCCACAACGAGTAGCAATTACGTGGCCGAGTATAGGGCAACCCAAAAGAGCTAAGTCACCAATGAGATCGAGAACTTTGTGACGGATGAATTCGTCGCTGAATCGTAATCCGCCATCATTGAGAATGGACTGTCTGTCCCAGTGAATGGCAATGACGTTATCAAGGTTTCCACCTTGAGCCAATCCATTGGCCCAGAGTTCTTCAACCTGTTCGACATAGCCGAATGTTCTGGCATGCGAGATTTCTTTGGCAAAATTTTCGGCGGTGAGATCAAGGGAATAGGATTGGGTTTTGATAAGAGAGTCTTCAAATTGGATTTCCCCGCTGATCTTGAAACCTTCGTAGGGGAGAATTTTAATTTCTGTGTCGCCTGAAGTGAAAATAATTTCTTTGGTGATGCGAAGGACTTTGCGCGTGGCTTTTTGTTTTTTTAGGCCAGCTTTTTTGAGCAGCAGCATAAAGGGGCCTGCACTACCATCCATGATAGGTACCTCAGCGCCATCAAGTTCAAGGGTAGCATTATCAACGCCGTATCCCTGGAGGGCGGCCATTATATGCTCAGTTGTTGAAACGTACATTTCCTTGTCTGCAATGGTCGTGGCCAGTCTGGTATCAACTACCTTATCCATATGAGCCGGAATGCCATTTTTGTCGTCAAGGTCGGTGCGGAAAAAACGAATTCCTGAATTCTCAGAGGCTGGTCTAATGGTAAGGGTAACCGGGTCGCCAGAGTGAAGCCCAACTCCATAACAACTAACTGATTTTTTCAATGTATGCTGATGTGGATTAAGTGAAATTGAAGCCATTGTAAATCCTTATATGTGAATAAAATAAAGTGTTTCATTTGATTACAACACTTTATGTTGCATAAAACATGCCATCTTGTTGTACACGTCGGTTGCGGAGTGTGGTGAGTTGGTTCGACGGGAAAACAGGTAGATAGGTGCTGGTGTCTTTTTTGACGTATATGGTGACTACTGTGTCTTCAATGACACAACTGAGTGGAAATTGACATCTTTTTGGTGAGGCCTCGTTCACTAATAGAGAGGAAGATAAGTGAGCTTGTGATTTATTTTTATAGAGTATTCGGGAATGTTTTATCGAAAAAAATTCCAAATTCAACTTCAGTTTTCACTTCCATTTTGAGGCTGAAACAGGGTAGCTTAAAGCTGTATTTTTCTATTTTTACAAGATCTTTTTCTGTGGTTATTATTCCCTTTGCCTCACACTGCTCCGCCTGTTGTATAATCTTTTTTATAAGAGAAGGTGTGAAAGGCTGATGGTCTTTTAAAGGCATGAATCCAGCAGTAAGGATGCCATTTTCTTTGAGACTTTCCTGGAAGAGTTCCGGTTGGGCAATTCCGCAAAAGCCATAGAGCGGGGAGGGAAGCGTTGATAGGGACCGTATCTTCCCGTCGGCCAGTGATGGAGCCCCAACAGCCTGATAAGAAGTGAAAAAAACTGGCTTTTCAGGGAAACGATCCTCTAAGAGCTGTGCAAATTGTTTAGCACGTTCTTTGAGCTCTTCGGTCATTCCGGTGAGTACAAATGCATGGGCTCGTTTAAGGGCGGTAACGGGTTCGCGAAGATCACCGCCTGGAAACACTCTGCTGTTTCCTGCGAGCTTAGCGGCACTGAAAAGAACAAGATCAAGGTCGCGCTGTACTGACATATGTTGAAAACCGTCGTCAAGAATCAAGACATTACAGCCAAGTTTTTCGATTGCGTGGCGGCACGGAAGGATCCTTACAATACCAGTAAGCACCGGTACGCCTGAAAGACTGGCTGCCAGAAAACAGGGTTCATCACCTGCCGCTTTGGCATCCATAAATATTTCATTGCCATCGGATACCACGTTTACCTTCTTATCAGCAGCACCACCATATCCTCTGGAAATAATAGCTGGTTTAAAACCTCTTTCTAAAAGGAGTGAGGCAAGCATCGCAACCACAGGTGTTTTACCAGTTCCTCCCATGGTGAGGTTACCGACGGATATAACGGGTACATTGAGTTTGTAGCTTCTCTTAATCCCCTTGAGATAAAGAGCCTCTCTTGCTTTCATTATTGCACTGTATAGAGGGCTGAAAGGACGACCAAAAAAATAAAGACTGGAAAATGTTTTTGACATAAAATGTAGAAAACGAATATATATGATATGAATTATTATGAGAAAAAAATCAAAAAAAGACGTGATTTTTTAATGATTGCTATTAAAAGGTGTTGCAAAGAATTGAACATCACTGAGTAAAAACAATGACATAA
>CAZIDU010000049.1:0-29446 GCA_964538055.1 uncultured Desulfocapsa sp. | reverse complement strand
CTGCGACCCCCTGATTCGTAGTCAGGTACTCTATCCAGCTGAGCTACTAGTGCATGCGAAGGGAGTATATACCCCAGTTCAGTTTTTTACTCAAGCCTGTTTTCCACCTGTATTCGCTTTTTCCTGTTTATGACAAATAATTTCATGATCTGCAGGTTTAAGAGTGGGATCGGCAACAATAATAATATCTATTTTATTCCGGGATTCCATATCGCTTATCTCGTTTCGTTTATTATTGAGAAGATACTGGGCGACATCCAGCGGAAAATGACATTCAACTTTCACCACTTCTTTCCTGCTGGCTCCTGTTTGAATGCGCCGCAGATAAAAAAGAGCCAGAGTCTCAACGGAGCGCACAATACCACGCCCCTTACAATGTTCACAGACGCGATAATTACTGGTCTCGATAGGGGCGCCAAGCTTTTGTCTGGAAATCTGCATAAGGCCAAATTTTGAAATCCTGCTGATATCAACTTTGGCCCGATCCCGCCTCATGGCATTCTTCACCTGACGCTCAACTTCACGGATATTACGACTAATACGCATATCAATAAAGTCCACTACAATCAGGCCACCAAGGTCACGAAGACGCAACTGGCGGGCAAGTTCTGTGGCAGCTTCCATGTTGGCCTTAAATATCGATTCCTCGAAATTCTTGCCCTTCCCTGTTGAACCAGAGTTTACGTCAATGGCCACCAGAGCCTCGGTGGGATCAATAACAATGGAACCACCAGAGGGAAGCTGTACCTGAGGCTGATAAATCGACTCAATCTGATCTTCCACATTAAACTGGTTAAAAATAGGGCGTGATCCTTTATGCAACCGAGCCTTAGCGCCTTGCTGTTTGGTGGGGAGCAAATCGAGAAAATCTTTAACTTTTTCGAGAGCAGCCAGGTCATCAACCAGAATTTCTTTAATTTCCGGATCAAAATGTTCACGGAGAAAGCGCAGAACACAATCGTGGTCCTGATAGACCCTGCCCACACCTTCGAGCATCTGCCCATTCAGTTTGATCTCCTTCCAGAGCTTAGCTAATGAACGGACATCCTTAGTGAGAGCAGTTTTGGTAACATCGGAGCTTGCAGTTCGAACAATCCAACCCACTCCCTCGGGAATATTCAGGGAGTCCATGATTTCACGCAACTGCGAACGACGCTCCTCGCCACTGATTTTTCTCGATATACCCCTAGAATCGGAACCGGGCATCAACACCACACCACGCCCTGGAATGGAAAGATAGGTGGTCATATTAGCCCCCTTACTCCCCACTTCTTCTTTTACTACCTGCACAAGAACTTCCTGCCCACGTTCAAGCACATCGGTCACTCTCAGTCTTTTCCACTGATGCTGCTCGATATAACGCTTGCTCTCCTCGCTGATTTCCTGTTTGTAATATTCAGGATGGATTTCGTTAAAAGGAAGAAATCCGTTTTTATCAGTACCGTAGTCAACAAAGGCAGCCTGGAGACTACTCTCAATGGCTACAATTTTGGCTTTATAAATATTGTTTTTAGTCTGTTTGGAAGAAACGGTGGAGACGTGAATAGACTCGAGACGTCCATCAGCGAGAAGTGCTAAACGACATTCTTCAGGTTCCTCAGCGTTGATCAGAAGCTTTAACGTTTGCAGATTCTCCTTGGGAAGTGGCTTCTCATCTGCCGGTTGCGGCTGTTTTCCTGTCCCTGGATTCTTTGCCTTCTGTGTACTCCGACCACGAGAACGTGATGGCCTTGCTTTTGGCTGTGACTCTTCAGAAACTTCAGTTTTTTCAGCTACTGGCTCGGCTATTGGCTCGGCTATTGGCTCGGCTATTGGCGCAACTACCGGCTCAGCTACTATCTGTGAACCGGCCAGAGATTTCCCGGAATCCGACAAAACCTTAGGTTGTTCCGGCTCTATTGTTGCTACTTTCTCTACCTTGTTGACTGGTTTTTTCTTGGGAGCTGGCCTCTTTCGAGGTGTTCGAGGCTTGGCAGGACTCTTTGGGGAAGTTGCTTTTTTCCTTGGTTTAGGAGCCGCTTTTTTCTCAGACTCCGGTGATTCAAGTTTGGATGTAGTTGTATCAGATACTTCTTTGACCGTTTCCTTTTTAGCCGTACTCTTCCACCAGGCTCCGGTTGAAGCTTTTTTCACAGCTTTTTCCTGCACAGCCTTTTCCTTTGGCTCTGCCTTTTTATCTACCATAATTCTCCTTTACCGAAAAAAAGCCAGGCCCATTTCGGAACTTTTGTGTCCATCCCTTTATTAAGGAATGTTACGTTTTTTTTAACAGGAACAAACGACAATCAAGAACGTTTTTCCAGTATTACATTTTATCATCACTTTGCTAAAGACCGGTTCTCAATGTGTATAGTACAAGTAACCAGCCCAAGCCTTGAGGGAGTTTTATGTTATCTCTAACAACCCTGCAAAGTTCCCGACATTTCTTTTGAAAGAAAGATTAAGCTTCTTTTTACTCAAACCTTTCTTTATACAATATTCCAGGGAATGCCCCATTTTTCATTACTCTATTGATGCACTTAGTACTTGCAGCAAAGGGTAAATCAATACTTTTACCATATCCTTCTATACTGCAATCTACGCAGTCTTGCAACAACACGGCACATAAGTGAAAAGCGGAAACCGCTTTTTGCAAGGTTCATTTAAACGACGTATCAACGGAGAAGACTTGCTGCTGAGGTGCAGAGAAAAAGACGATGTTTAACTTATGAGTGCCTACAAATAATGCTTTCCAGGAAGAAGGCAAGAAAAATACTGTTCTTCTTTACGAAAACACACTATAATACAACACGAAAATAAAACAATTTCCCGTTATTATCAAGGCAAATATGTGATTTTAAACTTGACACCAACCGCCCATCCTCGTACATTTCGTACGTTGATCAAATTGTCCTTTAGCAATCAGGGTTACAGTGAGTTTACCTCTTTTTCGCAAGGTGATCAGTTAGCAAGCCTGTACAAACATTTTCTTATCAACAGCCACGTTAAACACCCAACACCGTTTAACATGGAAATACCATGAACCTTCAGGGAGTTACCTGTGACAAAGCTCTTTAACCGACCGACCTCTGCTACACTTTCCCTCTGCCTCGGCTCATTACTTGCCTTGATTGTTCAGCCCGCCGTTCTTCAGGCAGACACCATTAATACCGACGAGTGGCAGATTGAAGCAGATAAAGTCCTGCGCTTTGAAAACCCTCAAAGTGTTATTGCTGAAGGCAATGTGGTCCTCACTAAATTGCGTATTTTACCTCCCAAACAGGAGCAAGAAGACGCCCAGACTTCTGCCTGGTCGGTTTTACTTGAAGAAAATCCTGCTACCGTTGATGAGGGGGGGGGTACTCAGGAAATCATGCTCGACGCAGAACCTCGCATAAGAACCGAGATAACCATCAAAGCTGACTGGATTGCCTATGACGTTGAACAAAGTTCCATTAAAGCAAAAGGCAATGTCTCCGTCAGTAACAGCACCGATCAACTTACTGCCAAAGAAGGTGTTCTGGATCTGAATAAAGAAACAGGCACATTTACAGAAGCCATCATTCTCCGTGACTCAATGGATCTACACCTTGAAGGTGAAACCATTGAAAAAACAGGCGTCAACACCTATCGAATCAAAAATGGCTGGGTTGTTACCTGTAAAGTTCCCGAAGAAAACACCCCTCCCTGGAGTTTTGCAGCCATCGAGACAAATGTGACCCAGGGTGAATACGCAGTTTTGAAACATGCCACGTTCCGAATCAAAGATGTGCCCGTCCTCTACACTCCCTGGCTGATGTTACCCGTTGGCAACAAACGTCAAACCGGCCTGCTTTTTCCAGAAATTTCCAGTTCCGATCGCAATGGCTTTGGTTTTAACCTTCCACTCTTTATTAATGTTTCGGACTCATCCGACCTTACCCTCTACCCTGAATATTACGCCAAGCGCGGCTTTATGCCTGGTATGGAGTTTCGGTATGTCCTTGGTGCCCAACAAAAGGGTGCCCTGATGGCAAGCTATCTCTATGATGACCTTTCCGATCCTTCGGAGACAGATTACTGGACGGAGACGGGATACACCCACACCAATCAGGACAGATACTGGGTGCGCGGTAAACTCGATCATGATTTTGATAACAATGTGACTACTCGCATGGATCTCGATATCGTTTCCGACCGGGATTATCTCACAGAGTTCAATGGTGGAGTCACAGGATTTGAGGAATCGAACGACAAATTCAGCGACGCTTTTGGCCGCGGTTTTCAGAACAAAACCAGTGATCAGCGACAGAACTCTGCCAAAATCCTTAAAACCTGGGATGGCATGGCCCTTGAGGGGGTATTCTTAGGAATCAACGATGTCACACAAGAACCTGTCTCCTTCATTGATCCAGAGACAGGACTTGTAGAAACAGTAACCACCCCCGGTGCCCTCTGGAAGCTTCCAAGTCTCGATTTCACGGGAAGTCTCCCCCTCGGAGAAACAAGCCTGAACCTCGACTGGGATACAGATTACGTAAATTATTACCGGGAAGATGGCGTTGGGGGACACCGCTTTGATTTGTATCCTCGACTCAGTGCCCCTATTCCCCTAAGTCCCTATCTTGAAGCCCGTGCCGAAGCAGGAATCCGTGAAACTTTTTACAGTATCCAAACCTTTGGAGATGGAGAGTGGGATAAAGGTGACACCCCAAACCGTCTCCTGGGGGATTTCCATACTGAAATCGGAAGTACATTATTAAGGGATTTCAGCTTCAATACTGATGGTACTGAGGGAATTAGCCATAATTTCAGACCCTATATTCAATATGATTTCCTCTCAGACGCCAATCAGGATGATCTTCCTTCATTTGATTCTGTAGACTATATCAGTGATAGAAACGCAATTACCTATGGAATTGATAACTTTTTCAATCTCTTTGGAAGTACCGATACGGAAAAAACCGAAGGCCGTGACTATGGCTACCTGAAAATTCTTCAGAGCTACGATTTTCGCAGTGAAGTATCTGACACCCCCTTCTCTCCCGTCAATGTGAGACTGCGCCTAGATCCCATAAAGCAAGGTTGGATTATTTATAAAACCGACATTGATGTATATGGGGATGGGTTTGTCTCCCACAGCGTTGAAACTGCCTACGAAAACAGCCGGGGAGACTACCTCAACCTTGATTACAGATATGGCAGCGATGGAGATACCCAGCAAATCAACGTCAGTGCCAGGGCACAGCTCTTCGATACCATATTTGCAGCATATTCAATCGAGCATTCCATCTCTGAATCCGAGACTATTTCACAAAACATCTCACTTCTGTATCACCCCGCATGCTGGTCCGTTGAACTGACGTCGAGATACACCCCCGGTGATCACTCACTTATGCTCATGTTTAACCTTGCGAACATTGGCAGCCCTATAAATTTGAGGTTATAAACAGTACCATGCATTTTGATGTCTTTAATGGCGATGCAGACGGCATCCTGGCTTTACACCAATTCCGTCTGCAAACCCCGGAGCCTGATGCCACTCTGGTCACTGGAGTCAAGCGAGACATCAAACTTCTCGACAAAATCAAAAATCAGCAAAATAACAGTATTACTGTTTTTGATATATCGCTTGATTCCAATCGGGCTTCCCTGCTATCACTCCTTGATCAGGGCAATGAAATTACCTACATCGATCACCACTTTGCCGGAAATATTCCGGAGACAGAGAAGCTGAGGGTTCACATTGACCCATCCCCCACAATCTGCGCCTCACTCATTGTGGATAAACTTCTTAAAGGAAAATATAAAGCCTGGGCCGTAGCTGCTGCCTATGGAGATAATCTCCATGATTCTGCAAAGGAAGCAGCAGCTTCCCTCTCCTTAAAAACAGAGCAACTGGTACAGCTCCAGGAACTGGGAGAGTTATTGAATTACAACGGATATGGAGCGGATATCAGCGATCTCCACTTTACACCGGATGCTCTCTACCAGGCCCTGCACCCCTATGAGGATCCATTTTTATTTCTGGCAGAATCCGGTGATCTGGCAACCCTCCGTCAGGGCTTTTCAGAAGATATGGATCTTGCCATGGGACAAAAGGAAATGTCTCCCGGTAAGCATAACAGAATCTACATATTCCCCAACGCCCCCTGGGCAAGAAGAGTAGCCGGTGTTTTTTCCAATCTGCGGGCTCGAGAGAAGAAAAATGCCGCACACGCACTCATTGTTGAAAACGACGACAGCACCCTGCGCATCAGCGTAAGAGCCCCTTTAAACAATAGGAAGAACGCAGACACTCTTTGCCTCGCCTTTCCCACGGGAGGAGGACGTACGGCAGCTGCAGGTATCAACAAACTTCCCGCAGATATGCTTGACAACTTCCTCGATCGATTCCACTCAACCTATCCAGCATGAGTCTCCTCATGAAAATGCAAAAACTTAGGACAGGCTTTTTTATTTTACTCCTTTGTCTCCCCCTGCTGCCGCACACCGGAAAGGCAGAGGAAAAAATACCTGCAGCCGATCGTGTCAAAGATGGTCAGAAAATCGACCTTAATCAGAATAAATACAAACTCCTCTTTCAAGAGCTTGAGCAAACAGAGCTATTCGCCAAAGGGGCGTTGGATGCGACATTTAAAGGGGTTAAGATCAAGCGGAAAGTACTTGTTCTCATGGATACTCAATGGGAAGCTAAGCCCTATTACGAGTATCGGCCACGCTTCATTACCAAATCGGTAATAAAAAAAGCTAAAAAGAAGCTTAAAAAACACAAGAAGATTCTCGATCGAATCGAACAGGAAATTGGTGTTGATCGGGAGGTAGTAATTGCCATATGGGGGGTTGAGTCCCGTTTCGGTACCTACAGCGGCGGCTTCAATGTTTTCCAGACCCTAAACACCCTCTTTGATGCCTACCCCCGCAGATCCGACTTCTTTCGAAAGCAGTTGATTGAATTCCTTATCCTCTGTAAAGAAAACGGCTATAACCCCCGCATGATAAAAGGTTCCTACGCCGGTGCCTTTGGCCAAACCCAGTTTATCCCCTCAAGCTTCCGTACATATGCTGTGAGTTTTGATGGTGACGAGCGACGTGACGTCTTTGATTCCATCGATGATATCTTGGCATCCATTGCCAATTATCTTCATTCCTTCCACTGGGCCCTTCATGCACCGCTCTACGTTGATATCGGGAAAACACTTAAGGGGCCGGAAGTCCTCAGGGCAAACAGTAAGGGAAGAAAGGGACTAGTGGACTACCTCACGGTACAGAAGGAGCAGTCCATCTCCCTCCCCATTCCTCCCGAAAAAAGGTCCTTGAGCATAGTCACCATTGAAAAGGATCCGAAAATTGGCGGCGGGAAACGTTATATCGCCGGATATCCTAATTTTCAGGCCATTACCGAATGGAACCACTCAAATCGTTATGCCATGGCAGTCAGCGAACTGGCCGAGGCTATCAAATAACAGAGCCATGTTCAGAAATAAAATATCCACTTTTTTAGTTTTCCTTTCAGGATTTCTTCTCCTCCTGAACGGCTGCGCCAGGGCACCACTCGACAAGCTCTCCCCGAATGACATCCCAGCATTCAATGATGATCTAAATCTTGAACATCTGCTCACCGCGGCTGTCCGCCACCTTCACTATCTCGATACACTTCCCGAAGAAACCTCATATACCCTCGGCTCCAACAATTACCCTGTTTCCTGGATGCGGGAATCAATGAATTCCTTTATTGATATCCTGAAACAAGACCCAACTCCAGAGGAACTCGGTCGCATAATTGTAGAAAATTTCACAGTCTACCAGGCGGGCGGACGAAAAGATTTCCCACGGGGTGAGATGTTGATCACCGGCTACTATGAGCCTTTTCTCAAGGGAAGCCTTACCAGAGAGGCCCCCTACCTGTACCCCCTCTATAGTCCCCCTGAATCGCTTATTCAAATAAAGGATCCCAGCAAAGGAACTCTTCTCTTCAAACGTGAAAGTGAACAGGGGCAACTGGCCCCCTATTGGACCCGGAAAGAAATTGAGGAAATCGGAATAGCCGACGGCAGTGAACTTGTGTATCTGGATAACCCGGTAGATGCATTTATTCTGCACGTTCAGGGATCCGGGAAGATCCAGCTACGAGATGGATCGGTACGCTCCATCCACTATGCTGCATCCAACGGCCTTGAGTATTTTTCCATTGGTAAACTACTGGTGGATCAGGGTAAAATGAGTCTTGAGGAGGCCTCTATTCCAAGTATTCGTGGCTACCTTCGCAAGCACCCGGAGGAGCAAGATGCGATTCTAAACCACAATATAAAATATATTTTCTTCAACTGGGCCCCCGACGGTGCCCCCTTGGGAAGCCTTGGTGAGCCTTTGGTTGCAGGACGCTCCATTGCAGTGGATCCCGATGTTCTCCCTCAGACACCACTGGCTTTTCTTATCAGTCGTAAACCGGTGCTTGATAAAAGTGGTACGATAAAAGAATGGATTTCCATGCGGCGTTTTGTCTTCCCGCAGGACACAGGATCGGCGATCAAGGGATCGGGTCGTGCCGATCTCTACTGGGGCAGCAGTGACTATGCAAAAGCTGCAGCCGGTAGTATGAAAGAAGAGGGAACCCTCTATTTTATGGTAAAAAACACTTTCGAAAAGCAGGACGAATGAAAGCCCCAAGACAGTGGCAGACAAACTCTGCAGTCTTTCATGCACGTGCAGAGGAATATGATAGCTGGTTTGATGACAGCCTCCTTTTTGACATTGAAGCTGCAGCCATTTCAGAACTCACTCTTCCCACACAAGCACCTGCCCTTGAAATTGGCGTGGGTCCTGGTCGTTTTGCCTCACATTTTGGTTCCGGATTTGGAATTGACCCTGCCAGAGCCCCCCTCTATTTTGCCAAATCCAGAAACATTGATGTTTGCCAGGCAATTGGGGAGGCACTCCCCTTTTGCAACAATTCAATTACCCGGGTTTCACTTTTCTTCACTCTCTGCTTTGTTCAAAATCCAGCAGAAGTTCTTCACGAATCCCATCGGGTTCTCTTGGACACAGGCCATCTACTTCTCGGTTTTGTCCCAGCAACGGGCGCATGGGGAATAAACCTTCAGCATAAAAAAGAGGCTGGCCATCCCTTTTATGAACATGCTCGCTTTTTCACTATTGAGGAAACCATATCACTGCTCACAGAGCAGGGATTCTCCCCTGCTGCCGCCGTTTCCAGCCTCTACCAGACACCGGGGAATGTGACCCAGATGGAATCACCGCAACCGGGCCTGGATAAAGAGGCCGGCTTTATTGTAGTCAGCGCCACAAAAGACAAGACCTGACAGACAACGCTATCGGATAGATATACTGTCACCCATTATTCTCAGGAGGTTATTATGAAAAAGATATTCTTTCTTGCCGCTCTCCTTCCATTTATGGTGTTCCCACTTCAGGGACAGGCCGATGACTCCTATAAAATCGTATTCGAGACCATGGATTGTAGCGGCAACACTGGATTTGCCACCGTGGGCCCAGATGAAATTTTCAAAGTTGGAAATGGGGACTGCACCAATCCTGAGGATCCTGGCAAAAAACTCAAACAGCTCTTAGTCCATGACGGCAGTGGAAGCTACAACGTCTATACACTGACCCAGGAAGAGGCCAGAAATATCATGAAAGACATGAAAGAGTATATGAAGTCCAGAAAAGGTGTCCTTGATCGCTCGGATGCTATAATCATCAGTCAGTGAGTCACTGATGAAAAGCGGATCAACTCCTGTCACCAGCTATTTTCTTTTTCTGCTCACCATCCTTTCTATATTGACTGGTTGTTCCTCCGTGCAGCAGGACGTAACACCACCGCTGGCAGTGCCCCCCCGCCCCACTGCCATAGACTTACGGAATAGTAGTGTGGTCAAGTCGACGCTTTTAAAACACTATAGGGAGTGGCACGGAACCCCCTACAGGATGGGAGGCCTGGACAGGCGCGGCATTGATTGTTCTGGATTCACCTATATTACATTTCGCTCAAAGCTTGGCTACATCCTTCCAAGAACTACGGACTTACAGGCCCAAACGAGACGACAAGTAGTTCGAAACAATTTACGAATCGGTGATCTCGTATTCTTCAAAACCAATTTCTATTCCAACCACGTCGGTATTTACCTTGGCGACTCAGAATTTCTTCATGCATCTACTAGCAAAGGTGTCATCATATCAAGCATGAAGAAGCAATATTGGAAATATTGCTACTGGACCGCAAGGCGAATTGACACCTAGGCATATTGCTTATATTACCCTATAAACCTTCAAATAACTGGCATTTAGTGGGCTACAGACTTATACTGTATTGTATTTAGGTCTCTTATCATTATCCTGACATTATGCTCAGACTAATAATAACAGGTTATAGTGTATGCTGTTTATAAAAACATCCTTTCTTCTCGCCTTACTCATCTCCTGTTTATACAGTACTTTCTGCTGGGCAGAACAATCACTTTTTTTCAATGAGAATGAGCAGGCAAGTCTCATATTCACACAGGATGAATGGCTGCTTGAATTGAATCAGTATAAGAATACACTCAACTCAAAACGTGACGCTCAACCATATAGCACCCCGGGAGTAGATAGATCGGATACAGACGGAATTCTGGGGCCCATAGTCTCCATAATTGACCCGAAACCAGAAAACGACATCTATCGATCATCCGCACCTGTACGACTCCTGATATATCTTAAAAGTCGTGTCGCACCAATCAATATTGAGACATTACAGGTCAAGGGAAAGCGAGGATTCTTTTCTTTAAATATCACCGACCGTCTGAAACCTTTTATGCGTCCCCCCCATAACGATGAAAATGCTGACTATGTTATTGATGCCAACATTCCCAAATTAGGTGAAGGACATTACATGATTGTTCTGTCCCTGGCCGACATCCAGGGAAATCAAGAAGAACACAAGGCATTTTTAGAAGTTATCCAATAAGAGATTTCATTAACAGAATTCTGCGTTGCGAAACCGAGCAGTGACAGAGGCAATCCCACTAGGAGGCTGTCCGAGAATGCCATTTTTCCCCAACTCTTCGTTATTTGTAAAATTTTTCACCTATATAAAAAATATTCTAGTTAGTTGGGCACCTCGTCCTCAGAATATCAACTATATGCCTGTGGTAAAATTTACCAAATACCTCGATTTGATAAAAAATTGCTATTCTCGAACAAGCTCCTAGCTTTTCAAAATAATAAAGTAGATGTCTGAAAAAACACCTCACCCGGTGTTCATATCCGCCTTAACCTGACCATGATGTTTTGGGATGGAACTTTTGTGGCCGGTCGTCTGTTAGCTGCTTAAATTCATCCCCAGAGCGCCTGGAGAGCTCACTTCTGTTCGGTGGGGCCCTTGTTTTCTTAGGTCTTTATCTTATAAATCGAGTAACTATTCACCGAAATTGAGTTTGATCAGGAATTGAATAACGAATAAGCTGGTAGGAAACTGGGGACATGACCCAATTCGTCATTGTCTTTTGAATTGGAATCGTGTCCCCAGATTCCGGGTTAACATTGCGCCGTTTCATAGCATGGTGAATAGTTACTAAATCGAAAGACATCTTGAGGAACATTCTTATCCTTCTGACTACATAAAAATAGCTCTCAAAGAGCGCCTATGAATATTATTTTGTAACTTCAGCGGGGCACGATATTACCCTAACTTCTGAGTTGTAACTGTTCAGAAGAACTTTCCTTTAACGATCCATGGGAAAGACCGACATACCCTTTGCAATGCCACTTCCTGAAACAGGAGCACAGTAAGATATTTTTTCTTTGGTTTTTGTGACCTTAATACTTGCAACCACCGTCATCTCGGAATCAAGTACTTCCCCGGTATCGGGATCAACCAGTTCTTCAACTGAACCAACGTTAAACTGCCTGCCAACCTCCACGCCTTCACGACTACCACGATTGATAACAATCTTATCACCCTTCACCAGAACAACAGACCCTTCCCAGGCAATGCCATCAAGCTGCTCGATAAGAAAGAGAACAGCCTGACCTACGGCATCTTCCAGAGCCTTACCCACGTTATCCTTTTCAGCACCACCAAAGTTACCGCCCAATCCTCCAAGAGCCCCACCGTGATAGCCAACGGAAAACCCTTTTTTACCTGAGACACCAACAACATCAGTGGATGCCTTCACCTGACCCGTCTCAGAGTCAACCAGATAAATAGTCACATTCATCTCAGCTTTACCAGCGGAACCGCCAATGCTGAACCCCTGAAAACTCAGGCCGCCGCCACCACTTCCAGTATCGTCCTGAACATGGGTAATGGAGCCCCGCACAAGAAGCTGAGCAGGAGTCATCCGGCCAATCTTAGCTGTTTTCTTTCCCTGAGCCGTACGGCCAGAGGCTGCAAAATCCTGCTCTGCCATAGCGGCTTTGCGCATTTCACCATCACCAAGGACAATAAACCATCCGGATTCGTAAAGAAGATTGGTCATCACAGTCTTCATCCCATCTCCGACACTCCAGCGGCCACTCCAGCCAGCTTCATTTTTAAATTCGGTAACTGTGATGGAGTATCTTAGATTACCTGCAGGAGGTGCCGGGATTGTATTTTCAGCAGCAGCCCAGCTTACAGGCAAAATAAGCACAAAGATAAGAGTCAATCCTGCTAGTATCGATTGTTTCATACAGTTCTCCTTTTTTAGATGCTTCGTAATTGTTATAACGCAGTAAAAGTGTATCTCAAAAACTCTTCTAAATCAAATACTTTATACACATGACAGAAGAGTTCAACCAAGTTTGGCAAAGCGTTCCCAGAAGTCAGGAAAGGACTTGGCAACACAATTTTCTCCAGTTATCCTTACGCCCGGAATGCGAAGTCCTGCCACGGCAAAACTCATGGCCATTCGATGGTCATTATAGGTTTCGATTTCAGCTCCATGCAGGTTGGCACCACCATCGCCGTGGATAACCATAAAATCATCCCCCTCTTCGACCTTAGCTCCGAGCTTAGCAAGCTCTGTTAAAGTGGCCGTGAGCCTGTCGCATTCTTTGATGCGCAGATGAGCAATATTCTTAATCACTGTCTTTCCATGGGCAAAGGCCGCAACCACGGCGAGTGTGGGAACCACATCCGGCATATCACCCATATCCACGGTGATACCTTCCAGACGATCACGTCCTCTGAGTGTTATGCCACCACCATCGAGGCTAATTTCACACCCCATCCGGGCAAGCAATGGAGCCAGATCAGCATCCCCCTGCAAAGATGGAACCGGCACATTCGCCACGGTGACCCGTCCTCCGGTAATAGCCGCTGCAGCCCAGAAATACGATGCGTTCGAGGCATCACCCTCGATTTCATACTCCATAGCCCGATACCTGCCCTGAGGGATGGTAAAAGAAGTAAAGGCCTCATCGCACTCCACGCTCACGCCAAAATCAGACATCACCGACAGAGTCATGGCCACATAGGGCTTTGACAGTACTTCACCGTTCACCTCCAGAGTAGCAGCCTGCGCAGCGTAGGGGGCAACGAGCAGCAGGGATGAAACATACTGGCTTGATTTCCCTTCAGGAAGAATTGTTGCGCCACCCGTCAATCCTTTGCTCTTTATGTGCAGAGGCGGACATCCTGTTCCATTTACCGATGTGATATCAACACCCCATCCCTGTAAAGCCTCCATAAGTGGGCCAATAGGGCGTTCCTGCATACGCTCTTCACCATCAATTCGAAAATTCCCATGGCCAAGTGCAGCAACTGAAGTGAGAAAACGTGTGGCCGTTCCGTTGTTGCCAAGAAAAATATCCCGGTCCGGAGTGGTAAGTTTTCCGCCACCGCCATGCACCACCCAGATATCTTCACCCCGCTCAACGGTAATTCCCATCTGCTCAAGAGCTTTTGAGGTATAATTGGTGTCTTCACTTGCAAGGGGACCAATCAACTTACTAATTCCATCTGCAAGGGCGGCTGCAATTAGGGCACGCTGGGTCAGACTTTTAGACCCGGGAACAACGACGGTGGCATCAACTTTTGCTACTGGTTTAATTTCTATCATTTTTATATTGTATGTTTTTATTTCCTGATTCCTAATGTTTCCCACAATGCCTTACGCATAACCAATACCGGAGCAGACTTACCAGTCCAGAGTTCAAATTGAGCAACCCCCTGATAGAGAAGCATTTCGAGCCCATTGATGATATCACAACCGGCACTTTCTGCCTCCTGCAGCAGGCGAGTCTGCAACGGAGCATAAACAATATCCATCACCACCTGAAAATGTGACAGCCCCAACCCTGGCACAGGAGTTTTCTCAAAATCCGGCTGCATACCCACCGATGTCGCATTAATCAGGACATTCCCGGACAGCCCCCCCCCCTCGGCAAGAGAGACCCAGGGGCAACCAAGTTCACCTGCCAGAGAACGACCACGGGATTCAGTTCGGCTGCAGAGTACAAACTGAACCCCTTTCTCCACAAGCCCGAAGCCAATGGCCCTGGCAGCCCCACCTGCGCCAAGAAGCACAACTTTCGCTCCAGAAAGATCAATTTTTTCTTCAAGTGCCCGCATGGCACCCCGCCAGTCGGTATTATACCCAATAAGTTTTCCGTCCTTATGTACGATGGTGTTTACTGCGCCGATTTGCTTTGCCACAGGATAGATCTCATCGAGAAGACTCATGACGCTTTCTTTATAAGGAATGGTTACACTTGTTCCTTGAATGCCGAGGCCGCGAATACCTATAACAGCTGACTCAATATCAGGGACAGAAAAAGGTAAATAGACAGCATCAATATTACTGGCAGCCAGAGCAGCATTGTGCATGGATGGACTCAAGGAATGGGTAACCGGATTCCCTATTATTCCATACAACGCTGTTTTCCCACTAATGAGCATAGTTACGGCCCCAACAATAAGTATATTTTACGTAAGGCGGATACGGACAACTGCCCTGGAGCCGTAGCTTCTTCTCCGCTTACCGCACAATAGGTCATATAGCCTCCAAGTTCACAGGTAGCAACCCTGCTCACGACCCCAGGCCTTCCCATGCAAAAAGCAATCAGTGGGAAACCAAGCTGTTCTGCCACCTCCTGGAGTTGTAGAACCCGTAACACATCCCGGTGCGAATGGGCTGTTGTAACAATCTTTCCTATATCTGCCCCTTTATCCTGCATTAGAGCCATGCGTCCCACCAGTTCTTCACGCGTCGGGGTATCTTTAAAATTATGCCAGGAAAGGATCAGCTTTGTCGTGCTTTCCTCCAGAGCCATACGCATTCTCTGGTGTGAGTCATCGGGAGCAAGAAGTTCCAGATCAACATATCCACAATTTTCAGTCACGGCTTCAAGCAGGGCACCAATTCGCTGCTCTTCATCTCCTACAAACTCTCCTCCTTCCCAATTGGGACGGTTAGTAAAAAGAAGAGGAGTATGCAGGGTATTAACAAAGGGGGACACGGCAGGAGTATGCAGATAGTCAAGTCGAATTTCCAAGACATCAGCCTGCGCTGCGACGGAGTCTGCAACGGAGAGAGCATCATCTATACTGCTGCGACCAATGGAGACGCATATACGGGAACGGGATTTCATAAGCTTCTATTATTTTTTATTTTTAGCAATTTTAATAGCCCAGGCAACTAGAATGGAGACAACGGTGAGATCATCAAGTAAACCAAAGCCTATAATCCAGTCTGGAACAAGATCAAAGGGCGAGAGAAGATAGAGAATTGCAAAAGCTAGAATTGCCTTCACCTTCCATGGTGTATCACGTCTGAATAGAAGACGCCCCCATGATTGTATCCGTGCCCAAATCGTCAACTGGCTAGGACCGTTTTTAGGTAAAATCGTCATGGTTAGGGAAGGACAAGCCCTCCAATCAACTCTCTTACCGATCCGATTTTCTGTTCAACAACGTAATGAGCCAGCCCCTCAACAGCCTCTTCACTGGCTCTCGGGTTTACAAAATTTGCGGTACCAATCTGCACAGCTGTGGCACCTGCAAGCATAAACTCCACGACATCATCCGCATTTTCAATCCCGCCAATACCTATAACCGGAATAGACACAGCCTGTGCCACTTGGTACACCATACGGAGTGCCACCGGTTTGATTGCAGGACCGGATAGTCCACCTATAACATTGGCAAGGCATGGCCGTCTGCTGCGAGGATTAATTGCCATACCAATCAGGGTATTAATTAAGGATACTGCATCTGCCCCGGCCTCTTCAACGGCACGGGCAATAACGGTGATATCTGTAACATTGGGAGAAAGTTTTACAACAACAGGAACCGTTGACTCTGCCTTCACAGCCTTTGTAACTGCAGCTGCCATCTCCGGCACGGTCCCAAAGGCCACCCCGCCCTTTTTGACATTGGGGCATGAAATATTAACTTCAATGCCTGCAACTCCTTTTACGCCTGCTAGTCGCGCTGCTATCTCACGGTATTCATCAAGAGTATCACCCAGTATATTCACAAACACCGGAACATTAATCCCCTGAAGAGATTCCATCTTTTCAGAAATAAAGCGTTCGACACCAACATTCTCAAGCCCGATGGCATTTAACATCCCAGCTGAGGTTTCAACGATCCTCGGAGGCGGATTCCCGAGACGCGGTTCAAGGGAGATCCCCTTTACCACAACGGCGCCAAGCCGATGAAGATTAACGTAGGGTGAAAATTCCCTGGCGTAACCGAATGTTCCCGATGCAGTCATCACCGGATTTTTCAAATTTAGCGATCCTATGGAAACTCTAAGGTCAACTCCGTTTACTTGACTTGCCATAACAGCTCCTTTGCTTCAAAAACGGGACCATCACAACAGGCATGGGCATAGCCGCCTTTCTCCACTGACACAATACATCCAAGGCATGCTCCTATTCCACAGGCCATACTAGTTTCCATGGAAACCTGACAGGCATAGTTTCTTTTATTACAAAACAGATGGACCGCTGTCATCATGGGATGAGGTCCACAAACATACATTTGACAATCACTTTCTAAATCCAGACTCTCAAGGACATCGGTAACCAAACCGTGATGTCCCAAGGTTCCATCATCCGTTGCAGGATGTACAGACAGACCAAGTTCTTTAAAGTCCTGGACCAGCGGAGTAAGTTCCTCCTCAGTTCTGGCGCCAACTACCACAAGGGGCGGGTTTTGAGTACATTTACGTGACAGATGCTTCCCGAGAAAAAGAAGAGGCGCTATCCCCATGCCACCGCCAACCAGACAATTGGTGCCCTGACAATGAGCTCTAAAACCTTGACCAAGAGGACCAAGCACCGACAGAAACTCCCCTTCACGACAATGGGCAAGCAGAGACGTTCCTCTACCCACTACCTTAAAGAGAATCTGGAAATGTTTTCCATTACTGGTCTGCGAAATAGAGAATGGCCTGCGGAGCAGCGGATCTTTAGTATTTCCCGTTCGAATCATGACAAATTGCCCCGGTTTTGCAATGGATGCAATACCGGGAGAGTCAAGTGTCAGGCGAACAATATCGGAAGCAAAGCGCTCTATACGAATTATCTGTGTTTTTTCCTGGAATTGCGACATGGTAAGGGCTAGTATTTATATAAATTTAAAGTTGCTATTCAGCGGGGCACGATATTATCCGAACTTCTGAGCTGTAACTATTCTAACAACACCAAAAGATCATATTCGATGGATATCTTACTCATAATTCTTGCCACTGCATTCTGTTTTGGAGCCATTGTCGGAAGCTTCCTAAACGTCGTCATTTTACGTCTTCCAAGTGAGGGCGAATCCGTAGTCTTTCCGGCATCCCATTGCACCAGCTGCATGGCAGATCTTCACTGGTATGAGAATATCCCAGTACTTAGCTTCCTGGTACTTCGCGGTAAGTGCAGCCATTGCAAGGCAAGGATTTCATGGCAATATCCAGTGGTTGAACTAACTATGGCTCTATTGTCTACCGCCACCATCTATCAATTCGGCCTCAGTATTACAACCATAGGATATTTTATATTCTGTGCAGCACTGCTTGTTATCATCTGGATAGATATCTACCACCAGATTATCCCGGATGTTATCTCACTGCCGGGCATTGTCCTGGGATTTCTCTTTTCATTGATCAGCCCTGCCCTGCACTGGCAGAATTCACTCATCGGCATACTTGTCGGTGGTGGAATCCTTTATGCCATTGCCCTGCTCTACTTCCTGTGGCGCAGAGTGGATGGAATGGGCGGTGGTGACATCAAACTGCTTGCCATGATCGGTGCTTTTCTTGGCTGGCAGGCTTTACCTTTTGTTATTTTTGCAAGTTCACTCAGTGGCACAATAGTTGGTTTAGGAGCCATGATCAAACAGAAAAAAGGTGGGCAGACCCGGATACCTTTCGGCCCTTTTCTCTCCGTTGCGGCACTTGTATATCTGTTTTTCCAGCAAAAGATATTTTTGCTGTATGAGCTGTATTTAAATATTGCTTACTAGATTACAGGAACTCTCCAAAAACTACCTGCTCGATCCCCTAGCAGCACTCTTTGAACTATTATTATATTTTTTCCATGGGAACAGGGGTATCAAAGTGCAGTTTCGATGCATCTACTCCGGAATTCAGATCCTGTCCCAGTTCTCTCCCTAACACCATTGCCGTTGCAAACTGCTTCCTGCTATGTCCATATTTTGGATAATATTTACGAAACCAGCCCTTACCGCGATCCGGCATCTTTCCAGAAAGTTTCAAAAAGACCCCAATGGTATTCCAGGGTTCCGATGTCGGATGGTTAAAGACTATGGGATCAGCAACTATCTTTGCACCACATTTTTTCAACAGTGATCGCAGTCCCCAAAAATGGACACGCCAATAGCCACGACAGGAGATTAATGGCAAGACCTGCTGACCACTGAACAGTTTTTCACCATCACGATCTAAAAAAGAAAGGACAACGCCGGATGGATTATAGGACCAAGTGGGCCCTGCTATAATAATCAAATCCCATTGATCAAAAATTCTGGGGTCTACGGGTTGACAGGGATAGCGCTTCCTTAAAAATGTCTGAAACATCATAAGAACAGTGGCAGGAATAGTTCCTATGGGAAACCGTAGTTCCTGCACAGGAACAAGCATTTCCCATGTTACATCAATTTCACTTTCCTCCAGACCAGCAACCAGCTGCTTAAGCAGGTTTCTTGTCTGGTGACTATAGGAATATGAAACTATGAGTATTCGTTTTTTCGACACGATTCCTACCTCTGGCATCTAATTTCTAATATTGAAAATACTATACCGTAGAAAAAGGCAAAAAAAAAGCCCCCGATTACTCGGGGGCTCGAAAAGCTGTATACGAATAGTGGAGTTTTACTATCCTTCTACTTCATGCTCGACGCCTATGGCAATTTTGTAAAGAAGAGTCACTACCATAAACCCTGTTGCCCAGACACCGATGGTAATTCCAAGCTCATTAACAGTTGGAATATATTCGGTGATCTCATGCAGTCCGTTTGGAACAAAACCGGCAAGTACAAAGCCAACGCCTTTATCCAACCAGAATGCCACAAATAAAGCGGTACACCCAAGTCCAAGAACAAGATCATTCTTTCTAGCAGCAGGCGTGGCAAGGGTTGCAATGGCACCAAAAGCCAGTATTACAAAGGCCCACATAAATGGGACCAGATTGTTGTACACATGTCCGTGATGCTCAAGACCAAAGAAGAGATATTCAAGTGCATGCTTATGACCTGGGATATTGGAATAATATCCAACAAAGAACTCAAGGCCAACAAAAAACATATTCAGCAATGCGGCATAAATAATAATGGTAATAAGCTTATTCATTGCTTTGCGCCCTGCATCAAAACCTGCAACACGTTTTAAAACAAGACATGCAATAATGATAAGGGCAGGTCCTGCGGCAAACGCTGATGCGAGAAAACGTGGAGCAATAATGGCTGAGAGCCAGAAATGACGCCCCGGCAGACCACAGTACAGCATAGCGGTTACCGTATGAATGGAAACAGCAAAGGGGATCGACAGATAAACAAAGAAGTAAATCCACTTCGGCGGTTTTACCTGCTTTTTCTCAGCAGTGAGAATTACCCAGCCGCAAAGAACGTTCAGAAAGAGATATCCATTCAAAACGATAGCATCGTAGAACAGCATAGAATTAGGAGATGGATGAAGAACAACATTTAAGGCACGCATTGGCTGTCCGAGATCTGCCATGATAAATAACAGGCACATAACGATGGCAGCAATGGCAAGAAACTCACCTAAAATAGTGATTCTTCCAAACTCTTTATAATCATGGATATAATAAGGGAGTACCAGCATCACACCTCCAGCCGCAACTCCAACCAGAAAGGTGAACTGGGAAATATAGAGTCCCCATGAGACATCGCGGCTCATACCGGTCATGCCCAGACCAAAGTTGTACTGCCTGACATAGCAGGCAGCACCAATAGCCATGAACATTCCTAAAAATGCAAGCCAGATCCAATAAGCCGGCTTGCCTTTGAGTGTTTTTTCAATCATGACTACCTCACACTATGTAAAAGACTGATGGTTTAGTACCCAGTGTTGGCTTTCTCTGGATAGTAAATTCTTTATCAAGTACCGCTCGCAGTTCGGACTTGGGATCATTCAGGTCGCCAAATGTTATGGCACCAGTTCCCTTGCAAGCCTCAACACAGGCAGGTTCCTGCCCAAGAGCCAGACGCTCAGCACAGAAGTTACATTTTTCAACAACACCCTTCATACGAGACGGGAATTCTTTGTTGTACTTCTTGATATATGGGCGTGGATCCTGCCAGTTAAAAGACCTTGCGCCATATGGACAGGCTGCCATACAGAAACGGCAACCGATACAGCGGTGGAAATCCATGGCCACAATACCGGTGGACTCAACTTTAAAAGTTGCCTGGGTAGGACATGCACGTACACATGGTGGATCGTCACAGTGATTACATAAAACAGCAAAATCGGTCTCGGCAATCCTCTTAGAAGAATGATAGGCTGACTGATCAGTGAATACATTCTCAAAAGGTGCCTTCCATAGCCACTTTATTTCATTTTTCTTATCTGGAAATTGTGGGACATTGTGGGCATCAATACAGGCACTGATGGCACCATCAAGCATCTCAGGCTTGTCAGTGAATTTACGCATGTCAATGACCATACCAAGACGTACACCCTTTGGCGCTGCCTCAACAGCTCCATGTGCAGCTGCCGCAGGTGCATGCCCTGCCGCAGGAGCAGCATGGCCCGATGCAAATGCCGGAGAGGCAGACAGCTTAATAATCGCTGGCGCACCTATTCCTGCAACCACCGACGCGCCTGCAATCTTCAGAAATTTTCTTCTTTGCTCATCCATTAGTGAGTTACCTCCTTCGATGCTGCCTCGTTGGGAGTCAGATGACAATCCCAGCAATAAGGGTCTACTGCTGCGTAGGTATGACAGCTATCGCAGAATTTCTCTTTTTGGCTATGACATGTCATACATGCCGTCTGCAGGCCTTTGGGGTATTTCACTCCATTAATCTCAAGAATTTCACGATTCCCATCCCGCAGGACATTATCGCGCCACTCGTTGAGCAACTGCATATGGTTGGCCCGCATGTAGTCAGCTGGCATTACACACTGTTTCTCTCCACCTGGTGGTAACTCGGGTTTCGGCAGATCTCCTGCCGTGGTTAACCCGTTAAACCAGATTGGAAAAGTCACAAAAAGGACGAAAATAATTAGTCCCGGTATGATTGTTCCTTTGTTATACATTTACGTTATCCTCCGTTCCGGTTCCCGTTAAAGCATGGTTCTGAGGCCATCGGGAAGTTCAGACTCAGTCCCGTCGGCACCATAACCCATGGCTCGTTTCTCGTTATCCATAACCAGTGCATTTCCAACAAGCTCGGAAATACCACAGACGCCACAACCAGGATTCCAGTAATCCATCAGTGAAGTCAGTGTTGCACGGTCAATGGCGCAGACACAGGAGAGCATGTTAACATCATGTTTATCAATCACATGTTTCACAGCATTCGCCCGTGGCAAACCGGCACGCATCCGAAGTTCCATAATCTCGTCGGTATTAAGACCAGTTCCGGAACCACAGCAGAAGGTCTGCTCGCGGATGGTGTTTTCAGGCATTTCAACCCAGTCAGGTACTATATGATCAAGGATGTAACGAGGCTCATCTATAAGCCCCATGGCTCGCGCAGGATTACAGGAATCGTGGTATGTCGCCTTCACATGCGCATTACGGCTTGGATCAAACTTAAGCTTACCATGCTTGATCAGATCAGCAGTAAATTCACTGATATGTATCATCTTACTTGACTTGGCATTATCAAAGACAGTTCCGGTAATTGGAGATTTTGGAACCTCCATAAAATCAGCAGGTCCGTTCATGGTGTCCATATACTGATGGACAACACGCCACATATGGCCACACTCACCACCAATGATATATTTAACACCGAGACGCTTGGCCTCAGCATACATTTTGGCATTCAGTTTCTTCATCAACTCGTTATTAGTGAAGAGTCCGAAGTTTCCACCTTCTGAGGCATAGGTTGACCAGGTGTAATCAAGTCCAATCTGCTCAAACAGGGCAAGATAGCCCATGGCAGTGTAGAGGCCAGGTTCAGCAAAGACATCAGCCGATGGAGTAATAAAGAGAACCTCAGCACCTTTACGGTTAAAGCTGTGGTTAATTTTCACACCGGTGAGTGCCTCAACATCTTCAGCCAGGAAATCAACATTGTCTTTGAAGGTATGGGGTTGGAGTCCCATATGGTTACCGGTACGGTTGGAGTTAGAAGCGGGTTCTAAGATCCAGTTAATACCAATACCAACGAGATGAAGAAGCTCACGAATCATCATTGTGACTTCGGCTGTATCAATACCATAGGGACAGAAGACTGAACAACGCCTGCATTCCGTACACTGGTATGAGTACATAAACCATTCTTTCAATACACCAACTGTCATCTCACGTGCACCTGCCATCTTGCCAAAGATTTTACCCGCCAGGGTAAAATCATTCCGGTATACGGAGCGAAGCAGTTCTGCTCGAAGTACAGGCATATTTTTGGGATCGCCGGTACCGAGGAAGAAGTGACATTTATCTGCACAGGCGCCACAACGTACACAGCAATCCATGAAGATTTTGAGAGATCTGAATTTATCGAGACGTTCTGCAAGCCCTTTTAGGATGATTTCCTGCCAGTTCTCGGGCAGCTTCCAATCATCTTCATCGGGAGACCAGATGCGGGCGTTCGGAAAATCAATCCCGTCTTGGCTGTCAAGATATTCGACCTTTTCTAGTTTTGCAGGGTAGGCAAAGTTCCCCTCTTTAAATATAGCCGGGGTATCCATCCAGTCTTTGGTTGGTTGTGCTCCTGTTACCAAAGACGGACCCTGCACTACGCTTTTTGATAATTGTTCTAATTTTGCAAGTGCCATTATTCTATATCCTTATATAATTTGGATCAACAATCCTGTTATTCCTCGTCCTTCTTAGGAGGAAGCTCTTTCTCAACAGGGATGCCGGCATCAACCATGAACTCTCTAAACTCATCCTCATATCCTGCATACGAATGGGGTTTGATTGTAGGATCATTCCAAGGGTTGATATGACGTTTGGCGCGACTGTCGTTTGCCATATTTCTGGTGGGACTCATAAATACTCCGCCCATATGCATCAGCTTACTGAATGGGAAGTAGATAAGAAGAGCTGAAACCAGGAAGACATGGATATAGAAAATAGAACCAATTTTAGCATTAATGACAGGTGATAAGGTTACCAGTCCCACCAGCAGTTCTTTTATGCTGATGATATCGATATCAGTACGCAGGAAATAACGCATAAGCATTCCTGTAACCGCGATGGCAAAAATCAAAAAGAGTGGAAAGTAGTCATTGGCAAGCGAGATGTAACGGACGTTGCGGTTCACGAGACGACGGCCAAAAAGAAAAAGCACACCGGCAAGAATTGCAAGATCAGATGCATAGAGCAGTGGAGCTCCGACCTGAAGCATGGCACCAGCATCAAGAAAATCCAAAAACTGCAGCCACTGTGGCACAGGATTCAGGAACAGACGCATATGCCTGATGACAATCACCAGAAAAGAATAGTGGAACAGCAGAGCTGCCAGCCACAACCATCTGGATGACTCATAGGTGATTTTTGGTCCCTCGTGGAGTTCGGACTTGGTATTCCGAAACAGAGACCTGAATGCAAAAATTTCCAGGAACATCCTGGCGACAACTTCCGATGTCTTAGTTGGACAGTCAAGCTTATCCTGTTTGATGAAATCCAGAGATTTCCCCTGACCACAAGTGGTCGGGATGGAAAACGGTACCGGTGATTTAGCCCAGTACACAACTCTGTAAACAAAGCCACCCAGGAAGATCATGATCGCAAGATACGGGATGGCAACACCAAACAGGTATTGCATTCCAGGTATCATGGATCCCAGCCACGCAATCAGAACCAGCGCTAAGACTGCCAGGAATGAGAAGGCATACTTCATTTCTTCTAACCTCGCTTCAAATTGAATTGTATAGGTTTTAGCTCCGGCAATTTCCCCTGAACCAAAGCAGAAACCTGTTAATTACACTTGATGGCGTCGTAAAAACTCTCCATCTGCTTCGTTGCTGCAAATTTCCTATCATTACGACGTACTCTAGTACGCCGAAATAATAGAAAATTTACGCGCCTCGCATATGGAGCTTTTCGGAGTCTACGCTTACCTACTTAGCCATCTCAAAAATGCCCCTTTTACAAGCTTATCACACTTGACGATTTCACAAATTATCCCTGTAAACGCTAAACAGGAAAATTAACGGGATCGCCTTTATCTTTGTTCAGTAAGTTCGATGGACACTTACTGTCGGTAAGAATGATGGTGCCGGTTTTAATTTCTTTAATTCTAACCTTATACAATCGCTCACGGCATTGCGAGTACAGGTCAAACGCAGCAAGAACGGCCAGATCTACGGAAAATTCAAAATCGTAGAGATCTGCAATAAATTGCTTACGTTCCGAATCCTTGGCAAAAATTTCTCGGGTAATGTGCTTTACGGCATGAATGGGTGCAACGGCTTCGGATGCAGTAAACTCCTGAATGGAGCGAATACGCATGATCTGGTCAAGCGGCGCAACGAACTCTTTGGGGTCAGCATTTTTTGTAAGGAGCTTATAAAGTTTCCCTAAAGATTCCCGGGTATTTCCTCCTACAGGATTGGAAAACTTATCGGGCCCTTTTTTAAAAAATGTGGATGACTTATAACTGGACAAAGTATAGTCGACCCATTGGTCTACTATTTTATCTTCGTAATTACGAAATGCCTCGGCAAGATCCATGAACCCTCAATCCTCTTAAATAATCAATAAATTGAATGAATGACCATTCATAAGGATCGAGATTTAGCATTTTTTGGCCTGTTAATCAAGATTTTTTTAAAATAGTATTATTCAAAAAAACTGACCAGCCCTCACATATCTCCAAGAATATGGAGAGACTCATTAATATAAGGATCTTCTTTAATCTCTTCCTTCCATCTATCCTTGTCTTTCTTTTTATCAGATTCAACAGCGGGGGAGTCTCCATGCCCTGCATCCTGTTCTTGACGATACTTCAGATAATGGGCACCTATTTTATCGCGAACGACTTTTGCCTCCTGACGTTTTTCCTTCATATCAGAAAGTTTCAGTGACATGGCAGTTTTCTTAACTCGCTCCGAGGCCTTTTCAGCTTCATCAGCAATCACCTGCAGTCCCTCATCCTGCGTAACCCGTTTACTGGATCGTCCTTCCAGCACGGCAAGATCAATAGGAGTCGAGCCATATTTGTCATAGGAAACCGGCTCCACTTGATCCCAAGGAAGAGAATTGTCCAGATACTGTTCTCCGGATTCAAGGTGCTGAAACAGGCTCGGCAGAACAATATCCGGTTCAACACCTTTGTATTGTGTAGACCCGCCATTGACACGATAGAATTTCTGAATAGTTACTTTTAATGCCCCCAGATCATCATATTTCTTGACATGAAGCAATGGAATATTTTCATTCATATCAATAAGTTTCTGCACAGTCCCCTTCCCATGGGTGTGTGCTCCACCAACTATCACCGCCCTTCCGTAATCCTGAAGAGCGGCAGCCAGAATTTCAGAAGCTGAAGCCGAGAACTGATTAACAAGTACCAGCAGGGGTCCCTCCCAGGTTATGGAAGAATTGTCATCACCAAGTATCCTTTTATTGCCATAACTGTTTTTGACCAGCACAACGGGCCCCGTCTTGATAAATAAGCCAGTGGTATCCACTGCATCCATCAGTGAGCCACCGCCATTATTGCGAAGATCAAGAATTAGCCCTTTGATGCCCTGTTTTTTTAAGTCCTCAATGGCAATTCTGGTATCATCGGTGGAGTTTCTGGCATCGGAAGAACCGTTACGGGTTTTTTCAAAATCACGATAGAAACTCGGAATCATCACGTAACCAATCTTGTCACCCGTGGGACTTCCAATCAATGTAGACTTCACAAAAGTCTCTTCAATCTGCACCACATCACGCTGAATGGAAATAAGTTCTTTACTTCCATCCGGCTTTTTCACAGTGAGACGAACTTCAGTTCCCTTGGGACCGCGAATAAGGCGCACAGCGTCACGGAGGCGCATATCTGTGATCTCCACCGGATCCTTATCACTCTGTCCCACCTCGAGAATAATATCTTCGGCCTCAAGGCGTCCCTGACGAGCAGAGGCAGAGCCCGGAATAATATTAACCACTTTGATATAACCATCCTCTTCTCGAAGGAGCGCGCCTATCCCTTCAAGGCTGCCCCGCATATGAATATCAAAATCCTCTTTGTTGGCAGGGGGCATATAATTGGTGTGGGGATCAAAAGCTCTTGTTATAGCATTGAAATAGCGATCATAATGATCCTGTCTGGTTTCCTGATGCATACGATTGAAAAAATTCTTGTTTCGTTGAGTAATTTTCTCTTCGGCTTCGGTCCACAACTCTTTATCACTTTTCTGGGGCTCTTTTTCCTTTACTTCACTGCCCTCATTCTTCTCCTGTGTTTCAGCCAGGTCAAGATAACGGGAAATAATCTGCGCCTTGAGTATCTTCCTCCAACGCTCAGATAAATCCGTAAGACTCGTTGCATATTTTAACTTTTCCGGGTCGGTTTCATAGCTTTCATCGCGATCATACTCAAGCCCTGCGGCCAGAAGCTCACCTGCTATTTTCTCAATTTCCTCGATACGGGTAGCCAGCATTTTATAGCCGACATCGGGTAGAACAATATTTCCCTGGAGAAGATTATTATCGATGGCAGGAGCCAGAATGGACAATTTGTCCACATCCGATTGCAACAAAAAACGTTTTTGATAGTCGAGCTGCTTTAGATACAAATCAAAGGCGGCAAAAGCCAGATCATCATTCATCACTTTGTCGCTGAAATGCCTCACCGGCAACTGTTTACTGAGCATATAGCCGATCAGTTTATTACGGGATAAATCCACCTCAGGCGAAGCTGTGGATTTTGCGATGGACACTGTGGGTAAAAAGAAGCTGACCACCACAATGCAGCTCAGAAATGAACGAAATATTTTTTTCATCTGTATCTCGATGTGTTAAAGGAAGAGTCCGTTGCGCTTTAGCACCTTACAGGGTATTTTTCTATTTTTTCAGAAAATGCTCTATAAAGAATTTGTCCCCTCAAAAGGGGTACTGTACCGAGTGCCGGCTTGTTATTCACCAGCGAGGTTAGCGCTCTATTGGTATCTTAGAATATATAAAACAAGAAAAACTACCAGAATCCGAGAAGAAATACCAACACAAACACCACAATCCCATGGAAAAATTACGAACAAGCCTGCGAGAATTTGCATCAGTCAGAAAATGGCAGCCATTTCACACCCCTAAAAACCTCGCCATGGCCCTCAGCGTGGAGACTGCAGAACTCACCGAAATCTTTCAATGGATGGAAGGAGAGGCTAGCCGTGAGGTTGATGACGCCACCAGACAGCATATTGCAGAAGAGGTCGGTGATATGATGATATATCTCACCATGTTGGCGGATAAGTTTGACCTGACCCCACTTGATTGTGCTAAGAAGAAAATGGAACTGAATGCCGAAAAGTATCCACCTCCAAAATGAGGCCGTTACAAAAGTAACCTGAAGGAATCAAAAAAAATAGCACAGAGTTTTGATTATCCTGCCCGTTATGCTCCTGCTAATTTTTGCATCCATTCAATTTGCACTTATAGTATCACGCCAAGATAACCCTCAACTATGCCGCTTTTGAAGCAGTGCGAGCCGGTACATTGGGACAGGGGAATTTTGATAAAGTGAAGGAAGGACTTGCCAGAGGCCTTGCACCGCTCTACAGCTACTTCGAATCCAACCCAGACCTCAGAAAGAAGCGCGATCCGGTCACCACAGCCCAAGGACAGGTCGAAGCCTTTCAAATGGCACGTGACAAGATTTACAAAGAGTTTGATTCAAGCAATAAACTGATTCGGATTGAACGCCTCAACCCCACCGACAAAACGCTTCTTGCCTTTGCCTCCGACGCAGCACTGCCTAACGACAATCTCATGTACCGATCTTCTAAGGAAAGAGGAAAGGCCCAGGTTACTTTGCAGGATGCCAATCTTCTCCATTTACGTGTGACTTACTGGTACCCCCTATACGTACCATTTGTGAACAGACTAATCTTTAACACTTTTATCTTTCACAAGAAATCAGTAGGTTTTTCAGGAAAATGGGATGACAATCCCATCTGCTTGGCTAAAGATCAGGATCCGGTTATTCGTTAACCGCTACGGCAGTCATGAGAATGCAAACACCATTGATTAGGAGTTCCGGCTATTTTGATGCCAGTCAACTTCAATAGATAGGCACACTCAGATCCCGAAAAGTTAATGCTAACTTTCAACCTGTGCTAACCTGATAAGCACAGGTAAAAAGGCACAGAACACTGCGCAAGATATCGTTATTTCTCACTTTAACACCCTGACTCCTGCGGCAGTTGAGTCACAACTCCCCCCTCATTTTGTCTCTTATTTGCAATACAACCTGGAAGTATCATCAAACATTACGACCTCACAGGTCCTAGTGTTTGGGAAGGATCCCGCTAATTTCAATTGGCATGAAAATGCATTCTTTGCACATATTCTTGAAATCTTCATCATTCTTTCATGTGAGCATGGTAAGCATGATCGCACGAATTTTAAAAATTGCTGATCACTTAACGGGACACCGGAAAAAAATGGATAATTCTATACACAATCTATCAGAATCAGAGCAAACGGCAAAAAAAGACACATCAGGTTCCAGCGGATCTTTTTTCAGGCAAGCTACTCCTTATTAGATTGGGCCTGATTATACATCAGGCGCACTTGGTCGCTAGTAACAGATTTCGTTTACACTAGCAAAGTTCTGTACCCCTCTCATTTCAACAGGAGTCATCTATGAAAGGGTGTTGAAAAGTATCTTCCAGGAACCATTTTACATGTAGCCAGGGCCGAA
>CAZIDU010000048.1:0-30130 GCA_964538055.1 uncultured Desulfocapsa sp. | reverse complement strand
AAATTAGGAATTGCCGCTATTGGTGCAATTCAGGCTGGTTCGGGAACCGCTGCAATGAGTGTTTTCTTAAGCATAATAATTTCCTCAATTTTTATGACAAGCTTGTTTTACGTGGCTCATCTAACCATTAACTTTCATATTGATCTGTTCCTCATCAGGGTTTAAGCCAACGCTGACTAGCACCGGAGATGAACGATAAGCCGGCACTCAGTATAGTACCCCCTTGTGGGGTGCTTTGTATAGTGCCCGTATGGGTAAAAGTACCTTCACCAAATTCTTTTCAAAAAAAACACGAAAAGAATTTATAAGGTACTAATTATTTCACGCGTATTAGCGGTGGCTGCTTCCAGCTACCGTCCAGTGCCTCTGGCTTTGGCCAGTAAAGGCGCAATTTCATACTAAACGGTCCCTTGGGTGCGGGCAACCAGTTGGCCTCTTTGTCCTTACCCGGAGAGTCACGTTTCCAGCGTCCTAGTAAGTTTGCATGAATGCCAAGATTCCGTGATGCTTCTGTAATCTGGTAGCCTTGTTCAAGGACGAGTTTCACTGCTTCTTCCTTGAATTCCTTTGTGAATTTCCTTCTTTCCCTTTTCATTAAAACACCTCCTTAAAGATTATTATTCCAATCTTAAGAATGTGTCCACTTTTTCTATATCACGTCAAACAGGCCTATCAGGAAACAATGCACCTCAGAAGTCCACGGATTTTCTGGGAGCCGTTGATTAAAGCCTCCACCCTCGGAAATCTGGGCCGACTGGAAGAGGGGAAAAGTTGCATTGCGGACCTGCTCGCCCTCAAGCCGGATTTCCCAAGCCGTGGCCGCATCCTGATAGGGAAATTTATAAAATTTAAAAATATTGCTGAGCCGACTGTTACAGGGCTGAAAAAATGTGGCCTGGAACTTGTATGAAGAACAACTTTTGCATGATTTTTCCCCAATCTTAAAAATTGTCCATTCCCAGAGTCCACATATCTCCACTATTTGCGCCTCAAGTCTCTCTTTCTCTGCAAAGTGTGCCAAACTGGCAGTGTGACACGCAAAGCTGCAGTGAACATATTTTTTTCATCAACCCTGCTGGTAAAATCAGAGATTATTCCTGTACTTGCCAGTCGTCCAACCGCATTTCAGTACTGTTACCTTTCAACTGATTCAAGGTATCCATTTCTTTTTCTAATGTTGGATCGTCGAGCATGGCCATCTCTGCCGAAAAATGGCTTGAAAAAATAGTGAATAACTTCTTGTATCCTTCGGAAACTTCAAGCGGGCATGAGCGTCGTTCCCAGGTCTGTATCTCTGTTCGTTCCGGACGAAAAATCGGATTAACCAGTCCCATTCTGTAGTATGGAAAGCACGGCAGTGGCTGTACGATCTTGTCATTGCAGCCCTTCCTGCTGTCAAGCAACCAGTTTTTTAGCAGGGAAACATACTCGCTCAGTAAAACAGCTTTGTGGATACCTGTGTTATCCCAATGAACCCCATTTGATTCAAATTGAACAGTATCGCTACTGCTATAGGTTTTTCCACTACGGTCATCGTAGGAAACCGTTAACTGAATGGGCTTATTTGAGTCTCCTTTTTTTCGCAATTTAACCAGGACCACACCACCACGTACTTCTTCCTCTTCGGTGCTGCTGGGAAAAAGGGTATTGATTTTCAACATCTGCCCCGTACTGAGATCCGCCTCTGGAGAACCAAAGACCCCTACGATTTCATAATCATTGCTTGTAAGGTTCAGTTCCAGATTAAATACCAGTGGCGTGACCATAAAATCAAATTCATCATTTAGCCGTTTTTTGAAATCCTCATTGGAGTGCACCGCAAAGTAGTTGGCACCTCTTGTCCTGGTGATATGTTCAATAAGGTCAGGGTTGAAATCAACACCTATCCCGATAAAACTGGTGAATATGTTTTGATCCGCTGCATTTTGTACCATCTTGAAAAGTCCGCCCTTACTTCGCAGACCACGGTTTGGCATGGCATCGGTGAGAAAAATAATACGGTTTTCATAAATAGCCGGATCTTTCAGGCTGGCCTCAATCTGAGTGAGTTGTTCAATACCCTTTTGCATCCCGGCAGCCATATTGGTTCCACCGCGTGGCTGCAGGTCAAGGATATGGCGGGATATGGCTACCATATCTGTACTTCCAACTTTGCGAAGAGGTTTGGCTCTGTAGCCCTGGTCGTCAAAAAGCACCATTGCAAACCGGTCAGAAGGGCTCAAATGGTCAAGCATACTGACAATGGCCTGGTTGGCAATTTCCATTTTACTCTTGCTCTGTTCTTCTTTAGGCTGATTCTTCTTTCTGCTTGTATTGTAATAATAGGAGTTAAACGGAGAAGACATGGAGCCCGATATATCAAGGACCACCACAAGGTTCAGTTTTTTTCGTTGAAAACTCTCTTCAGTAAGCCCTGAGTTTAGCCCGAGGGAAAGGTAATAATCAGTTTCTCCTGAAAAAAGGTCGATGCTGACACCACGTGCGTATGAGGGACAGAATAGTCCTTCACACTGCTTTTCCTGCGCCGTATCAAAGGTATAGTCATAGAACAATCCTTCGTAGGTGAGTGACGAGTAGCGCGGCAGGTAGCCCTCTTTAAGATTTTGAAAAAAATTATCCGCATCCTTGGCACCACCGACTGAAAAGCCGAGGCTATCGGCTATTTGCCTGGGGAAAGCGCTGAGCATCATGGATTCCCCTATGCCCTGCATTCTGGGCGTGGCGATGGAGGCGGATTTTACAACTGATCCACGAGGAAAACCTGCCTCCCCCTTTTCAACTTCAACTGCATATTCCCAGTCATCGATTTTTTCTCTTTCCTCATCTTCGATCATCGATGTGGTATGGCTGAATCCGGTACCAAGGGAGAGAAGGGAGAGAGTGAGAAGTCCAATTGTTGTTTTTGTTGAGACCATGTGTTCCTCCATGAGAGTGTTGTGGTTTGGCTAATGCCAACGTCATGGAGTGTGACGGACGGTAGCTGTTTTTGTGTCGTTGTAGTCTCAAAAAATAAAAACGGTTTTAAATAGCGGGGAATAAAATTAGGTATATAGTAGCAATCAGATTGTTTCTTGTCGGTATCAATTGTTTACAGATAATCAACTATATAAGTCACTGGAACACAGTGGCTTGGATGAATGGAAGGAAGAATGTATAATAAGTTTTTGTTGCTTGTATTCGGAATTTTGATGTTTTCTACACCATTTTGCCAGGCTGAAGATAGTAAAGCTATTTCAGGTGAAATCATCACCGGTTACCGGGTACTTGCTGTTGACCCTGCTGCCAGGGATACTAGTCTCACCGTATATCGTGGAGATTATATCAAGTTCAGTTATCCCGAAAGATTTTCCTCCCTGGCTTTCGCCATGGGGGAATTGAAATATAAGGAGACTCTCTTACCAGAGGCGGAGAAATCCCCATTTTTTAAAATGAAGGCCGTTGGCACCTATGCCTTCACTCTTGGCGAGGGTGGTGGCAGTATCACCGTTGTTGATCTTGTCCGCCCTAATTACACCGAAGTTACGGCCGATAAGGCTGCGGAGCTTTTGAATAATCTGCAGCCTTTCATTCTGGATGTGCGTACTCCTGGAGAATACCAGCAGATTCATATTGAAGGAACGCACCTGATCCCTATTCAGCAATTGCAGGCGAGAATTGGAGAGTTGGAATCAAAGAAGCATGAAGATATTTTTATCTACTGTGCCACTGGAAACAGATCAACGGTTGCCTCAAGAATACTGGCAGACCTGGGTTTTAAACGGATCTATAATTTGCGTTACGGCGTATATGACTGGGCTCGCAGGGGACATCCTTATGTAACCGGGAAGTGACAGCTTCTGTTCAAATATACCCTGCTGTTGATATTTTTCGGATGATTGTGCTATTTTTATTCTTCCTCCATTCGCTCTTTGCAGGTGTTTGAACCAGCTTGTACTGTATTTCTTTTTCTGCTATTATAACAATACTTGTTGATACTAAGAATCAGTTGTGTCCGCTTCAAGTCCTGCAGATAATGCACTTTTGAACAGTTACAGCTCAGAAGTTAGGGTAATATCGTGTCCTGCTGAATAGTTACTAATTTTTTTCTACCGGATTGGTTATCTGCAATGAAAATAAATACAGAAGTTTTTGGAAAGATTTTTGTTGTTACCTGTGAGGGCTCGCGACTTGATGCCACTTTTGCACAGGAGTTCTTCAGCTCTATGCAAATGTTTATCGAGAAAGGGCATATGGATATTGTGCTTGATCTTTCCAGTGTTGAGTTTGTTGATTCCACTGGTCTTGGGGCCATCGTCCGTTGTCTAAAAGAGATAGACGGACGTGGACTGTTAGTACTTTGTGGCGTGAACGAGATGGTTCTCAGCTTACTGAAGATGACTCATCTCGATGATATTTTTATTCAGGCAGTGGATCGTGTTGAGGCCTTTGGGAGACTTGGAGCGGAAAAGGAAAAGAAAAGGGTGCCTCTGGAAGTCCCTCCTGCAGAACCTGTTGGAGCTGCTAAAGTAACAGGTTTTGATGAGGCCTTGCTTGCATCGTTGACAATGGAGGACAGTGAACCCATTGAGGAAATTAATGACGAAGAACGAAGGAAATATTTACGCATTATAAATAAGCAGATAATGAATGAAGATATTATTGTTCATTGTACCAACAGTGCAACGGAGAAATGTAGCACCGGAGTTGTTCTCGATATCTCTCCGGGTGGTCTTCTCCTTATTTCAACCTCTAAGCTCTCCGTAAGGGACGAGTTGATTTTGGAAGGGCGTATTGGAAGAAATTTTCGGTTCAGAGAACACGCTGTAATTCGTAACAGTCGAGATGGGAAATACGGCCTTGAATTTATTAAGCCGTCCCGGCAAACCACGTCATTCTTAACTCAACTCACCGGTTCTGTAATGTTGACCAGAAGCCGCGTAAATAATTAAAATTATATTAGTTAAAGTTATATATCCCAAAATGTTCTGATGCCATCAGTGACGAATGAAATTCCTTCGGGTTCCTCTATTGTTTTTCATGTTCCGGCACGTCTTGCAGATGTTCGTCTACTTGGTTGCTCTGTCCATGCTCTCTTTCTCAATCTTGGTTTTAACGATATCGAGACCTACCAGCTCGAGCTGGCGGTGACTGAATCGGCTAATAATATTGTCAAGCACGCTTATCAGTTTGCAGATGATATGTATTTAAATATGAAATTTTTCACCACGGCTAACAAGGTGATATGTACCTTTGTGGATAATGGAAAATTTGAGAACTTTCTTAAAAACAATGGTCTGGGTGAATTTGCCCTAAATACCAAAATACTCCCACCCAACAGCAGAGGGATCGCTATTATCTGTGAAGTGATGGATGAGGTGAGTTATCGCAGATCAGGCGATAAAAATATCCTGAGACTCGTCAAGTATCTTTCATGCTCCTGATGAATATTGAGCCCGAAGAAAAACGAAGGACTCTTCTTGTTGTTGATGACAGTGAGCCCATCCGGAAATTGATCAAGGCCTACCTTCGTGAAGGTGGATATTGGGTTATCGAGGCCGTTGATGGGCAGGAAGGACTCGAAATCTGCCAGCAATACGCCATAGATCTGATTTTGCTTGATATAACTATGCCCAGGATGGATGGTTTTTCATTGTGTGCCAGGCTGCAGAGTGATACACAGTTAAGGGCGGTTCCCATTATCATATTTTCCGCCAGCGAAGATGTCCAATCAAAAATGCGAGCTTTTGAGCTTGGAGCGGTTGATTACCTCATTAAGCCCGTCGGTAAGGATGAACTGCTGGCTCGTATTCATACCCATTTGTCTATTAGTCAGCTGACTATTTCTCTCCAGGATGCCAATAGGGAACTGCTTGTTCAGCAGCAGCAACTGCTGCAGGGGCTCCATGCAGCCGCTGAACTCCAAAAAACATCTTCTTCCCAAGCGTGTTCCAGACTGCAAGGAGTTGCGTTTTGCCTCCTACTTTCACCCCTGTCAGGAAGTGGGGGGAGACATTTATAATATCCAGCGATTAAATAGTGACTATCTCGCTATCTATATTCTTGACGTTTCCGGTCATGGTTTTCCTGCTGCAATGATGACGGCACTTGCCACTCAGGCACTGAGTGGTGCTACTGCGATCACAAAACAACAGGGTTCGGATGGTGTGGTTGAAAGAGTCACTTCACCGGGGCAGGTCATCTGGGAGCTGAATAAGGAGTTTCCAATTGCCCGCTTTAATCGCTATATGACCATCGTGTATCTCCTTTTTGATACACAAGATCATACATTCCGATACTGCTGTGCCGGACATCCACCAGTTATTCATATGACAGATGAAGGAAGAATTACCCCCCTCGATGCTGGTGGGCCTCCCGCCGGTATGGATGGTCACTGGAATGAAGGTGAGGGCCATTTAAATAGCGGTGACAGGCTTTTCTTTTATACGGATGGCCTGACTGAGTATAGTAATGAAAAGGGGGAATTATACGGCACAGAGCGTTTGTTCCGGTCGATGGTGAGTGGCTATGAGCTTCCGCTGAAAGACGCGGCACGAAACATTATAGGAGACTTGAAACAGTTTGGCGATCAGATCGATGCTGATGATGATATGACCTTGCTGGTTGTGGAGAAAAAATAGTACTATAATATGTTTTTTATGTGCTAAAACAAATGATTATATGGATAGATCCATGGACAGTTTGCTGCTAAGCAGGTTACTCTTCCGAAGAGTAGTCTTTCGGTTAAGGTTTTATATAGGAAAAGCCGTCATTTTGGAGATCAATTAAGGCGACAATACCTGCGGGAATAATATCACACTCTCCAATCACCTGCTCTTGGGTAATTTCAAAACGTTCCATTGCATTTTTGCATATCTGAAAACGGACCCCTTCTCTCTTGAGCTTCCTTATTCGCTCATGAAACACCTCAACAACACCCCGGGTAACGAGCCTGACTGCCGGCCCATTGTGCAGGAGCACCAGATCATGTTCTTCTTCAGGAATGGCTTTCAACAGGTTCATAACATTGTTTAAAGCCAGATTCATTACTGCTTCTTCGTTTTGGTCTATGTGAAAAACTGCTCTGTAAGCCATGGTTTATCCTTGTATTGAATAAATATTATTTATTGGACACCAAGCAGGGTATCACGGAGATCATCACCCACCGGTTCTTTTCCAAGCCAGATGGAAAGCAGAGCACGATTAAAATCAGCCCCTGTAACAGTTCCTCTGATCTTTCCAGCAATACTCACCACAGTTCCCTGATCCGGGGTGTAGTCGAGAATGATTTCCTCACCTCCGTGAACATTGATAAAAAAACCGTTGAATTCCTGAATTTTTGCTTCGAGGGCTTTAAGTTGCTCCGGGGCAAGATTACCAGCAAATCCTTCGTTCCAGCCATCAACCAGTTTTTCCCTGCTTACCTCATCGTACAGTATATGCATTGTCATTCGTTTTCGACCTTGGGTTTTAAGGATCTCATCGGCTCTGGTGGATGGATGTTCAAGGTAAAGTTCAGCAATATAGATTTTCATGAAAAACTTGGAGCGAATACCAGCCCCATTGAGTTTCAGGTCTGTATTGAGTGTTTCAGGGATAGTGACACCGGCAATCTCAAGTCCCATTGCCGGACCAGCGAAACAGAGAAGAAAAAGACAGATTAGGGATTTACGCATAATGAAAAGTCCTTGCTTTTGAATGAGAGTGTATTTTTTTTCAGCCTATACGGCTCTTGCCTGACATGTCTGACAAAGATTCTAAATTTTTCCTAACAAATCAACCCATGACCACAAGTCTGAAAGTTGTGTAATATGAGGCAATACCCTACCCGAATTTGACATATTCTTACAATTGGAAAATATTATTTCAAAATGATATGATTTTTTTCAGACGGTGCTCACTCTGTGAGCACCTGACCTTGTTACACTCTTTGAATAATACAAATCAAGGAGGATATATTGTGAAAGGTAAAAATTATATCAGTAGAAAACAGTATGGTCAGGGGAGTCTGCAATCCGCTATCAAGGTATCAAACAGGTTTAGAAAACAGAACATAATGAAGCGCTTACTTGGAAGATATCAAAAAGAAATTGATGTGACCTTGGCTACTGCATGTATCGGTGTAATGTTTTTGACCGGTATCTGGAGTTTTCTGGTCCAGCTGGCGGGCCTTTAACTCTTTTGAGGGTGATATGTGTGCGAGGGTGCCAATGGCAGGATGGCCCAAAAGGCTTGTATTATGTAGGGCTATAGATTATTATAGTTTACTGAAATAGGGGCTTTTTTAAGCAGGAATACGTCTTGTTTATCCATGAAGTCCTTGTTTTTGCTGAAAGGAACTACGACTCGCCAATACCTACGAAATGGTCTCTAACGTGACGCCTTGGTACGTCAGGCTTTTGTCGTTTAAGGCAGTTTGTATATAAAAAAATAGAAGGTTTATTCTTGCGGTTACTGAAAGAAAAAGTTTTGCTCATTTCTCCCCAACCATTTTTTCAATGGCGTGGCTCTCCAATACGAGTTGCATTTAATGCATTGGCATTGGCGGAGCTTGGCTATGATGTGGACTTGCTGACTTTGCCCATCGGTGAAAGAAAAGAGATAGAGGGAGTAAGGGTTATTCGGGTTGCGAATCCATTCCGTCTACGGAATATCCCCATAGGACCCTCTTTTGCTAAATTGTCTTTCGATGCACTCATTTTGCTGAAGGGCATTCAGCTTTGCCTAAAAAATAAATATAGTGTGATTCATGGTATTGAAGAGGCTGGATTTATAGGGGTGTTACTGGCTAAACTCATTCATGCTCAAGCGATTTTTGAAAAACATTCCGATCCTTTTTCCTATAAAAAAGGAAAACTAAAAAATTTAGTTCTTCATCTCTATGCTGCTATTGAAACTCTTACAATTAGAATGTCTGCAGCCGTAATTTGTACAGGGATTGGTCTGGTTCGACAGGTTGAAGCGAAAAAAACCAGTACGCGTGCTTTCCATATTTTCGATATTCCCTCTTCTCTTAATGAGTTTGAAGAGCAAAAGGTGGCTGCAGTCAAAAGAGAACTGCAAAAGTCAGAGGGGGATGTTTTCATTACCTTCGTTGGGTCGTTTGCTTTGTATCAGGGAGTGGAGTTAATGTTTGATGCTATTCCACTGGTGGCTGCGAATTGTTCCAGGGCACGGTTTATTATTATTGGTGGATCGGAAGTGGAAATTGAGGCACAGAGGGCGAAGTTTAAAGCGCTGGGCCTGGAGCAGCGAGTTAAATTTTTAGGAAAGATAGCACCGGAAGTCTTGCCGAATTATCTGCGAGCTTCGGATATCCTCCTCTCTCCTAGGGCTTCTGGAGTGAATAGTCCATTAAAAATTCTTGATTACATGAAGGCAGGCCGCGCAATTGTGGCAACGGATATTCCTTCAAATCGTCTGTTGCTCAGTGACGAAAATGCTATGCTGACGCAGCCTGATCCAGACGCATTTTCTCGTGGAATTTGTGCGTTGGTTAACGATGCACAAAAGCGGCAAGTAATGGGAACAGCAAATTATTCCTTATACACTGATAAATATAATTTTGAATCCTACCGTGAACTGATAGCCTCTTGTTATGCGTCAGTGCTGAAAAAAGAGTACCAGTTTAAAATCAGCAAAGAGGCAGGGTGTAGGAAACAGTTACTGTCTCGATTGAACAGAGTTATGAGAGCTGGGTCTGTACGTGTCCAGAGTGTGTTGATATTTATAGGTGGGGCTTCTGTTGATCCCTGCGCTGTTAGTATGACAGTCGGCTGTATTATGGTATGATTTCTTCGGTGTCATGGGCATTGAGAGGAGAATCGCCTTCATCCGTATTTGGCTATTTCCAACAGTGCAATCCCTAAAAAGCTGTATACTGAGAGCAGAAACATACTGCAGACAAGAGTCCTGAATAGCAGTTGGTTGTACACTTTCTCTGTTTTGGCCAGAACCATTCCGAGGATTGCAATAATGGCAAAGAGATACCGGCCCTGTGCCTGGAAATCCACAGTCCAGGCATGATAACATGCCACACCGATCAAAGCAGTACTACACAGAAGAGCCCCCCCCAACAAGAGATTTCCGGACCACCCACCACGAAGAACAATGGATATTCCCATAAACAGTAAAGCGCTGAGACCGACCATGCGCATTGCATTATAATAGTCCAGTGATCCTGCAATTGTCATATATCCATATGTTCCAACCCCACTTCTGAACGACTTTTCTCCCCATCGATGCTCTGTGAGAAAACTGCGCAGGCTTGTCCCTCTTTCACGCATTTGAAGATGAACATGTTTACTGTGTAGTTCAGTACTGGGTTTATAGGTTGGAGCTGCAGTGAGCTCCTGCATGGTGCGCATCTGTTCCTGCTTGTTTGTTCCGTTGACACTGATATCTGCCGCTATACGCAGAGTAACCAGGGAGCTGCCAATAGAGATAATAACAAGTAAACGTATTAGCATTCCCCTGAAATCCGTAAAGGGTTGAAATATGCAGCGCCAGGCAAAATAGAACAGGAAAAAGAGAATGAAAAAGTAGAACGGCTTTTTCGCAAGAAGAAGCAGGGCAAAAAGAATCCCGAGTCCAACAATTTTGATTATTGGTATTTTTTTTTGTTCAAGATAGCAATTCAGAGCGGATTCTCTGCTTGCCATTTGCCAGGCAGCAAGTACAGCTACAAAGAGAGCGAGTGCGTCGGAGTTGACATAGCTGAATATATACCAGATCTGAGGGCTGAGCAGTAGCGGGATAAAGAGCAGTCGGTATTGGATATTCTTTACAGCAAGGAAGGTTAGTATGGAGAATAGCAAGACGTTGAATAAGCGAAATACCAGTACCCTGTCCAGGTGGAATATTTCAAGCAGTGATGCAAATTTACCAGCTAAAATATAACTGGGCTCCAGAGTGTTTAACCTGGAAAAGCCATATATGCTATATGTGTCCCTGATGTCGGGACTTTCCACGGGTGGTGGAAGCCAGTGATCCTGGTAGTATTCAACTGCGGAAATGTGGACCATCTCATCGGGATGATGATTTTCTTTTGAAACTACGGCCATAGTCATGATCAGACTGAGAACAAAAAAACCGCAGTAAACCGTATAGGTATTGTCGGACCAAAGGGGCTGCAGTAATTGTATAAGCAATAAGGCTGGAAGCAGCAGCATTACAAATCGTCCTGCTTCAGAAATCCAGTTGATATTACGTTTTGCCATTGGAATATGGAATTGAAATCTTGGATTCCTACCGGTGGAGTTGACAAGCCAACCGTTCTTGGAAAACTCCGTGGATTTAACATCACCAAAAGGTCGTAGTTTTACAAAATCCTCAGCTTTTGAGAAATGTATAGTCGGTAAGCCGGGCTGGCTGATGGTAATTTCTTTGACAATCACTTGGCCGGTCATTCCTGCAGGGTCAATACGCAGCGTATCCGCATCGCGAAGGTCTGTCAGGAAAAAGCTGTATTCTTCAGTTTCGGGCTTTATCCGTATTCTGGCCATTTTGTCGTTTGAATAGGATTGCTCACCGTCGGATGCCCAGTACATTTTAAAATATGTCTGGCCAGGTGCCTGGATACGGATTTCTACATGAGCTCTGTTGAGGTAAAAATGACCATAGACGACGGCTGCACACAGGCTCAGGAGAAAAATGAAGCGGTATTTGAATAAATGCGTCACAGTACTGTCACCCTAGTTGATTGAGCTATGGAAAAAGAATGGTAGGTTGATTGTATCAGAAGAATATACCGTGAATTACTTGAAAAGGCTTAACTATTTGTACGTTAGGCGGATAAAGTGAATAGCAGGAGAGGAGGATACCTCCCGGTTCTCTTTCTGCTGTGCAGAGAATTCATTACTTTATGGAACCGATGAGTTATTATGATGATCGTATACAGTTACTGCAACGGCATACATATATAATGTGGTCAGCCCCACAATCATGTTTCGTGGAACTGGGGAGCAGCTAACAGCTTGTTCCATTAGCAGGAAAGGTGGCAGGCCATTGGTTTTTTAATTTTCTACGGTTAAGCCGGAGGGTGAATTCATCAAGATAATACTAAAGTTGTATAGGGAGAATCGCTCATTGGATGAATTCAATATACCATCGATCAAACAAGGATACTACAAGATGATGCCCTTGGCATAAGAGCAGGGGAGGGGCTTCATCCTCGGCAATATTGGTGATTATATACTCGAATCCTTTACCCTCAAAGCCAGTATAGCAATGCCATTTATCAATTTATTAAAGCGTGCCAGGGTAATCGATGCCGCAAACGGGATGCCTCCTGTTTTGCATACCCTGCAACATTATAACAAAAAAAAGTATCATATTCTGTTTAAAAAATAGCTTGAGGACAATATGGCAGACGACAGTTCCAACGTAACAAATCACACTTTTCATATACCAGTTATGGGGACAGGATTTACCATAGACACCCCTTTAAAAGTTGCAAGATATGGAATTTCTTCATCAATTTCTCTTGTGGATGACGTTTTGATTGAGCAGGTACGAAAGTTTTATTGTCAGCAGGAGAATGAACCCTATGAAGAAATTACAAATTCCAGTGAAGACTCACGTGCACGGCGTATAACGGCATATTTGAATCTCGTTAATCGTTTGGTGAAACGGCAGGTTGAGGCATTGCAGGGAGCATCTTTTGAGGATGGAAGTGAAATTAATAAATACTATGAAATGCTTCCAGACGATTCTCCTCTAAAAAAAGAATATGCTGAGATGCAGGCAGCATCTGACCCATCAAAAAAGAGTGAATTACAGGAGATGCTGCGTTCTAAGGCTATTCCAGGCAGTATCGATGTGAACATCATGACCAAACTTGATCGTGATCAGTTTGAAAAAGGTGAAAAATTGTCACCAATTTATGCCGATGCCATGAGCGCCCTACGCGGTTTTGCAGAAAGTACTCTTACTGCTTCAATGGTTTTTTCAGCAGGGATCAATAAACGATTGTATCGTTATATGACTGAATTTAAGGGTTTTTTTCCAGATGTAAATGGTGAAATGAAAAAGAAAATTATCCTCAAGGTCAGTGATCATCGCTCGTCTGAGATTCAAGGCCGTTTTCTTGCAAAATTAGGTTTGTGGGCCTCGGAATTTCGCATTGAATCGGGATTGAACTGTGGTGGGCATGCCTTTGCCTCAAAGGGATTTCTTCTGGGTGTGGTTCTGGAAGAGTTCAAAAGAAAAAAAGGTGAGTTACTTAAAAAACTTATTCCCATGTATGAAAAAGGGTTGTCAGAGAGAGGGGCGTCTGCCGGCAAGCTTCCCGATGATGTCCGGATAACGGTACAGGGGGGCGTGGGGACAGCTGCTGAACAGGAATTCCTGCTCAAGTATTATGGGGTCAACAGTGTTGGATGGGGAACTCCGTTTATGCTTGTACCGGAAGCGACCCATATGGATGACGTGAATATTAAACGTCTTATGGAGGCCTCAGGTGATGATGTTTTTCTCAGTGATGCTTCTCCATTGGGCGTTCCTTTCTGGAATTTACGAAACTCCACCAGTGAGGAAAAACGACGCAAAAGAATAGAAGAAGGGAAACCTGGTTCATCCTGTCCGAAGGGATTTGTTGGTGTTAATACAGAATTTACCAAGAAGCCTATTTGTGTGGCTTCTCGTGCGTATATAAATAAAAAACTTGAGTCTCTTGCAAAGGAGGATCTTTCTCCAAAGGCCCGTGATATCTTAGAAGAAAGGATACTTGCCAAAGCCTGTATCTGTCATGAGCTCAGCGGCAACGCGACGGTACCGCTTGGTATTGATCCAGATGCCGCTGCCACGGTTTGCTGTGGGCCGGGGATTGTCGATTTTTCGAAAATCGCAACGCTTCGGCAAATGGTTGACCACATTTATGGACGGTTATCGTTACTTACATCCAGTGATCGGCCGCATATGTTTGTTAAAGAACTTGGCTTGTATATCGATTATCTTCGTAAAGAAATAGACAATTTCCCCATGGGGCTTGCGGTGAATAGTGCTTCTTTCCTGGAAGGAATGAGAGAAAATTTGTTTAAAGGAATTGAATATTATAAGGAATTTTCCGGTGAGCTTGTTGGGGAGTCGCAGGAGAAGTTTTTGACGGGGTTGAAAAATATGGAGCAAGCATTAGAGCCACTCGTCCTGGAGAAAGCCGAGGCGTAACTGTTGATACAATCGTAAAAGCTAATTTTTAAACCTGGAGTGTAATGCCCTCTGTTGCAGGATATAAACACTCCAGGATTTCATTATTTCTTTCTTTTGAGCCACACCTTTTCCGTTCTGGAGATGGTTTCCTGCTGAACAGGCCTTTTCTTGTACAGAGAAAGGCCCTGAAGAAAATGGCGCAGGAACTGATCTCCACATTCCTTGTAATGTTTGTGATTTTTTCTTCTGAAAAAAGCTGATAATTCAGACTTGGAGATTTCCATTTCTGAAAGTCTGAACACTTCCAGCATATCCGTGTCCTGATACATAAGTGCAATCCTGATTTTTCGTAACACGTCGTTATTGCTGATTGCTATGGCGCTGGGTTGGACTGGTGTACTTTTTAAAGCCCCTCTGTAGAAAATGATCAGCCCGTCAAGAAATGTGGCAAGCAGGGCCTGCGAGCAGAGGGTAAATTCTTTATCGTCTTCTTTTTTGAGTAAATGATAGAGACGGATTTCAGGTATCTCCTGCCCGGGGCCATGAAATATCTGGATCATCTCTTTATCACTGAGATCAAGGCTGTAGCGTATTTTGCGGAGTATATCGTTGGCAATCACTGGATTTTATTGAAACCGTTGAAGTGTTTTTTATAGAAAAGGGTGGCAGTTATTATGACCAGGTATGTAGACTGAAGGAAGGCAGCATTACATACAACCTTCAGCCTAAAACCTGCCCCATCTTAAGATTCTTTGCTTTCTTTCCAGTCAGGGCGCAGGTACAGCTCGGTGAGCTGCTTTCTCGATACCCCTGATGGCGCCTCGGTGAGCGGACAAGTCGCACGCTGGGTTTTTGGAAAGGCAATGACATCACGGATGGAATCACTGCCGGTGATGATCATCAGGAGTCGATCCAGGCCAAAGGCGAGGCCGCCATGCGGGGGAGCACCCAGTTCAAGAGCGCGAAGAAGGAAACCAAACTTGTTGTTGGCCTCTTCCTCACTGATACCAAGAGCTTTTAACACCTTAGTCTGAATGTCACGCTGGTGGATACGGATGGAACCACCACCAATCTCAGTACCATTGAGGACCAGATCGTAGGCCTGAGAATAAACAGACCCGGGATCGCTTTCCAGTTTGTCCAGATCCTCGTCCTTAGGGGCCGTGAAAGGATGATGGAGCGCCTGAAAACGTTTTTTGTTGTTGTCGTATTCCATAAGGGGAAAATCAGTTACCCAGACGAAATTAAAGACTTTCTTGTCCAGCAATTCAAGGCGGCGGGCAATCTCAACCCGCAGCTCACCAAGTACCGGTAAGACCACGGATGTTTTATCGGCACCAAAGAAGAGCAGGTCGCCTTCTTCAGCGTCAAGAGCACTGGTCATTGCAGCACGTTCTTCATCGCTGAAAAATTTGGCAATGGGTGACTGCCATTCGCCATCAGCCTTCATTTTGACCCAGGCAAGGCCCTTTGCTCCAAATTGAGCCACATATTCCGTGAGGGTATCAAGTACTTTACGGGAAAAAGTGGCACATCCCTTGGCGTTTATGGCACGCACGGTTCCGTCACCATCTGCCATGGAACGAAAGACTTTAAAAGAGCAGGTTCTGGCGATCTCAGTAAGATCCACAAGTTCGAATCCAAAACGGGTGTCGGGCCGGTCGGTGCCAAAACGATCCATGGCATCATCGTAGCTGATTCGATTAAATGGTGGAGCAACATCAATGTCCAATGTGTCTTTGAAGAGCTTGGAAATCATCCCTTCAGTAATCTCGATGATCTGTTCCTCATCCATAAAGGAGAGTTCCATATCAATTTGAGTAAACTCGGGCTGCCGATCGGCACGCAGATCTTCATCACGAAAACATTTGACAATCTGATAGTAGCGATCCATTCCACCAATCATCAACAGCTGTTTAAAGAGCTGGGGAGACTGGGGCAGGGCGTAGAATTTTCCTGCATTTACCCTGCTTGGAACCAGATAATCCCTCGCTCCTTCGGGGGTTGATCGGGTAAGCATGGGAGTTTCCACTTCCAGAAAGTCATTGTCGTTCAGATAGGTGCGGAGTGACTGCACAGCCTTGTGGCGCTGATACAGTTTGGCTGCCATTTCGGGCCTTCTCATATCCATATAGCGATACTGAAGACGAATATTGTCGGAGATTTCACTTTCCTCATCGAGTGGGAAGGGTGGTGTTTCCGAGATGTTCAGGATACGAAGTTCGTCGATAAAAACCTCGATCTCGCCGGTATCAAGCTTTTTGTTAGCCATACCATCGAGTCTGGCTTCAACCTTGCCACGAATGGCAATAACCCATTCACTGCGAAGCTGGTGTGCCTTGTTGTGGACTTCGGGGTTAACCTCGGGGTTAAAGACAATCTGAGTAAGACCGCGCCGGTCACGGAGGTCGATAAAGATAACTCCCCCATGATCACGTCTGCGCAGTACCCAGCCCATAAGCGTAACTTCATCACCAATATTGGCACTAGTAAGATCGTTGCAAGAATGACTTCTTCGGAGACTTCCCATTGATTCCATAATTATATTTGTAACTCTGAATACGTTACATTCCGTGGTTATATATATTAAAGTTTATCTGTTTGATGGCAGTTAAGAGTAGCAACTGTACATCGTATTCATACACTGGTAGCGGTTCTGATGATTACTGCCAAATAATCCACAGCGTAGCGAGGACGTTTGGCAGTAATCATCAGAACCACGGATAGTCGGCTTGTTATGCTTTTTCCACTAAAGAATCCGCGAAGGTACCCAGTGGTTTGCATTCACAAGCAAGGAATTGTGAGAGTCCATCAATTCCAGTACTGATTGAAATTTCCTGCTGTTCTTGAGTTTCCATATTTCTCAGTACTGCCTGGCCCTGCTCAAGTTCATTCTCACCAACAATAAGAACATACCTGGCCTTAACTTTATTAGCCTGTTTCATCTGGCTTTTCAGGCTGCGTCCTTCATGGTCCATGGTGGATAGCAGGCCTTTCTGACGCAGGTTATGTACCAGGGGAAAGGAAAATTCAGATGCTTTCTCCCCTAATCCTGCAACAAAGATGTCTATTGGCCTATTTTCAGCTATTTCGTCTTTCTGCTGCAAAAGAAGAACCAGGCGCTCCATGCCAATCGCAAAACCAATACCTGGAACTTTTGGGCCGCCGAGTTTTTCCACCAGACCATCATAACGGCCCCCGGCACAGACTGCAGCCTGTGCACCCAGATCTTTAGTGGTAAATTCAAAAGTGGTACGGGTGTAGTAATCAAGCCCTCGGACCATAAATTTGTTCAGGTTGTATTCTATATTAAGCTGCTGCAGTGAATGTTGGACAGTCGTAAAATGTTCCGCACAGTCATCACAGAGATGCTCTTGAATAGATGGTGCCTCTTCAACCTGTTCTCTGCATTTGGGATTCTTACAGTCCAGCACACGCAGTGGATTGGTTTTACTGCGCCGTGTACAGTCTTCGCATAGCTTCTCTTTGCGGTCTTCAATAAAGGCAAGCAGGGTCTCGCGGAAACCGGGGCGGCAGACAGGACAGCCAAGAGAGTTTATCTCAAGACTTACAGTTATGCCAAGTTCTTCAAAAAGCATGGTTCCCATGGCCATAAGTTCGGCATCAACTCTTGGGTTGGGAGTTCCAACTACCTCAATGTCCATCTGATGGAACTGGCGTAAACGTCCTTTCTGGGGCCGTTCGTGGCGAAACATGGGACCAATGGTGAACAGGCGCTGGATCGGTTTCTGGACATGCAGGCCATGCTGGATATATGCCCGAAGCAGAGATGCTGTTGCTTCCGGGCGCATGGTTATCTGCTTGTCGATAAAGGTGTACATCTCCTTTTCAACAATGTCAGTGGCCTCACCAATGGAGCGGGCAAAAAGATCTGTTTTTTCCAGTATTGGCATCCGGATTTCGGAGAAGTTAAAACGTGAAAAAATACTACGGGCGCTGTTCTCTACTCTTCGCCACAACTGAATCTCGTCGGGCAGGATGTCTTTAAAGCCGTTGAGGGCTGCTATTTTCACTGCAATTCCTCCAGAAAGATTCTATATAAAAAAATATTAAAATAAAACGTAATTACAGGAAAATGTCAAGCATATGCAGGTGCTTCATGGAAATATCGCTATATCAGGCTCAATTTCCATAAATTTGGAAGAAAAATGCGATTATGCCATGTTCCTTGACAAATACTGGGAAGCAAGTCATTATCATGTCTAATCATTTAATGTATAAATAATTTAATGCGATTAATTTTCCCTGTTTATGACCTTTTCCAACGAACCAATAATAATTACCACAGATGATCATCCCATCCGTCATCACATGATAGACAGGGATGCCATGAAAGTGCTCCGAGTGTTACGTGACAATGGCTATGCCGGATATCTGGTGGGTGGCGGAGTTCGAGATCTCTATCTGGGAAAATCTCCAAAAGATTTTGATATTTCCACTGATGCCAGACCCGGGCAGATCCGAAAACTCTTTCGTAACAGTCGCACTATTGGTAGACGCTTCCGGCTGGTACAGGTGTTTTTTGGTGGCAAGGAAATTGAGGTCTCTACTCTTCGTTCACTCAGTGAGTTTGATATCGATGGTCCTGACGCCGTACTGCCTCCTAATAATACCTATGGCACTCTTGGGGAAGACGCACAGCGGCGTGATCTCACTGTAAATGGACTGTTTTATGAGATTGAGAATAATACGATTATTGATTATGTGGGCGGGATTGAAGATCTGGACAAATCCCTCATTCGGTTCGTTGGAGAACCTGAGCGGCGTATAACCAGAGATCCGGTGCGTATGCTGCGGGCAATCAGGCATGCAGGAAGACTTGGCTTTAGTATTGCTCCCGAGAGTTGGGAAGCAATCTGCACTCATCATGAAAAACTGCCTCTGTGTCCGCCATCGCGTATTCGAGACGAATTTATTAAAGATCTACACAGTGGTGCTTTGACAGAATGGCTGGAGCTGGCTTTGGAATCTGAGCTGTTTTTTGATATCTTTGCCTTGTATGAAAAAGCGCTTTCGAAAAAGGAAGATGCGAATGAAAGGCCCTATCGGGAGCAGTTAATTGCTCTTGCAAGGGTTATCGATCGAAGTTCGAAACTGGCAAAGGAATCGGGAAAACGGGGTTTGAATAATGAATTTCTGCTGGCCCTGATACTTGTTCCCTGGGCCAATTCGAAATTTGACCTGGTTCATCAGCAATTAAAAGGTGCCGCCGCGTTCAGGTTTTCAAAAATTCTGCGTGAGGCACTGGATAAAGAGTTGGGCGTGCAACTAAATTTACGTCGCTCTATTCGTCAGGAGATGGTGATATTGCTTTCAAATTTACCACAGTTTCTTCGCTACAGTGAAAACAATTCCTGGCCCAGATGGATAAAAAAGAAGAGCTATTATAATTCCTGCTCTCTGTTCTGTGAGCTATACTCTGAGTCTCTTACTGGAGTTCAGGCAGATCTTCCTCTTGTATCTTTGCAGCAGGAGCGTCATCGTTCTGACAAGCACAAACCTTCCCCTTCCAAAGGACGGGGAAAACGCAGAGAAGGATATAACCCAGCGTTTTCCTCAAAGAAGCAAGGTGTCTTTGGCTTTAAGAAATAGCTTCTGTTCCTTTATACTACCCCTTTGCTCTTTAGGAATGGAGCATATTTGGCATCGGTTTTCTTGATATGGTTGATCAGCCAGTCTTTAAGGAACTCCATCAATTCAAGTGAAATATCAGCTTTTCCTGTTTTAAAATCTTTTTGGAAGTCAAGGAGCTGGTCAACAAGGTTTTTATGGATTTCCTTATGCTTGGCTTCCTCCTCATACCCATGTTTAGCAAAGAGATCCTCTTCAAATTTAAAATGAGTTGCGGTGTAGTCGATTAATTTGCCAAGGACGTTACCGACAGCAGCCTGAGCGGCATCGCTATTCATTTTCTGGTGCAACTCATTAATAAGGTTAACGAGCACCTTGTGCTGGTCGTCAATACACTCAAGGTTAACGGAGAGTGAGGGACTCCATCGCAGCAGGGGACCTGATGTGGATGCAGCACGTCTTTTTGTCTTGCTCCCTTCCGTATCCCCAAGATCGAATTGGCCCGTTTCCTTTGCGATAGTATTGGCAATTTCTTTCAGGTATTCAGCACTTTCCTGCAACCGGAGGCTCCCTTCCTGTGCCTCTTTTGATACCTGGCTGACAGACACAATATCTCTTGCAATTTCACCGGAAACCATGGATGCCTGAGAGACATTTTCGTTTACTTCATTTATTCCATTTGCCGCATCGTTCACATTCCCGGATATATCAGAAGCAGTAACAGACTGTTCTTCCACGGCCGAGGCAATAGTTGAAACTATATCGTTAACGTTATCTATCACCTTGCTGATTTCGCCGATTTCGGTGACTGTTTCATCGGTGGACGATTGAATGGATTCAATCTTACTTTTGATTTCACCGGTTGCTTGCGCGGTCTGTTTTGCCAGCTCTTTAATTTCATTGGCGACAACAGCAAATCCCTTACCAGCTTCCCCGGCTCTGGCCGCCTCAATGGTGGCATTGAGGGCCAGGAGGTTAGTCTGCTCTGAAATCTCAGTGATGACTTCAGTCACTTTACTGATTTCTCTGGCTGCGGAGCCGAGTGTGTTAACTTTTTGGGAGGAGCTTTTGGCGTAGGTCACAGCCTCGCCTGTCATGGAGTTTGCGCGTTCTGTGTTTTCGGCGATTTCCTGGATGGCTGCAGACATTTCTTCCATGGCGTTTGCCATCACATTTACGTTTTGGGCGGCTTGTTCACTGGCCATGGTGACTGTTCCCATGTTAGCACTCATTTCCTCGGTGGCGGCTGCTACTGTGTCTGCTTTGGAGGCAGATTGCTCCGCTCCTCCTGCCATGTCTTCTGCTGCGAGTGCCAGTTCGGTGGAGGTAGCGGTGAGAGCACGACCTTCGGCTACGATATTGCCAATAAGATTGCTCAGATTTGTAGTCATATCCTGCAGCGCTGCCTGGAGGCTGCCTGGAACGGATTTTGTGGTTTCCTTGCTGCTTAAATCACCTCCTGCTATACGTCTTGCCAAGTGAACCATGGCTTCAGGCTCTCCACCTAGAAGCTTAAGAACAGAGCTGGCGTTGAGCAACAGGATTGTCATAAGCAGTATAAAGCCGATAATTGAGCCAATAGTAAAAAGAGTTCGTGTTCGGGCGCTCAAACTGTCGCTTGTTGTGGTGATATCGGCAACTGTTTTCCCAGAATTTTCAGTTATTTCCTTTTTCACCAGCGCAATGACCTGTAGCAGGTCATCACTGATAGCCTTAGATTCTCGGCCAAGAATGGAATCAATCTGCAGACTGTTTTGCGCAATTAGATCATCAAATTCCTCTTTTAGTTCCTCAGCGTCTTGTCGTGCCTGGGTCATATTAATGGCAAGAGTTACACTTCCGGCAAGATCACCATCGGATTTGATTTCCTGGGTGAGGGTAAGGACGTTTGGGTCGTCCTGTCCTGCCTGGATGATTTTGGCAATATCCGGTTTACCTTCAGGGAGTAGTGATTTGAGTTTTTCATTTTTTCTATTTAAATAGCGAGTGAGGGGTTTTTGGTCTTTGTCCCGGTAGAATATGAAAAGAACATCAGGATTGCGATGAGCACTGCGGACATAACTATTCAGTGTGGCAAAATCTTTGGCAATAACACTGTTTGTTCCCACAAGGGCCATAAGCTGCACCATGTCGTTGCCACTTTGTCTGCGTATGCTGCGAAGGCTTTGCTGCACTGTGGTTGCGGTTTCACCCAGTGCTTCGGTGGAAGAAGCTGCAAGTGCACTTGAGGTTTCTTCCTGCATGGATTTCAGTTCGCTGTCGAGTTGTGTGGAGAGTTTACCAAGATCATCTCCTATGGTGTTCTCTATGGTTTTAAAAGAATCGACAACCTTTTTATTGAGTTGCTTGTTGCTGCTGTTCTGGGTGACCACCGTAAAAACGATTGCACTTACTATCATGATGAGAAGGGCAATGGCGATTGGAGCAATCAGTTTAAAGCGAAAACTTTTTACCACGGAATTTTGCATGCTGTTTCTCCTGACTGGTTAGAAAAAAAATCTATCAGTAACAATGCTATCATGAACAGAAATAAGAATGAATTGTTTTTTAATGCAAAGAAAGAATTTGAAAGATTAAGAATTCAATGAAATTGTTACATAAATTATATTGATATTACCTCCTAGGGCTACTGGCTTTACTCGGTTCTTTTTTGTTGACATAAACAACGTGAAGCAGATATAATTTGTTAGATGGTCATGGGAGAGTGTTTGTTGGTTGAGTTGGAAAAGCCCCTTTTCAACTTGGACCGTGAAGATCGATTGTTATGAATCACGCATCGGGGTAACTGAAGGAGAAGATAATGGAAGATCAGGCAGGTAACATGGAGTTGAATTCCGGCCTCAGCAGGCGCGGCTTTCTGAAGGGTTGTACCTTAGCTGCTACTGCGCTCGGCCTCTCGGAGGCGATGATCCCAAAATTACTGGAGGCAGCGGAGTCGGCCCAACGACCGACGGTTATCTGGCTGCATTTTCAGGAGTGTACCGGATGCACCGAGAGCCTCCTCCGAGGTTCCCATCCAGACATTGGACGTTTGATTTTGGATGTTATTTCACTTGATTACCATGAGACTGTAATGGTTCCATCCGGACATCAGGCAGAAAAAAGCCTTCATGATTCAGTGGCAAAAAATACAGGTAAATTTATTCTGGTGGTGGAGGGAGCCATTCCAACTGCAGAGAATGGTATTTTCTGTAAGATTGCGGGGCGTACTGCCATGGATATTCTGGCAGAAATTGGTCCTCAGGCAGCAGCAGTTATTGCTCTTGGAACCTGCGCTTCTTTTGGTGGTATTCAGGCAGCAGATCCAAATCCAACGGGTGCCAAGGGTGTGCAGGATCTTCTTTCCGGAGTCCCCATTGTTAATATCCCGGGGTGTCCACCAAATCCGGTGACTTTTCTTGGCACGGTACTTCATTATTTAACCTTTAAACGTCTACCCAATTGTGACAATCTTGGACGGCCTCTCTTTGCTTATGGTCGCAGGATTCATGATCATTGTGAGCGGCGTGCCCATTTTGATGAGGGGCGTTTTGCAGAAGAGTTTGGTGATTATGGCCATAAAAATGGTTACTGCCTCTATAAAGTTGGTTGTAAGGGACCCGAAACGTTCTCAAATTGTCCGGCGGCCCGTTTTAATGATGTGGATGTCTGGCCTGTATCAGTTGGTCATGGTTGTATTGGATGTACAGAACCAAATTTCTGGGACTCAATGACTCCTTTCTATGAAAGATTACCGCAGGTTAAAATTCCAGGAACCGGGATTATAGCCGATGCTGACAGTGCCGGTAAAAAGATCCTAGGCGTGGCCGCCGCCGGTGCAGCCATTCATGCTGCGGTCGGAATCGGGAAAGCTAAGCTGAAAGGAAAGGATAAAGAGTAGAGATACTGATATTTAGGAATATACAGGCCGAGGAAAGAAGGAAAGAAAAGATCATGTACCCCCTCCTTCAGCCTTTAGCCTTCAGTCTTACAACCTAAGAATATACATCGAGAGGATACAATGGCTCAGCGAATCACCATCGACCCCATTACCAGAATTGAGGGTCATCTACGAATAGATGCAGAAGTGGACGGAGGTCAGGTAACGAAAGCCTGGTCGTCAGGTCAGATGTGGCGTGGTATAGAAACCATTCTTAAGGGCAGAGATCCACGTGATGCCTGGCTTTTTACCCAGCGTATTTGCGGGGTTTGTACCACAGTGCATGCACTCGCGTCCGTTCGAGCGGTAGAGAATGCTCTTAATTTAGAGATCCCGCTTAATGCCCAGTATATCCGTAATATTGTTATGTCCATCCACGCTCTGCAGGATCATATTGTCCATTTTTATGTGCTCTCGGCACTGGACTGGGTGGATGTGGTTTCAGCTCTTTCTGCTGACCCGAAAAAGACGGCAGCACTTGCTAATTCACTTTCTGACTGGCCCAATAACAGTGCTAAACGTTTTGCTGCTGTTCAGGCCAAGGTGAAAGCACTGGTTGATAGTGGACAACTTGGCCCTTTTGCCAATGGCTATTGGGGACACCCTGCCATGAAGCTGCCGCCTGAAGCCAATCTCATGGCGGTATCGCATTATCTTGAGTCACTTGATTATCAGAGAAAAGCCACCCAGGCACTAGGGATTATTTCTGGAAAAAATCCGCATATTCAGAATCTTTCCGTTGGTGGTGTAACCACTGCCCTGAACCCGGACAGTGATTCAGCTCTGAATATGGAACGTCTCTACTGGATTAAACAATTGATTCAGGAGGTTCGTGGGTTTATCCAGCAGGTGTATCTGCCGGATGTTGTTGCAGTTGGCGCTCTCTACAAGGATTGGCTCCCCTACGGCGCTGGAGTAACCAACTATCTGGCAGTACCAGATATGGTACTCAATGCCAAGGCCACTGAGTTTGATCTTCCCGGTGGAACCATTATGAATGGTGATTTAAGCACCGTGAAAGGAATAACCTCTTTTAACGATGATTATTTCCAGGATAACGTGGTCGAGAGTATTGCTCATGCCTGGTACAAGGGTGATTGGTCGAAACATCCCTATGACGAGGATGATGTACCGAATTATACCGATTTCCAGGATGATGGAAAGTATTCCTGGATCAAGGCACCACGTTTTCAGGGACAACCTATGCAGGTTGGGCCACTTGCTCAAATGCTGGTTGGTTACGCACAGGGTCATAAGCCCATCATTGAAAACGTTAATAATGCGTTATCACTGGTTTCAAGTGTGGCTGGTGTTACGGTTGGTCCTGAAGTCCTGCATTCAACGCTAGGTCGTCATGTGGCACGTGCGGTTCGTGCCTCCATGCTTGGTGACCTTGCCCTTAAGCATTGGGATCTGCTGGTTGATAATATTGGAAAAGGGGATCTGGAAATTTTTAACAAACCGGTCTTCCCGCAGGGTGAACAGCGGGGCTATGGTATCCATGAGGCACCACGAGGTATGCTGTCTCACTGGGTTGTTATTCAGGACGGTAAGATTAAAAATTACCAGTGTGTTGTGCCCTCTACCTGGAATGCAGGTCCGCGTGATGAAAAAGGTGTTCCCGGTCCCTACGAGGCATCTCTTGTCGGTAATCCTGTAGCTGATGCCGAAAAACCCCTTGAGCTTCTGCGTACCATCCACTCTTTTGATCCCTGTATAGCATGTGCAGTACATACGGTGGATGCAAATGGGGTGGAAGTTTCAAAGGTAAAAGCATTATAAGGAAGTGATTCCTTTTAATCTAAGGGGGTTGTTATGAACTATGAAGTTAAAAATGCCTGGAGTGTTTTACTCCGGCTGTATCATTGGGCTCTGGTCCTATCTATCGTCACCCTGGTTGTTACTGGTTTTTATATCAATAATCCATGGACAAATACGACCTTGGAAGGAAGTGTGTCATTTCCTATGGCCACCATGCGTTATATCCACTTTGTTGCTGGATATCTCTTTAGCGCAGCGATAATGGTGAGAATATATTTGTTTCTCTTTGGCAATAAACAGGAACGGATCATGGATATTCTGCCTGTTACCTCCAGAAACATTAAGAGCCTGGGTACAACACTCGGGTATTACAGTTATATCAGTGATAAACATGATGGACGTTTAGGCCATAATGTACTGGCGGGTATTGTTTATATTGTCACCATTATTGCCGCACTCTTCCAGCTGGGCAGTGGTTTTTATATGCTCTATCCTGAAGCTGGATTCTGGCAGGGGCTTGGGGGAACTGTTTTCGGTACACAGCAGGAAGGTCGTTTTCTGCACCATTTACTGATGTGGTATTTTATTATTTTTGCCTTTGCCCATGTATATCTGGTAGTTTGGAACGACTTGAAGTCTCCGGAAGGACTGGTCTCTTCAATATTTACAGGGAAGAAGTTTAAGCGTAAGAATGCCTGAATCTGTTTTACCAGGAGCGTGTCCGTGAATAGCAATTTTTTCTCAAATCGAGGCATTTGGAAAATTTTACCGCAGGCATATAGTTGATATTCTGAGGACGAAGTACCCAACTAACTAGAATATTTTTTATATGGGTGAAAAATTTTGCAAATAACGAAGAGTTGGGGAGAAAGTGCATTCTCGGGCAAGCTCCTAATGGAAATCATCGTCCTGGGCACCGTCCAGGGCGTTGGTTTTCGTCCCTTTGTGTATCGTTTAGCCAGTAAATTAAATCTTTTCGGTACTATCCTCAACACTGATCAGGGTGTTGTTATCGAGGTGGAAGGTGAAGAACCTTCCATCCACAGCTTTATCGATACCCTCCGTTCTTCCCCGCCTCCACTGGCACGAATCACATTTTTGCTGCAGCAACAACGCTCTTCATTAAAGGGTTTTCAAGAGTTTAGTATTCTGAAAAGTGTCTCATCGCAACACAGCCGGGCTCTTATTCCAGCCGATATTGCCCTTTGTCAGGACTGTCTGGAGGATATTCTTGATCCGTACAACAGACGATTTTCCTATCCCTTCACCAATTGTACGAACTGCGGACCGCGTTTCACCATTGTAGAAACAATTCCCTATGATCGACCGGGGACTTCCATGAAGCGTTTTCCACTTTGTTCAGAGTGCAGGGCGGAATATGAAGATCCTGGTAATCGACGTTTTCATGCGCAGCCAAATGCATGTGCAGAGTGTGGACCTGAGTTGTCGTATCATGATGCAGATGGTGTCCAGATCGAAACAGCTTCCCCTCTGGAAGAAGTTGCCAATTCATTGAAACAGGGGAGAATAGTTGCAATGAGAGGGCTGGGCGGGTTTCATCTGGTGGTGGATGCAAGTTCCAAGCAGGCTGTTACCAGGCTTCGCAGACGCAAGGGAAGAAAATCTAAACCTCTTGCCGTAATGGCAGCCAGCCTGGATGAAGTAAACACATTTTGCCTTCTGAACGGTGATGCAGCAAAGCTCTTACAGGGAGTGGAACATCCCATAGTTCTTTTACCCCGAAAACCATCCTCTCTTGCCGAACCACTCACCCCCGGAATTAATGAGGTCGGGGTGATGCTGCCTTACACTCCACTGCATCAGCTGCTGTTTCTGCAGCCGAATTGTCCTCGAATTCTGGTTATGACCAGCGGCAACAGAAGTGGCGCGCCAATCTTTACAGCCAATGAGGCTGCAGTGGATGGTCTTCAGGGGATTGCTGACTGTTTTCTCCTCCATAACAGAGAAATTGTGACTCGTGTTGATGATTCCGTGGCAAGAGTGGGCGGCCGTGGAGTGCAACTGTTACGGCGTGCCCGCGGCTATGTCCCTGCAGCAACGTCTCTTCAAGAAAAGCTGCCCTCCGTGCTTGCCTGTGGTGGAGGACTCAAATCCACCTTCTGTCTCACCAGGGGCAGAGAGGCATTCCTCAGCCAGCATATAGGGGATCTTTTTAATCTGGAATCATTGGATTTTTATAGAGAAAGCATATATCATTTTAAGAGACTCCTGCAGGTGGAACCGGAGGCTGTTGTTTGTGATTTGCATCCTGATTATCTGAGCAGTCACTACGCAAAAGAGTTGAATCTGCCATTGTATAAGGTGCAGCATCATCATGCTCATGCAGCGGCTGTTCTGGTTGAACATGGAATAGAAGGAAAAGTACTGGCTCTGGTTCTTGATGGAACGGGTCTGGGAGACGACAACAGCAGCTGGGGAGGAGAAGTACTCGTCGCTGATTGTCTCGACTATACACGAGTCGGATCTTTGGCATCCATGCTGCTTCCCGGAGGCGATGCTGCAGCCGAGGAGCCCTGGCGTATGGGACTGTCTCTGTTGTTTAATCTGGGGCAAGATGAGCCGGAATTACATTTGGCAGACGAACAAAAACAACGCGCCCTGTGGCAAATGATGGAGCAGGGATTTAACTGTCCAGCCACAACCAGTTGCGGTCGTTTTTTTGATGGTATTGCAGCGCTTCTTGGGGTGTGCTTAACCGCTGATTATGAGGGGCAGGCGGCCATGGAGCTTGAGTCTCTGGCACAACAGGCCATAGGAGAACGGGATTTAGCTGATCTTCTTGAAAACTGTTCTTGGGAGAGTACAACGGTTTTTTCTGAAAATCGTTTGATATGGCAACAGAATATTTTGGTTCAGGAAGTGCTGAACCAATTATCGAATGGCAGAGACCCAGCGGCCATTGCCCTTGATTTTCATCTCTGTCTTGTTCAAAGTTTGTTTCAGCTTTTGCGTAAACTTGCTGAAGAAACGGAAATTACACAGATCGTTCTTACAGGGGGTTGTATGCAGAACACACTTCTTCTTGAGGGACTTTTTATACTTTTGGAACAGAATGATTTCACTGTTTACACAGGAATGCAAATTCCTGTAAATGACGGTGGAATAGCTCTGGGACAGGTAATTATTGGAGGCTTACGTCATGTGTCTGGCAGTACCCATGAAAGTAATTAAAATTCAGGGAGATCCTGATGATTTTTTAAGCGGTCAGATTGCCGTGGTTGATGCCGATGGAATAAGTAAAGAAACCCGGCTTGATATTGTTGATCGCTGGCCGGAACTTGGTGATTATCTCATTATCCATGCGGGCTTTGCGATCCATACTCTTGACCCGCAGGAGGCGGAGACCAATATTCGTCTTATGCGCGAAATGGCTGAGAAGGTGGAAGCTGCCGATGCCATGGAAAAAAGAGCATGAAATATCTTGATGAATTTCGGGATCAGGCACTGGCGGAACCTCTTCTTAAGGAATTGCGCAGGAGTGTAATAAAACCTTTCCGGGTGATGGAGGTGTGCGGTACCCACACCATGTCTATTTTTCGCAGTGGTTTGCGAACCTTACTTCCAGAAGGGATTACGCTGATATCGGGTCCTGGTTGCCCGGTGTGCGTGACTTCTGCCGCTCACATTGATGCAATTTTGGCCATGGCTGCACTGCCCAATACACGAATTGCACTGTTCGGTGACCTATTTCGGGTTCCCGGTAGCAGCGGCTTGTCCCTCGCCAATGCATCGTCCCAGGGAGCAAAAGTAGATATTGTTTATTCGCCCATGGATAGTCTGGAGCTGGCTCGAAAATATCCCGATGATCTGATTGTTTTTCTGGGCGTGGGTTTTGAAACCACAACGCCTGGGATTGCAGCCACGATTATGGCTGCTAAAAACAATAGTATTGATAATTTTGTAGTTTTTTCAACCCATAAGACCATGCCGCCGCCGTTACTTGCTCTGCTTGACGATCCGGAATTGCAGATTGATGGACTTCTTTGTCCCGGACATGTGAGTACTATTATTGGAGCAGGGGCCTATCAGCCGCTGGCTGATAAATATAAACTTGCCTGTGTGGTTGGAGGTTTTGAGCCGGCAGACATCCTTCAGGCCTTGATTTTGATGGCCAGACAGATTGGGAAAGGTGAGGCTCGTGTGGAGAACGCCTATACTCGTGCGGTGCGCTGGGAAGGGAATAGCAGAGCACAGCAGATGGTTGATACCATTTTTAAACCCGCTGATATGGAATGGCGCGGACTTGGAGTGATCCCTGAAAGTGGCCTGGCTATTCGGGAAGAATATAGTCATTATGATGCTGAAAAACGCCTAAATATCAAGCTGACACCAGCTGAAGAGCCAAAAGGATGTCGTTGTGGGGAAATTCTGAAAGGTAAGGAAGTGCCTTCTCAGTGTCCCTTGTTTGGAAAACGTTGTACCCCTGGGAATCCTATTGGTCCCTGTATGGTGTCGAGTGAGGGAACGTGTGCCGCTTTTTATAAGTATATGTAATCATGGTAGATTGGTTCTTGTCGAATCAGAACCTTGACGTAAGGCTCATGCACCGTTCCTTCCCCACAAACGTCCTCGCTACGCTGCGGATTGTTTGTGGAGAAGGAACGGTACATGGCTGATGAATTTCGTGGTGTAATTGAAACTGTAACTATTCACCGAAGTTGAGTTTGAGTCGGAATTGCATAACGAATACGCTGGTAGGAAACTGGGGACATG
>CAZIDU010000047.1:0-30221 GCA_964538055.1 uncultured Desulfocapsa sp. | reverse complement strand
TATTTTCAGCGTGTTATGTCGGTATTCTTTGGATTTCTATTTTGCAAGAGGCCCTCTAGATCAAATTAAATGATGCAACTGAAGTGAAACATAGAACTTACCGTTTTTAATGTTGGAAAAAAGCTTCATAAAGCGGTGAATTACCATAAAATTAACTGGGTTTGAGAGGCGATCCAGTACCAAAGATTTATCGACATATCTGGTGGAGCAATGATTGATACGAAAAAAGCCATGATTTTGATCGTGGATGACCAGCCAGCTAATCTGAAAGTGCTGTTCAGATTTTTAACAGAGCAGAATATAGACGTCCACATCCTTGAAAACGGAGAACAGACCCTGGAGATGCTCACTCATTCCTTACCTGATATTATTCTGCTCGATGTGATGATGCCCGGCATGGATGGTTTTACCCTCTGTCGAAAAATAAAGGCAGATAAGCGAACCGCAGCCATACCGGTTATCTTTCTTTCTGCACTGGACGATGTGGAAGATAAGATTACCGGATTTGAGGCCGGAGGTGTGGATTATATAACCAAGCCATTTCAGCAAGCTGAGGTACTTATCCGACTGAATACCCAGCTGGCTCTGCAAGGTGCATTCTCTGAGATTAAAACCTTGAGTAGTAATCTGGAAGATCGCGTTCGGGAGCGAACCCGTGAACTCCAGGAGAGTAACAGTCAGCTGCAGCAGAAAAGAATGGAAATTGAGAAAAACAATATTGCGATGAGAGTGTTGCTGGATCAGTATCAAATGGCTCGCGAAGATCTTGAAGAGCAGATGGCAGTAAGATTGCAAAAACTGGTTTTCCCCTATCTTGATCTTTTGCGTCAGGATATGACCACAGTGCAGCAGAAAGAGTACCTGGCTATTATAAGGACACACCTGGATGCAATGACCGAGCCGCTCACTAAAAAACTTGCTAATCCGCTATGGCAGCTTACTCCAAGAGAAGTTCTTGTTGCAGACCTGGTAAAACAGGGCAAGAGCACCAAGGAAATTGCTCAGATCCTCAAGATATCTCCGCGAACTGCTGAAAGATATCGCAATACCATTCGAAAAAAAATTGGTTTAATCAATAAAAAAATCAGCCTGCATGCGTATCTCTGTTCCACAGTTGCTGCCAGTTAACTGTTTCCTTCCTCCCGTAATTATACTGTTTTTTTCTATTTAACCCCTTTTCTCTCTTTGCAACATGTAGTTTTAGTGGGTATTAATCCGGGTTTTTTGCATGTTGCAATAGGTGTTTCTTTCAGCGACACTATCTAAAAAAGAAGTCTTCTCGGGTGTATTATGTGGAATAGCTCTCCTTGAGAGTGAACAACACCCCTTTTGTCTTGAAAGTCAAAAAGCATTGTTCATGAGTGAAAAAAAAGAACGAAATATACGTTTACAGATCATACTGATCATCCTCTTTGTTGTTCTGGCAGGATTACTGTTTCTGGTGTTGGACAACAGAAAAAATTGTCATCGTCAGGAATATCTTCAGCTCATCACCGAGCGGTATGAACATGCCTATAACACGATCTATGATCAATATAAAGAGTTAGCCTCTGCCCTTTATTCCGGTATTGTGGGACGCTATGATATCCCACTGTTGTACCAGCACCTACTCAGTGCCGATGAGGAAGAGAAAAACCGGCTGCGCCAGGAGTTGTGGAGCTCAATCCAACCACGTTATGAAAAGTTGCAGCAGGAATCCCATGTGAAACATTTGATCCATTTTCATCTTCAGGACAATGAGTCTTTCCTGCGCCTCCACCAACCTGACAAATATGGTGACAACTTAACAGTCATCAGACAAACAGTGGCTACCGTAAACAGAGATCGTCTGCCCGTCGATGGCTTTGAGGAAGGAAAGATGTACAGTGGCTATCGATTTGTGTTCCCCATAACAGCAGCTGACCAGACGCATTTGGGTAGTATGGAGATCTCTTTTGGTCCGGAAGCCCTGACCGCCACTATGATGAAACAGTACGTTGTGCTCAGTAATTTCTTTATTAAAGAGTCTGCTCTCAAGAGGGGATTGTTTCCTGGAGAACTGGAAAAGAACTACAAAAAATCACACCACCATGGCTACTTCTATGACAAAAATGTTTTAGCAGCACTCAATAAAGTCTCCCGTAAAGGGATGAAAGAGCTCAAACCGAAAAGAAAGACAACTGATAAAATCTATACCAATGTTCACAGCGGCCGGGCAAGATCAACCTATGAGGCCTCTTCAAACTTGGTTTTTACCACTATCCCTGTTTTGAACCCTATCACTCAAGAGATGGTCGCTTTTTTTACAGTCAGAAGTCAGTCCGCTTTTTTTGCAATCCAGCAACAGCAGTTCGGGAATGTGTTCTTCTTGAGCCTGTTGCTATTGTTTACGGTTTTATCCATCTTTTACCTGCAACAGAGTAGGAAAAAGGCCATTGAAGCTAATGTAAGGGAACTGGAAGAGCAGAGGAAGCAACTTGTTGGAGCTCAGACCATCGCCAAGCTGGGGCACTGGGAATTAGACCTTCTTACAAATCATTTACACTGGTCTGACCAGATATATCATATCTTCGGACTTCGGCCGGGAGAAATCATAGCCAGCTTTGAGGCATTTCTGGAAAAGGTTCATCCAGACGATCGTGACTTTGTAACGACCTCTTATTTCGACTCAGTACATAAGCATCATCACTATGATATCCAGCATCGTATCATTATGGAGGGTGGTGCGGAGAAGTGGGTACGAGAAATATGTTCTACTGAGTATGACAATAACGGGACTCCCTTGCGTTCACTGGGTATTGTCCACGATATCACTGAGCAACACCATGCCATGACTCTTCTCCAGCGGGAGCATGAAAGGTTTATGCAGGGGCCGGTGATGACCTTTACCTGGCAGAACAATGAGCAGTGGGCAGTGGAGCAGGTCTCTGAGAATGTAATTGATATCTTAGAATATTCGGCAAAGGAATTTCTTGATGGAACGGTGCGGTATGGTTCAATTATCCACCCGGATGATCTACAGCGGGTTACTGATGAAGTCGCTGCCAACTCAGGCCCTGAAAGCAGCAGCTTTACCCATGAACCCTACCGCCTGACAAGTCGTCATGGGGAAATTGTCTGGGTCCTGGATAGCACCAGTGTGGTTCGGGACAGCCAGGGCAATATCAGCCTTTATCAGGGCTATCTCGTGAATATCAGTCACACCATGCTGATGAAAGAAGAGATCCTGGAGACCAAGAATCGTCTTGAACTCATCATCAGCGGAGCAAAGCTTGGTACCTGGGAATGGAATGTCAAGAGTGGAGAGGTGATATTCAATGACCGCTGGGCTGAGATCATTGGTTATGATCTGGATGAGATTGAACCGAATGTCTCCACCTGGGAGCAGATCGTTCATCCTGACGAACAGGAGACAGTCAAACAGATGCTGAATGAGCACCTTGAAGGACGTAGTCCGGTGTATATGACTGAACATCGTTTGAGGCATAAATCCGGCAAATGGATCTGGGTCCTGGACGTGGGCAAGGTGTTTGAACGGGATAAAAATGATCAGCCACTCCGTGCGGTGGGGATCCATATTGATGTCACAGAGCAAAAAGAAGCAGAACTCCTGCTCATAGCAGCAAAGGAGGATGCAGAATCTGCCAATCGCACCAAGTCCACCTTTCTTGCCAACATGAGTCATGAATTGCGCACACCGCTCAATGCCATCCTTGGTTATACCCAGATATTTGCTGGAGATTCCTCTCTTACTGCAGAACAGCAGAGCGGTATCAAGACAATCCATCAAGCCGGCGAACACCTGCTGTTGCTCCTCAATGATATTCTTGATCTTTCAAAGATTGAGGCTGGCAAAACGGAACTGGAGCCAACGGTGTTTAGTCTTCCTCTCTTCCTCCAGGGGATAGTGGATATTATCCGTATCAGAACAGGGCAAAGAAACCTTAAATTCCTCTATGTACCGGAAGAGCCACTTCCTGTGCGTATTGAGGCCGATGAACTGCGCCTGCGTCAGGTTCTTCTGAACTTGCTCTCCAATGCCGCCAAGTTTACGGCCAAGGGATATTGCCTCCTAAAGGTTCACTCCCGAAGAGTTGATGAAGACAGGGCCCTGTTAATCTTTATCGTTGAGGACAGCGGAGCAGGGATTGCTCCTGAAAAACAGGAGGAGGTCTTTCAACCCTTTGAACAGGCCGGCGAACGGCTCCTGTACTCTAAAGGATTTGGCCTGGGGCTTGCCATCAGTCGGAAACTGGTTCGTCTGATGGGAGGTGAACTGCGGCTGGTTAGCCCAATTCATGAGCAGCCGAAAGCAGGTGAAGGAGTAGGCAGCCGATTTTTCTTTAGCATCGAGGTGCTTGTGTTGAGCAATACGGAAAGCGTTTTGAAGGAACATCGGATTGTGACCGGTTACACTTGTGCCAGAGGTACCCTGAAGAGGGTTCTGCTTGTTGATGAAAATTCATTAAATCGTGCGGTTCTGCGTGCCACCCTGAAGCCCCTTGGGTTTATTGTAAATGAAGGAGGGGATGGTGATGAGGTTCTGGCGGCCTGTAAACAGTTTATGCCCGATATTATCCTGATGGATTTACGTATGCCGGGGCTGGATGGAGCCACGGCAGCAAAACAGTTAAAACAACATCCTGATTACGCACATATACCGGTGATTGCCATCTCCGCCTCCCCTGTTGCCAGTGAACTGGACGGGACAGAAATCCAGGATAATACCTTTGTTGGTTATGTGAATAAGCCTTTTGTGACCATTGACCTCCTTGAACTCATAGCTGCCCAGCTTTCCATCAGCTTAAATTATGTTGAAGAACAAGCTCTGGGAACAAGGATTGATGAGTGTGTCTGCCCCCCTGCAGAGGATATTGAAGAGCTGCTGATTCTGGTTCGCAACGGTGATATAGCCGGGCTCACAAAAAAAACAGAAGCATTGGCGGTAGAGGGTTCCAGTATTTACCGAGAGTTTAGTACAAGGCTTGGACAGTTGGTCGATGATTTTCAGGTGACGAGGATTACACAGTTTATTGAAACCTGCCAGACACAGAAATTATATGAAAATGGTGCCATTAAGGAAGAGGTATCAAATAGCCCAGGGTCGAATGAAACCATCCCCGATATTTTATTCAGGAGATAATTCGTATGTTACAATTTTGGAATAACCGCAGCTTGACATTTAAACTTACCTATCTCTTTGGAGGCTTCCTGCTCATCATGCTAGCAGTATTGGCTATGAGCCTTATTGGGAACAATAAAACAGTGCAGCAATTTTCAGATCTCTTTGAGCATGAAGTTGAGATTGTTGAGCACGCCCAGACAATCAATGTACTGCTCCTCCAGAGTCGTCGTCATGAGAAAGACTTTCTTCTCAGGAAGCAATCGAAGTACCTGGAGAGACTCAACGAAACCATTGCTCTGCTCAATGAAGAAACCAATGATATCGTCAGGCTTGCCGGCCATGATGATGAAAAAAATCGTCAAAGTGCCACGGCGATATTGCAGCAAGCCGCCCATTATCAAAAGACATTCCAGGAAATGGTCAACGAGAGCACAATTATGGGCCTCGATAACCTTTCAGGCTTACAGGGGCAGTTGCGTGAGTTGGCTCATACCTTGACTGAAAACATTGCCGAACATCAGATTGACGAAATCTACATTGCCTTTCTGCGGATGCGCCGTTTTGAGAAAGAGTATGCTCGGAATCCATCGGAACGGATGGAGAAAAAGCTGAAAAGTGCGTTTGATAAGGTATCAACAATGGTGCAGGAAACCACCTTCGATCTGGATGCAAAAAAACAGTGCCCAGGTTGATCTTGTAAAGTACCAGAAAGCTTTTCAGAACTATGTGGCCATGGAGGATGATTCTTCCTACAGGGAGATGGTTCTGGCAGGGGGGGCCATTGAAAAGGCCTTTGACTCTGTCTTTGTTTCCGGTGCCAACTCCATGGTTCTCACCCTTCGTAAGCATGAAAAAGACTATCTGCTGCATCACGATACAAAATATATCGATCGTGCCCTTGCTGCCATCGATAGTCTCACAAATGCCTTTGATACCGACAAGATTTTGGAAGAACATTATCAATCCGTCAAAGAGGCAACACAACCATACAGAGACGTTCTGCTGCTTATGGTTGAAAGTGATAGAGAAATTGATGATCTCATAGCAAAAATGCGTGCAGCCTCCCATGTAATTGAACAAAAGGTCAAGAACATAGTTGAAGAATCAAAAGCACAGGAAAGGCAGCAAACAGTGCTCATTGAAAGCTCATCCAGACAACTCACCACGAACATTCTTCTTGTTTCGCTTATTGCCACACTTTTTACGGTGATTGTTGCCTTTTTTACCATACGCGCCATTATTGTAAGCATCCGCAAGACAGTTGCTTTTGCAGCCTTAGTTGGTCAAGGTGACTTCAGTTCTGAAATGGAAGTAAGCGGTAAGGACGAAGTTGGTCAACTTACCACATCCCTGAACAGCATGGTTACTAACCTTGGTAAGGCACTCAGAAAAATCAATTCCAATGCCCGGACATTATATGATTCTGCCGGAGGTTTATCCGAATCTGCGCACGCCATGTCTGCCGGTGCCGAACAATCTACTGCAAAAACGACAAGTGTTGCTGCGGCAGCAGAAGAGATGAGTACCAATATCAATTCTGTGGCAGCTGCCAGTGAACAGGCGGCAACAAACGTCTCCATTATGGCCACGGCCACCGAAGAAATGGCCGCCACTGTAAGGGAAATTTCCGAGAATACAGAAAAAGCCAGAGCGGTGACCAGAGAAGCGGTCTCTTTAGCAAGTAGCTCTTCCGAGCAGGTTGATTTCCTTGGCCAGGCGGCTGGAGAGATCAGCAAGGTGACGGAGGTTATTACTGAAATTTCCGAACAGACCAACCTGCTGGCCTTAAATGCCACCATAGAAGCGGCCAGGGCAGGAGAAGCGGGAAAGGGTTTTGCCGTTGTTGCCAACGAGATCAAGGCTCTGGCAAAACAGACCGCAGAAGCCACCAAGGAGATCAAAAATAAGATAGAGACTATCCAGGGATCAACCAACACCACGGTTGTGGAAATCAAGCGGATAACAGATGTCATTGGTGACATCAATACCATTGTTTCAACCATTGCCACGGCTGTTGAGGAGCAGAATGTGACGACCAACGAGATAAGTAATAACGTTTCTCAGGCAGCTAATGGGATTTCCGAAGTGAATGAAAATGTCGCCCAGGCCTCCTCTGTTTCATCGGAGATTGCTCAGGATATCGCAGAGGTCAGCCAGGTGTCCAGCGAAACAACCAAACTCAGTTCAGGGGTGAGCCATAGTGCCGATGAACTCGCCAGAATAGCCGATGATCTTCAGGAACTGGTGGCCATGTTTAAAACCAGATAAACTGTTTAGGCTTCTATTCAACCGGAATGGCCTTCTGGGCACTTCCGACTAAATATTCGCATCCATTCGTGTGATGCTATTGACATAGGATAATCACAAGAGATGGCTTCAGACATCAAACAATCGATCTCCCGACCAGTACTGCGGAGACTGCTGATTCCACTGGCTGCTGTTCTGTTGCTCCTGGTGGGGCTCTCTTCGCTTGGGCTGCTCAAGAACCAGCAGCGAAATATGGCGCAGTCCAGTCATTCACTTATGGAGGATGTGGTCCGCAGTCTTGATAACTCATTGACACGAAAGGCCAAGACGCTCACTGCCCTGGAAGATGGCCTCCTTCAGAATCCAGAGCTGTATGAGGCTCTACAGGCCCAGGACCGTGAGCGCTTGCTTGTTCTTTTTGGCACCACTTTCCAGGAGTTTGAAAAGAAGTACTCCATTACTCATTTTTATTTTCATGGTCCCGACAAGGTTAATTTAGTCCGGATTCACAAGCCGAAAAAGTATGGTGATCTCATTGACCGCTTCACCTTACACGAAGCGGAAAACAGTGATACGCTGGCTTGGGGCATCGAGCTGGGACCGCTGGGAACCTTAACCCTGCGGGTTGTACAGCCGGTCTATGCTGCTGATATCCTTGTCGGGTACCTGGAACTTGGTCAGGAGGTTGAGGGGCTGCTCTCTTTGCTCCACCAGAGAACGGATATAGAGTTTGCAGTAACCATCAATAAAGATCTCCTTGTTCGGGAAACATGGCAAAGCGGTATGGAGATGCTTGGCAGAGAGGCCCATTGGAACCGGTACAGGGAAATAGTACTTATTTATTATACGCAGGCCAACTTCCCGCCTGGAATGGACAACTTTATTCACGATGGCAGGGAGCACGACCATGGCAACGTGGAAAGGGAAGTACAAATCGACAACAAATCGTACCAACTCCTTATCCATCCCTTGCAAGATGCGTCTGGTGCTGTGGTTGGAGACCTGCTCGTATTACGTAACATTACAGCAATAAAGGCTGGATTTTCCAGTCTTGTGACATGGACTGTTTTCTGGGCCCTACTGCTGACAGGAACGGTTTTGACTTTTTATTACGGAATACTGCGGAAAACCGACCAGAACATAGGGGAACAGTACACAATGCTTCAGGAAAGCGAGCAGAAGTTCCGAAACCTTGTTGAGTCTTCCAATGACTGGATCTGGGAGGTCAACAGAGCAGGGATTTACACCTACGCCAGCCCGCAGGTTGAATCCATCCTGGGCTACAAACCTGAAGAGCTTATCGGCAAGACTCCCCTTGACCTGATCCCCTCTGAAGAGGTGGATCGTGTTGCTGCAATTTTCAATGATTTACGCAAGACATTGAAGCCAATCGTCCACATGGAGAACGTGGCCCTGCATAGAAATGGCCAACGCCTTGTGCTTGAGACAAATGGGGTTCCCTCTTCTGATCAGGATGGGAAGGTAACGGGCTATCTTGGAATAGTTCGTGATATCACCGAGCGTAAGCGCGTGGAGTCTGAACTCCTTAAAAGTAAAGAGAAATGGGAGCGAACCTTTGACTCTTTTCCGGATATTGTCACCCTCCAGGATACTGATTTACGCATAATCAAGGTCAATCAGGCAGCGTGTATCGCCCTTGATCTCTCCTGTGATGCGCTTATCGGCCAGCATTGTTATTCATTCTTTCGTGACTCAGATGTGCCTTGTTATGATTGTCCACTGCTTGCGAGCAAGGAGACCTTTGTAGCTTATAAACGGGAGATGGTTCATGAAAAACTGGGAAAGACCTTTTTGGTCTCCGCTGTTCCGGTGTTAGATGAGCAGGGTAAACTTGAATATATCGCCCATGTTGCCAAGGATATCACTGATATAAAAGAATCCGAAAAGGACAGGGTACGATTGACGGCAGCCATAGAGCAGGCGTCTGAAGCAGTGGTCATTACGGATGCACAGGGCAATATTCAATATGTTAATCCTGCCTTTGTCGAACTCACCGGTTATAGCCGTGAAGAAGTCATGGGGAAAAATCCTCGGATTCTCAAGAGTGGCAAACAGGATCAGGCCTTTTATAAAAAGATGTGGAATACGCTGCTGCAGGGTGAGACCTGGAAAGGGCATCTGACCAATGAAAAAAAAGATGGTACCCTGTTTGAAGAAGAGGCCACTATCTCCCCTGTGAAAGACAGTAAAGGCAAAATCGGCAATTTTGTCGCAGTAAAACGGGATGTGAGCAAGGAGTTCGCCCTCGAAAACCAGTTGCGACAGTCTATGAAGATGGAAGCCGTTGGCACCATGGCCGGTGGCATTGCCCATGATTTCAACAACATCCTTGCTGCAATCATAGGCTATGCCGAATTTATCCAAGAAGAGGTTCCCAAGGAGAGCAGGATAGGAGAGGACATTACAGAAATACTTGCGGCAGGAAACCGGGCCGCAGATCTTGTCAAACAGATCCTTACTTTTAGCCATCATGACACCACGGAAAAGCAGGTTCTCCAGTTCGACCTGATTGTTAAAGAAGCTCTGAAGATGCTGCGTGCAACCCTGCCCTCAACGGTTGCCATACAGGAAGATATTAACCCTGATTGCGGAACAATACTGGCAGGTTCCACCAACATTCATCAGATTGTTGTCAACCTCTGTACCAATGGGGTACAAGCCATGAGTGGCCAGAAGGGAACCCTGAAGGTGAGTCTGCAGCAACGCGAATTAAGTGCGGCAGCAACACGCAGGAAGAAGACTGTGTCTCCAGGGTCTTTTGCTGTCCTCACTGTCAGTGATAGTGGTTGCGGAATGGAGCCGTCAACCTGTGATCGAATTTTCGAACCCTATTTTACCACCAAAGGATTGGGGAAAGGTACTGGCCTGGGACTTGCTGTTGTCCATGGTATTGTCCAAGACTGCAAAGGATTTATTGAGGTGGAAAGTGCTGTTGGAAAAGGTACCACTTTTTCCGTTTATTTTCCCATAACAGAAGAAGCAGTTGTCCCGGTCATAGTTTCAGAAAAGAAGGACAGAGGAGAACTTCTACCTAAAAATGCAAGGATATTGGTGGTTGACGATGAACTGCTCCTGGTAAAAATCAACGAAAAACGCCTTAAAGGTCGAGGCTACCTGGTCACAGCAGTGACAGACAGCAGAGAGGCCCTGAAGACCTTCCGGGGGCGGCCGGAGAGCTTTGACCTTCTTGTCACTGACCAAACCATGCCGGGGCTCACTGGTGCGGAACTGGCTAAGGCAGTGCTCAAAATCAAACCGTCTTTGCCGATTATCATGTGTACCGGACACAGTGATGTTGTTTCTGAAGAAGAGGCCATTGATCTGGGAATAAAAAAGTATGTTTTTAAGCCGCTACATGGAGACGAGCTTCTTGATGCTGTTCAGGAAGTTTTGGAAGAAGCGAGTTTAGTCTCTTGAAATTGCCATGTCATTGTAATGCTTCCATAGGATTTAATGATGAAAAAGACAAGAAGTTTGATTGCTACGTGAAATAAAGAAATGTATAAACCAACAGTGATAAAAAGAATAAGGCACAAATGGTATGGGAGCATGGGATACCGAGGCAAGGCCCTGCTTATCGTTTCCGCCATAATTCTATTGTTATCTTTTTCCTTCCTCTGGTACGGAGTCAGTGAGCACAATAAGACCATTGGCCTGTTGATTGGGAAAACAGAAGAGGATATTAATATTACCGTAGACCAGATTCGTGACAGAACGATTCACGATTACGAAAAGAGGTTACAGACATTTTTACAAATTCAGCCAGACATTATTAAGGCCTTTGGTGATCGTGACCGTGAGCGCCTCTATGAATTGACTCTCCCCGTGTTCAATATCCTGCAAAAAGAAAACTTCCTCAAAATACACCTTGACTTCCCTATGATCTTTTTGCGACGATCATACGATAACAGTTTGTTACTGGTAGCTTAGATTCGGACTGATGCTAGGAGGAATAGTCATTGTCCTGGTAACTTTCTGTCGTCCATCAAGCTTCTCCTGAAAATATTTTTGGGAAGCTATATTATCTCAGGAGAAAGCATGTATCTTCAAGAATCAGAAATAGTAAATCTTATCGTGAGTGTTGTTGCGATTTACTTAATATTTATCTTACTTAAAAAAGTAAAACTTCTAGGATTCAATCTGTTTATTGCTGGTTTCTGTGCAATTGTCGTTGCCCAAATCTTTACCGTACTTGAAGGAATATTCTGGAGTGTTCTGTTCAATACACTCGAGCATCTTTTTTACGTTATTTCCGGCTTGTTGTTTGTATTGGCCTGTTGGCAAAGAAAGAAAAGTGAAGGGGAGCAGGAATGAACATTATAAGCTTTCTCGACGGTCTTGGGGGCCTCTTTTTTCTGGTGGCCTTTTTCTTAGCACTTTCATTAAATAAAAATAGTTTTGATAAAATCACTAAAATTATTCTCTGCACCACTCTTGGAATTTATATTTTTGTGGCGATCTCAAATTTGTTGGAGCATGCAGGCATAACATCTTTTCTTGATCATTATGAAGACTATGCTGAAATTGTTTTTGTCCCATTATTTTTATTATTTCTATCTTCTTTTCAGGTGAACAGAGAATTTAAAAACCGCCAACACACCGAAAAACTTCTCCGTGAACAAAGTGATTTGCTCCAAAGTATTTTCAGATCTGCACCCGTAGGTATCGGCCTGGTCGCCAATCGGGTTTTCCAGTGGACCAATCTGCAAATATCAGCGATTACCGGGTACTCCAATGATGACCTTAAGGGGAAAAGTTCCAGGATAATGTATGAAAGTGATGATGCGTTCAACCTAGTGGGGAAGGACAAGTATGGCCAGATCAAAGCCAACAATACAGGTTCCGTAGAGACACAGTGGCTCCGAAAGGATGGCAAGCTAATCGATGTTCTGCTTAGCTCAACGCCGCTTGATCCTGCTGATTTATCTGTTGGCGTTGTCTTTACTCTTTTGGATATCACAGCACAAAAAGAGACGAAAAGGGAACTTCAGGCCAGTGAACAAAAATATAGGGGAATATTTAATGCACCCGGTGAAGCCATCTTTATCCATGATGCAGCAACTGGTCTTATCCTTGATGTGAATCAGGCAATGCTGGACATATATGGCTACTCCTATAAAGAAGCTTTATTGCTTGATGTTGAAGCTATCAGTTCAGGTGAGCCTCCCTATACACAGCAGGAAGCTATGATCAAAAACAAAAACGCGGCAATGGGAGAGCTGCAACTTTTTGAATGGCAATGCAGAAAAAAAAGCGGAGAGATCTTTTGGGCTGATGTGGCATTGAAATTTATCGAAGTGAGAGATGAGAAGTTTGTCATTGCTGTAATAAGAAATATTGATAGCCGAAAACAGGCAGAAGATTCCTTAAGGAAAGCATCTTCAGAATGGTTTACAGCGATGAATGCTTCCGAAGACGCCATTTACCTTCTCGATCTCAATCGTCACATCCTTCGAGGCAACAAGGCTTTTTACCATATGACAGGTACTAATTCACAAATCGCGATAGGCCGACACATCGAAGACATAGTACATCCAAACGGTAAAATCCGTTCTTGTCCTGTCTGCCTTGCTCAGGAGGAAAAACAAGATGCGATTATTATACTGGAACCTGATAACCCTGACAACTTTACCGACCGACCGATTGAAATAACTATAAAAATTGTCAGAGATGATGCAGGAGAGCCCTTAAGTATTCTGATGAATCGACATGACCTGACAAGGCAGCGGGAGATAGAAAATGAGTTGCGTAGAAATCGTGATCATTTGGAGGATCTCGTAAACAATCGGACCCAGGAATTAAAATTAACCCACAAGCAGCTCCTTCATGCTGGAAAACTGAGCGCTATTGGCAGCCTTTCCGCGTCAATCGCCCATGAGTTTAATAACCCACTCCAGGGAGTGATGAATATTATCAAAGGAGTCGCCCGAAGAGCAACACTGGAAGAGGATGATGCAGAACTTATGGCCATGGCGGTTAGCGAATGCAACCGGATGGGAGACCTGATTAAAAGCCTTCAGGACTTCAACCGTCCCACTTCTGGCAAAAAAGAAGCAGTCGATATTCACGCCATATTGGACAATCTTCTTGTGTTGGGGAAAAAGGACTGTGCAATACGAAAAATCAGTATTGAGAAGAAATACAGCGAAAGTCTGCCGCTGATTCGTGCAGTGGCTGACCAGATTAAACAGGTTTTGTTAAATATTCTGAACAACGCCTGTGATGCCTGTGATCAGGGAGGAACAATTACAATTACCACTGAGGATCAGGTAGAAAAGGTCCTTGTCCATATTGAGGATACAGGATCGGGAATCAAAGCAGAGGATAAAAACCATATATTCGATCCTTTTTTTACCACCAAACCTTCTATGAAGGGTACTGGTCTAGGGCTTTCCGTAAGCTATGGAATCATCAAAAACCATGGTGGTGATATCGTTTTTAAGAGTGAACTAGAACAAGGGACACGCTTTTCTATCATTCTACCAATAGAGGGTGGAGACAGTGCAGAAAAATAAAATTCTATTGGTTGATGATGAAAAAACCATTCTCGTATCCAGCAGCAGGGATTTTGAGCATGCGGGATATGAGGTAAGCACTGCCGCCAGTGGAGAAGATGCCGTCACAGCTCTTCAATGCAATGATTTTGACCTGGTGATCACAGATCTTGCTATGCCTGGTATTGACGGAATAGCAGTACTGCTGGAGGCTAAAAGAAAGGACCCGGATATAGGCGCGATAATTCTCACGGGTTATGGTGATATAACATCATCAATCAAGGCGATGCGTCTTGGGGCAGATGACTACTTACTTAAACCCTGCGATGCCGACGAGCTGCTACTACGGGCTGAACGATGTCTTGAAAAAAGAAACATGCTTAAACAGATAGAAAAACAAAACAAGAAGATTGTTGAAAGCGAACTGCAAAAAACGCTTCTTTTAAATTGTGTGGCAGAAGGAATTTATGGGATAGACACTCAAGGAAAGGTAACTTTCATTAATCCTACTGCGGAAAAAATGCTTGGCTACACGGCATCGGAATTGATTGATAAGAATTGTCATACTCTTATTCACCATACAAAAGCCAATGGACGACCCTATCCAGAAGAAGAGTGCTGGATGCATAACAGTATTGACAAAAGTGAGAAATTTTATGCCGCAGAAGATTTATTCTGGCGAAAAAATGGCACAAGTTTCCCAGTTGAATGTACCTGTGCTCCGATTACATACAACAATGAAGTAGTTGGGGCAGTAGTACTCTTTACCGACCTTACAGAAAAAAAGGAACAAGAAGAACGTCAACACCAGATGGAATGCCATATTCAACAGCAGCAAAAGTTCCAAAGCCTCAACTCCATGGCTGCAGGTATTGCCCATAATTTCAACAATATTCTCTCTGTTGTAATTGGCAATCAGGATCTTGCATTATTGGGTCTGTCGATAAATCGAAAAGAACGGGATTACATTGAAGAAGCTCAGAAAGCCTCACTTCGCGCTGCTAATATTTCAACAATGATGCTGCAGTTTGTTGGCCAGGCGGAAAACAAAAAGCAGCAGTTTAAGATGTCAGAACTCATCAACGAGATGATAGAGATACTCAATTCCCAGATAGCATCTCAAATTGAGCTGTGTTACAAAAGCGCTCAAGGGACCTTTTTGCTGGGTGATGTTGGAATGATCCGGCAGGTTATTGTTAACCTGGTAAGCAATGCGGCTGAGTCCATTGGTACTGAAAAAGGTGAAATCAGCCTACAGCACGGACAGCATTTTTACACACAAGAAGAACTTAAGCAAGCCCACATGCCTGTGGAATTACCAGCTGGTGAATATGTCTATTTGACGGTCACGGACAATGGACCTGGTATGGATAGGGATGGATTGGCACGGGCCTTTGAACCCTTCTACAGCACGAAATTTACTGGGCGAGGCATGGGACTGGCCGCAACCTTAGGTATCATGCGCACTCATAATGGTACGGTTCTCCTAGAGAGCCAACCAGGGAAGGGGCTGATTGCTACAGTACTTTTTCCTGCTTTAGCCACCCAATGTATTCCAGTTGAACAAACTCCACATGCTGCTCCCTCTGAAGATGTTTTTATCGGTACAGTTCTGCTTGTAGATGATGAAAAGTTGTTGCGTGACCTCTGGCAGGTATTTCTAAATCGTATGGGATTTGAGGTGTTACAGGCCGCTGATAGCATAGAAGCCCTCGACATTTTTGACAAAAACATGCAAGAGATTAGTCTTGTTCTGATGGATATTTCCATGCCTCGGCTCAATGGGGCTGAGACCTTAAACAAGATTAGAGAAAAGAGCATGGTGCCGGTGGTAATGATGACAGGATACGCAATAACACAGATTGCTGAGCAGTTTAATGCTATTTCTAATGTCTGCCTAATACAAAAACCTTTCAGTCCAGAAGCTCTCAAAAGCAAAATTCAGGATATCATGCCTCATTCCTGAATTGGAATAGCCAACAGGGAATGTTTAAGTTAACATGATGACTGTTTTTTTCTATGCAACTTCTAATAGAGTTCTTTTCCCCAAGAGCCAAAGAAGATTGCCAATGGCAAGGTCTTATTTAAACAAGAAATTTAAAATTATACCTTCTTCCCGATATGCGTAACAAGCATTTTAGCGGGGAATGCGACAAGTCAGGGCTGAGACGGCCAGTGGAAATCTCTCTAATTTAATAAAACCCTAAATCACAACACTACTACTGTATCTGTCCCATTTTCTGTGGCCTTAGTCCCATTTTCTACCGATCAAAAACAATCGGTGCCTACCATACATCGCTGCTTCAGATCTACGATTCGGAAAGTAACGATAGCTTCTATAAATTAGTTTACAAGCGAAGTATGAGCAAGGACGTTTGGCGGAGAATACCTGAATCGCAGATACTTTATTCAACTGGTTCCGGAAAGAGCTGAGTTCAGTGGTAATCAGATTCAGTTATGTCTCTCAATAAAAAAAAGGCAGCACCAAACTAATGGCGCCACCTTTCATTCAATGTGTTCAGGTCAAATATACTAATTGCGATCTTATTCTCAAGATATCAATTAATTACCAATAGACGTCACATTTGATACGTCTAGTTATCATCAAAAACCCCCTTCCGGGACTCTTTCTTGGCTCTTTTGGCAGCTTTTTTTTCTTTTGGGGTCATGGCCGGTTTCTTTTTATCCGCCTTAATGCTTTTTTTTTCTTTGCTCATGGATTTCACTCCTAGTAATTAATAAACTTCTGATCAGCCACTACAGGACCTGTGCCCTGAACTTGATTAATGATATCCCTGGTAAAATTTACGAGACATTTTTCGTCAAGGTCGAATAACGGATCCAACATAAGGCGTGGAAATGCTCTCAATTCCGCACGGAAAAAAAAGCATACTCTTTTGTTATACCGATATTTTCCAATAATTCCTCAAGTTTTTCCACCTGTTGCATATTTTCAGCCAGCAGCGCGATATTAAAATCACCGGTCATTGACAACTCCCTACAATTAAGGGGGGAATACACAATTTAGTTGGCTGCCGTCATACAAATATGGTCCCAGGCGATCGATAAGTTCTGGAAATGAACAGGGGGAGGTTCTTGTTTTGGTAAATTTCCAGAAAGGAACTAGGGTTGCTGCTACCTGCTCAATATTGTGGACAAGCATGCCCACATATGATGAGCCATTAAATCGGGCATTATTTTCCACTGGAAATATACCCTCTCTCGAGACGATATAATCGAGCCCCACCACCCCACAGTAGCCTGCTTTTGCCATATCGGCAACAATCTTATACGAGGCGTCACGAATGTAGTCATAGACGTCTTTGCTGGCTGGCGGCCTTTTAAATTACCGTAACTATTCAGAAGCACCACATCTTCGTCCATTCTAGCCTGCTTACATATAACTTCATATGCTGCGCAGGTTAGAATTAACGAATATGGAGCACTTCTAAACAGTTACAGTTCAAAAGTTAGGATAATATCGTGCCCCGCTGAAGTTACAAATTACCAATACAAACCAGCCCTTTCTCACAGATCTGATCCATCATGACCAATAGCCCATTGATCATTCGGGGTTGATGTGACGTCAAGGAAGGGTTCAATAAGAACCTGTTGTTCGCAGCTGTCAGCAATCTCACGATACAGGGCTTCTAAATCCATACCCGTTGTCTTGTATAATGACATCGCGGATTCTGCCAGAGTGCCACGAATGATAACAGTTTCGTGAGTAGCCAGATAGCGCCTGATAATGGCTGTCATTGCATGGCAATTGGCCTTATCTGCGGGATGAAGAGTAAATATTTCTCCTTCAACCACTGGGATGGCCAGTTGCTGACAAATGGTTTTAAACACAGCCTTGTCATTATATTTCAGGGTAACTGCATGAGATGTGCCAAAATGCTCAGCACCAAGGAGGTGCGCAAAACCACCAAATCATCAAAGCGAGCTGCCGCTAATGCCCTGTTGCGTTTTGCAATGTACCGAAGTATTACGTCGTGGAAACTGGAAAGAACTATCTGCCCCATAAATTACTAGTTCATCATCATTATCCGAAATACACTTACGCAGAGATGTATAGTTTGCCATATAGAACTGTCAGAACCAAGGTATACAGCATGAGAGCGTAATACCAGCGACCGGCCAACTTTGGTGTTTTAATAGGTGCCACATTCATGATGGCCAGGGCCACAAGAAGGATATAGAGAATAACTGTGAAATTACTGTGGTCGAGTATGCCGTTGAATAAAAAGACAAAGGTCAGGATAATAGCATTGTTGTCCAGCGCCAGCCCCATATAGGTAGACTTGCCAACCAGACCGAAGACATTGAAATAACTAAGCCTAAGCACCCCGGTCGCAACGACAAGAAAGGCACCGGGCAGGAACCAGGGACTGAAATTTCCATAGCTCAGCAAAATAATAGCCGGGCAGATACCGAAGCTGATAATGTCGATCAGGGAATCGAGCTGTCCTCCGAACTCCCCTTGTTTCTTATTTCGCCCTTTCAGTTGCCGGGCAATAATGCCATCAGTCCAGTCAAAGAATACCGCCCAGATTAAAGCAATCATTGCGGCTGGAAAGATGCCCAGGATCGCAAAATAAATAGCAAGAACCGCGCACAAAAGTCCCACCAGAGAACAGATGTTCGGCAGGTCTTTAGCAAAAGAGAGTATGGAAGGAGGTGAATCCGATGCATGTTGATCTGCCATTATGCACTCTCCTGCCCAATAACGTCACGCAACGCTGTAAGCAATCTACTGTTTTCTGCCTGGGTACGGCTGGCTATACGGACATAACGATCAGATTCCGGCATGGTCTTCCCTTGACAGTGCTTTATATACATATTGTGCGTGACAAACAGTTTTTCAGTTACTTCGGGCGCAGATGCGGCATGATCGGGCAGACGGCAGAAAATATAATTAGCGTCAGGCGGATACACTGTCATCCCCGGGATCGTTTGCAGTTGCTTATAGAAATGATCCCGATCAGCTTTGACCTTGTCACAGCTATCAGTAAACGCCTGACGATACTGCGGAGCAAGACGCAGGAATTCTTCAGCAAAACCATTAATATTCCAAATGTGGAGACCTTGACGAACTTTTGCTGCAAAATCGCTGTTGGCGGTGAGCATGTAACCGATGCGGATACCGCAAATGCCATAGGCCTTACTCATGCTTTTGAAAATGGCCAGGTTCGGATAGGTTTCAATATCCTGTTCCAGAGTTTCCTGGTCACGGTTTGCGGCGAAATCGATGAAAGACTCATCAACGATCAGTATACAATCGTGGTCAGCAAGTTTCTTCACTAAGCGGATAAGTTCAGCTTTCGGAACCAGTAATGAGGTGGGATTATTGGGGCTGACCACCACTGCCAATCCAGCCTTGGAGCGGATGGCCTCAGCGGCAAACTTGTCCACATCCAGCTGAAATGAAGGTGCTTCAAGGGCAAACTCAACAACATTTTCAGGAAGACATGCATTGGCGTATTCATTAAATGACGGAACCGGTACAATCAATTTCCGATTCATCCCGGCAATAATCTTAATCAGTTCTGCCGCTCCATTGCCAACGACAATTTGCTCCGGTTTCTGGTCGATTAACTCTCCGACCAAACCTGCCAGATCTTTCTGGGCAATGGGATAATTTAGCACCAGCTGATGTATTTTCCCGGTAATATCACTGAAAAAATCTTCAGGTGGAAAATAAAGATTGTAAAGGTAGTTATGGTCGATAAATTCATGACGCCAATAGCCGCCATGCTGACTGGAAACAAAGTTATAGCTCTCTTGAGCTGAGGAATTCTTATTCGTCATTTATCCAGTCTTAATGAGTTGTTGAGCTAAGGTGGCGGCTGACAGTATTGGCATGGCCAGCGGTCTTCAAGTGACTAAAGACTGGCAATTTGTGGACTTTTTTCTTGCCTGCAACATGATTGTCGGCAGTAAGAAAAGGACGGTGACGGAGACCCGGCATCTGTTCAGCTATTCGTAAATCAGCAATGGTGTCAATCTCATACCAACGATTGCTATCAAAGAAAACCGGTGTAAAAGAGAGGATGTTCTCGTTTACCATATCTTCAAAAATAGTCTCATAGTAGCCATTGACTAAATTATTTGAAATATGCCACTCCAGTCTTTCCCGCACCAGTTGCCAGGTTACAGAAGAAAGGCTGTAAATATTGACGGTTTTATAATGGTTATCGTTATGTTTATGTGCGCCGCAATGAAATGCATCAACCTTCCGGTTGTTATCGATTGTCACCGTGGTACCATTCATCCATGAATGCGATTTACCCACAGCAATTCGGTCAGGATACAGCATCCCTTTGAGCATCTTTGGGTCGAAAACGAGATCACTTTCAATGAGTAGGAATGGTTCATCTATAACCTTCCTGGCAAGCCATAAGGAATATATATTGTTGGTTGTTTTGTATAATGGGCTCACAATATAGGTAATTTCCATCCCACCGACTCGAGTACCAAGAAAATTACGAATGCAGTCAGCTTGATGCCCGACGACTATAACCAAACGGTTGAAATTGTGTTCCTGGAGGGAATCGATCAACCTCTCAAGAATAGATACTTCATTGACCGGAACAAGGCACTTGGGTGCCATATCGGTCAATGGTGCAAGACGACTACCGGTACCGGCAGCCAACAGCAGAGCCGTACGAACCTGTTCATTTTTAAGACTGGGATAAATACTCCTGTCCTTCATATATATTTCCTTCGATTTTATAACCAGACCATGGCAGTGGCAACAACTGACAAGAACACGATGCAGTTTAGGGGGTGTAAATATATTTACTGCCGATTGGCTATGGCGAACAAGCCGAAAGACACTGATACTGAGTGGAGAGAGCTACTAATACCGGTGATGAACGGTAGGCCGGCATACGTACTTTCACGAAATTCTTTTCAAAAAAACCACGAGATACGCGCAGACTTCGAAAGGATTTCTAAAGTACTAATAAGAGCTGATAGAACGTAGAACCAACACGAGATTGAGACGACGAAAAGGCATTCAGTTCTCGGAGAATTAGATGGCCAATTTGCGGAGATGAAGAATTAGTATAGGATGATGCCCCCCGTAAGTCAAGGTATAATCACCAATCTCTTGATCTGTAGCTTGTCTGGATGCTCAATAGAAAGAGCCGTCCGAGCTACAATTCTTTTACCCGGAGGGCAATTTTTTCCCTGAAAGAAACTGCTCTTCGGCAGATTCAAGGAGATTCTTCCTGCCAAAGAGCGTGACAATATCACCAGCAGCAAAAGATGTAGTACCGCGAGGGATATGCAGGACTCCCTCCCTGTCCACTGAAACCACATTTATGGAATCGGAGAGGTCTAATTCCTTCAGGTTTTTTGCAACTGCGTAGTGTCCGGCCTTCAAACGAAACTCTGTAAAATCATTGTGCTGCGCCCGTCGTAACGTAGTCTGTTCCTCGAGCAATTGGCCCCGTTGTTTACGCACGATACCAACGTCATAGGCTCTCAAAATATCGCTGCGACTTATCAGCCCAAGAAGCTTCTTTTCCGATTTTCTTGAAACAACCGGTAATCTCGCAAGATCTCTTGGAGCCATTTTCTGAATAGCTGTATAAATAGGTTCATCAGAAAACACCGTCAATGGATCAACCGTTGCGAGATCTTCAACCTTTAATGTCCTAAGATTCACCGCTTCCTGTGACAGGGCCCTTTCCATATCCTGGAGAGTAACGATTCCCCAAAGCGCATCCGTCTCATCAAGTACCGGAAAACCAAGAAGGTTTGTTTCCTGGAAACGCTGGTACAGTTCAGCAAGGCTCTGACTCTTATAAATGGTCAGCGGTGAGCGCAGCATGACTTCACGCACCTGCACCCCCTGCATAATATCCTTGTCGCGTCCCTGGTCAAAGCGTATACCGCGTTTTACGAGTTTAACGGTATAGATGGATTCCGGATGCAGATACTGGGCAAGATAGGTCGCAGTAACCGCGGTGAGCATGAGGGGCAGGATAAGCGCATAATCGTTGCTCATTTCAAAAACGATAAGCATGGCAGTAAGCGGGGCGCGGGCACAGGCAGCAAAAACAGCCGCCATACCAACGAGGGCATAGGCACCTGGAGGACCAGCAAGTTCTGGCTGCCAAGCGGAAAAAAGTTCCCCCATGGCCCCACCAAGCATTGCCCCTATAAAAAGCGAGGGAGCGAAAACACCACCTGAATTTCCAGAACCAAGGGTCAAAGAGGTGGCAAGTGGTTTTAAAAAGACAAGAAGGACCAAAATCCAGAAATTAGTATTACCATGCAAAACCTCTTCGATAAAAGTAAATCCCGGACCATAGACATGGGGAATATTTTCAATAAGCGGCATACCCAGCTGAAACTCGGTGGGATTACTAAAGCTGGTATTGGTAAAACTAAGATAGAAGACACCAAGCAACCCAAGAAACAGGGCGCCAACCGCAGGTTTCAACAAGAGGGGAAACTTCCAGTTATCAAAAACATCCTCGAACCAGGACAGCATTCGAATAAATGCAACACCAACGAGTGCGGCAACCAACCCAAGAAGCAGATAAAACAGAATGGTCAGGGGGGATTCCATGGTGTAGGACGGCACGGTAAAAGCAGGCCGATCACCGAGATATATCTGACTGACCACGGCGGCAGAAACTGCCGCAATAACCACGTTACCAAAGGCACGTACCTGCAATTCGCACATCAATACTTCGATGGCAAAGGCAACACCTGCAATGGGTGCATTAAAAGTGGCTGCAATTCCAGCGGCGGCCCCACAAGCCACAAGGTTTTTTATACGATCATCGGAAAGATGAAGAATCTGCCCCACAGACGATCCAAGGGTTGCACCAACCTGAACAATGGGCCCCTCACGCCCCGCCGAGCCACCGGTTCCAATACAGAGCGCAGAAGCAACTATCTTCGCAATCGCAACGCGTGGTCGAATCCTGCCGCCACGCATAACCAGTGCCTGCATAACTTCTGGAACACCGTGCCCCTTTGCTTCACGGGCAAACCATGCGATTACAGGTCCTGCAAGCAGAGCCCCGCCGATTGGTACCAGGGCATAACTCCAGATACCGAGATGGGGAAAGAGAAACTGAACGGTGGTGTAGGATCGATTTTGAATAATTGCAATAAGATGGATAAAGGCCACGGCCGCAAGCCCGGTGGTGCCACCGATAATAACAGAGAGAACTAGCAGCAGCAATCCTTCAGGAGGTGTTGTTTTATCTAAAAGTGCTCCAAAGGGATTACGTTTCATACTGCTGCTTACCTTGTCTGGTAAATCTGGCCATACTGGCAGTTCATAGTAACGACCTGGCCATTTTTCAGTTTCTGCGTGGCATTTTTTACCCCCGTAATTACAGGGATATTCTTCTCCCGGCCAATTATAGCTGCATGGGACGTGAGCCCTGGTTGTTCGGTGATAATTCCAGCTGCACTATTTAATTTTTCAAGCATATAATTATCAGTATCACAGATAACAAGAACATTCCCGACTTTAAATGCATCAAGACTGCCCGCTTCATCTATTACAGTAACCTCTGCAGTGACGGTTTCCTTACCAATCCCTTGGCCATGCAGGTTAATGTCACCCACCTCATAAATTCTCAGCATATTAGTGGAGCCGCTGATCTTAAATGGAATACCGGCAGTAATCACAATGGTATCCCCGGATTTCATCAGATCACTCTCGATTGAGCGGGTGATTGCATCGTCAAAAAGCTTATTGACCGAATCTTCATCCGTTACTTCAAGGGGCCTCACTCCCCAGAGCAACTGCATCTGCCGCCTGACTGCTGCCTCCGGGCTCGTGGCTATAATTATCGGCTTTGGACGATGACGAGCCACCATCCGGGCGGTTTGGCCACTCTGCGTTGCAGCAAGAATGGCATGTGCCCCTAAATCACTGGCAATGGCACAGGCTGCATAGCAAATAGCATTCGACACGGTTTGCGTGGAAGATCGGGCACCGGCACTGAGCAAATCAGCATAGGGAAGGGCGGCTTCGGAAATTTCTGCATTTTTCACCAGGAAACGAACGGCCTCCAGCGGGTATTCCCCAACCGCTGTTTCTCCAGACAACATCACTGCATCGGTCCCGTCAAAAATAGCATTGGTCACATCACTGGCCTCTGCTCTGGTGGGTCTGGGACTGCTAATCATCGATTCCAGCATCTGGGTTGCGGTGATTACCGGTTTTCCCTGACGGTTAGCCATCTGGATGATTGTCTTTTGGATAACCGGTACCTTCTCCAGTGGAAGCTCCACCCCAAGATCACCACGGGCGACCATCAATCCATCAGACAAATCAAGGATTTCTTCGAGATTATCGAGTGCCTCCTGGTTTTCGATCTTGGAAATAATCTGCTGCCTGCCGCCAAGCTCTTCAATAACACGACGGACTTCCAAAACATCATCAGCCTTGCGGATAAAAGAGGCCGCGATAAAATCAATCTCCATCTCAGCGCCAAACTGAATATCTGCAACATCCTTATCCATCAATGGAGGCAAATTGACCTTAACCCCGGGCAGGCTGACACGTTTATGCTCTCCCAGGCGACCACCAACGACAACCTCGGTACGGATATCGTTTCCATGCAGACTTAAAACACGCAAAGCCAGCTTTCCATCATCTAGAAGAATGGTGTCGCCAATGTCCACATCATCGCAGAAGCCCTGATAATTCACCCCAATACGGTCAGACGTTGCAATAACTGTATCGATTGTCAAAAAGAATGTCTGCCCATGCTGCAACGTAATATAGCCTTCGTCAATACCACTGGTTCGAATCTCAGGCCCTCGGGTATCGAGAAGAATAGCAGTTTCGCGCCCTGCCCGCGTTCTGGCGGTCTTGATTGCAGCAATGAAGGCCGCCTGAGACTCGTGATCTCCGTGGGAAAGGTTGATACGAAAGACGTCCACCCCGGCCAGGATCAGCTCATAAATCTGCTCCACGGTCTTACTTGCAGGCCCCAGTGTTGCTATAATTTTTGTTTTTCTCATTGTTTTCACCTGTTACTGTCGTATACTTCCCAAGGTATTGTAAAAAGAGTGGTAACTATTCACCTAAATTGAGTTTGAGCCGGAATTGCATAACGAATAAGCTGGTAGGAAACTGGGGACATGATCCAATTCGTCTTTGTCTTTTGAATTGGAATCGTGTCCCCAGATTCCTGCGCCGTTTCATAGCATAGTGAATAGTTAAAAAGAGTGTACTCAATTTCGTCAGACTTTGGAAATATGGAATGTTACTAAAAGCCCACAATTGCAAGATGGAATCGTAGAAAACTTCATATGCGTATCTCTCTTCGCCTAAAGCTCACCCTTATTTCCCTACTGCTCCTGCTCATTCCCCTGATCGGATTCAGGTTCAGTGCCATGCTGCAATCCAGCCTTCTTGCCAGCCGGGAAGATACTCTACTGTTTACGGCTAAAGCCGTGGCCACAGCCCTTTCCAATCGCCCCGATATCTTTGATCGTGAACTGTTCCATTCCCTCGATCAAAGTCGCGATCTGTATCTCCTCCAGCTTTCAAGCTCCATTCGCCTCAATGGACAAACCGATGACTGGCAGCCGGAACTTGATCAAAGTGAAATGTTTGGAGTCGAGCATCTCCTCTCTTCTATTGCGACCTATGAATCTGATTCACTTACATTCAAACATCTAGTCGGACAACGTGGAAAATACCTCTATGCTCTGTTTCTGGTTCATGATGACACGGTGGTATACCGCAGTGGGAACTCTCTCTACCCTGACAAAGCAGATCATATTCAGGTGGGAATTCAGGATTCAGTGGGAAAACTTCACCGCTACACACTGGCCACTGAAAAACCTGGGTGGGTCAATGGTTTCCAGATGGCAAGCGATCCGGAAGAGCTACTTCCCCTGGCCAATGAACCTCGCATTCAGGGGGTCTGGGAAGAAACAAAGGATGGATATATTGTAGAGATGCGCATCCCTCTCGATATGGTTGGCAAACGACTGGCTTTTGCCGTGGCCGATGTGGATGACAGCAGTACACGGATAGTAAAAACGTTGATCGGTACTGCGAATCCGGGCCAGATAGGTGAACTGGGCTGGCTCCTTGCTCCCTCTCGTGATATTGAGGCCCTGCTGAAACGTCTTGACAGACCGCACTCCCGCATCAGGATTGTTGACAGTAACAGACGGGTTCGTGCCCGTTTTGGAAGCCTTCAAACCACCGTAACAGCAGGGGCTGACCAAAATCAACAACAATCCTCTCTGCTCAACTGGCTTCATCGGCAGCTCACCCCGGTATATCGTCTTTTTACAGAACCCTTTACAACAACATTCACCACAGCAGGGTCCCAGGCAAAACAACTTGATATCATGGGAATTGAAGAGGGACTCCTTGGAAAATCAAGCATCACTCACTACCAGCTCGACGATGCCCAGGTGGAGGTCATGGCAGCCATCACCCCTCTGCTCGATGGAGATAACATTGTGGGGGCAGTCGTTGTGGAACAGACCACCAACTCCATTCTGGCCTTAAAAAACCGTATGATAGAAGAATCCATCGGGCTCACGGTGATGGCCTTTGTTATTATTGGACTTGGCCTGCTCTTTTTTGCCTCACGCATCTCAAGTCGCATCCGACGTCTGCGGAATCAGGCGGCAACTGCCATCAGTAAAGATGGTAGGATTGTTGCCGAAATCACTGCAGTGAAGGCAAGGGACGAGATCGGTGATCTCGCACGAACCCTTTCCACCATGCTCAGCCAGCTCAAAGAACAGAACGAATACCGGGAAAATATGGCCGATAACCTCGAACATGAAATGCGCACCCCTTTGGCCGGTATTGCAGCCTCTTTGAAGAATATGGAAAAAGAGCTGACAGATCCTGACAAACGACTTAAAGAGTATATGCATTGGGCCTTACTTGACGTGCAGCGTATGGAATCGCTCCTCACCGCAATCCGGGATGCAACCTGCCTGCGAGATGCCCTGGAACGGGATTACCCGGAAGGCTTCGACCTTGGAGCAGCACTGGCACTCTGGGTGGAACATGGTTGGCAACCCGGATACCCAGATGTTGTTTTTAGCTATGACACTCCTGAACAGGCTCTTTTTATCCACGGTGACCCGGACAGACTGCGGCAGATGATAGAAAAACTCATCGATAATGCCGTATCTTTTCATGTTCCGGAAACACCCGTCACCCTGAGACTCTCAAGTAAACAGGAGAACATCGAGCTCAGTATCTGCAATCGAGGCCCGGCCATTGCCCCGGAGATGCTGGGCCAGATTTTTAACTCCATGGTCTCCCTGCGTACCCGAAAGGGCAGCAGTCCTCATCTTGGTCTTGGTCTGTATATTGTCCGCACCATAGTGGAGCATCACCGGGGAACCATTCGGGCTGAAAATAGAGATGACGGGAAAGGCGGTGTCTGTGTTATTGTCAATCTCCCCCAGGATCCAAAACCTACAAAAACATATCCTAAAAATGACATTCCTCTATGAAGATAAAACGTGGCTGGTTGTAAATAAGCCCTCGGGCATTTCCACCCACAAAGCATACCCTGGTGATCTTGGTCTGGTGGAATGGCTGGATCTGCACCATGGGCTACGAGTACATATCTGCTCCCGTCTGGATAAAGGGACAAGCGGAGTACTTGTCTTTGCCCTCACCCCTGATGCTGTGGCTGAAGCACAGACGATTCATGAGGAAGAAAGGGCGCAGAAAAGTTATTTTTTTATAGCTGGAAAAACGTCGCAAAACTCATGGACATGCTCTGTCCCTCTGGATGACAAACCCTGCAGGACCCACTTCACTAAAATTAAAGAAGGCAGCAGTAATGCGCTGTACAAAGCAGATATCCATCGTGGACGCACCCACCAAATCAGACGCCATGCTGCTGCTTCTGGAATCCCCCTTCTTGGAGATAGGGAATATAAGGGGGCAGATTTTGCCAGATTGTGCCTCCACTGCGCGACGGTGCAATGGCCGGGAATTGACCATGAACTGCAGGCCCCCTTACCGAAGTGGTTTGGATCCTGTCTTACTGATTCCATACGGGAAGCAACCTACCTGGCACTTGTTGAACAGCGCTATCCCTTTTTATCCTCTGTTACAGATTGCTGCCGACTCCTGCATCGTGGTGAGTATTCTCAAGATATGGCTATTGACAAGTATGGCGACTGGCTCTGTGTCACAGGATATGAGGAAAGCACTTCGGCACAGCAACTTCTGCAGACACATGAAGAATTACTGGCCACTCTATACACAATCTGTAACAGCAGGGGCGGAGTTGTAAAAACCAATTTGCGGGATCCCCATAAAAACAAACTCTTTGCAGACATTGCTGCCTGGGGAGAAAAAATCCCAGAGTCTTTTCAGGTACACGAACATGATCTCCACTTCAAGGTACAACTGAATGACAGGCAGCATGTGGGACTTTTCCTCGATCAACGGGATTCACGGAGGCGGGTTGCAAAAATCGCCAGGGGAAAGCGAGTGGCAAACCTCTTTGCCTTCACCTGTTCCTTCTCCATCTATGCACTTGCCGCAAGGGCAGAGGTTGTTTTTTCAGTGGATCTTGCCTCAGGATGTCTCAAGCAGGGTCGGGAAAATGTCGCCATCAATGAGCTGGAAACCCCGGGAAATGCCAAGTTTATCAAAGAAGATACCCGTAAATGGTTGGCTCGACAACTTCGTAAAAAGCAGAACAATCCCCAGGAGTTTAACCCCTTTGATCTGGTTATCTGTGATCCTCCGGTGTTTGCTTCGGGAGGCAAAGGAAAAAGCTTTCATGTGGAAAAAGAATGGCCGGAACTTGCCAGTAACGTAAGTGAAATCCTGGCAAACGATGGCATAGCACTCTTTGCCAACAATCACCAGGCAGGTCCGGAATCATTTTACTATGACACTTTACAAAAGGTGTTCAGAGAAGTTACCCGCCTCAAACCACCTTTGGATTTTCCACAGCCAGTGGGCCAGGCCTCCCATGTACACATCTACTGGTGTCAAAAGTAAGGACAGGCCTTGACTGGAAGGTAACTATCCTGCTATTGCTTAGGACAATTCCACCGCAAAGCACTATTGTTACCCCCAACTGACTGTCAGTTATCAGTTCAAAAGACAGGAGAGCAATCACGATGAACAGGATATGCGAACTAGTCACCTGGATTTTTGACCCACTGCATCATTTTTACGAGCACGAAAAAGTGCACCGTAAGATTTCTTTTGTACTGGTAATGGTTTTTATCTTCGGCCTCCTGATAATAGAATTAAAACGTCGCCAACTCCTTCCGGAACAGTTGGCCGCAATAATTCCCGGAAATCATTTCTATGCCATAAGCTGGGCATTCACTATGATTCTCGTTCTTGAGGTCATCAGCCTTATCTTCACCCTCCCATGTTCATTTTCCCGTTCCGTGGGAAAACAATTCGAAATCCTTTCTCTGATTTTAATACGCAACGCCTTTAAGGAATTGTCTTATTTTCAGGAGCCTGTAACATTTCTCGGCAATGAGGAAAGCATTCTCCATATTTTATCAAGTGGTTTTGGTGCATTTATTATCTTCGCCCTGCTGAGTGTCTATTACAAACTGCAGAAAGATACCTATAACGAACGGGATCACGTTGACAATATATTCAAATTCGTAGCCGCCAAAAAAGCTGTTGCCTTGGTTTTACTTGTCTCTTTTGCAGCTATGGGAATGCACTCTTTCTATCTCACAGTAACGGGCATAGAGCATACGGATTTCTTTCATGGATTTTATACACTGCTGATCATCACCGATATTTTAGTGGTGCTCATTGCCCAGTGTTTTCATCCGGCCTTTTATACAATTTTCCGTAATTCAGGCTTTGCCCTTTCCACGCTGATTATCCGTCTTGCCCTGGTTGCACCGGTTTACTTTGATGTCCTGCTGGGCGTGGCCGCCATTGTCTTGGCCATTCTACTGACTGTGATCAGTGGCAGGATGTTTCCAGGGTATGACAATTAGGAATTGAAAAACTAACCCGTATTGCTCACGAGTTGAGATGACTGCACCCCAGGAGTGCTCGAAATCTGCGCTTCCCACTTCTGGTTATCTGCTTTTTTGAGTTTTCCTGGTCTGGTGCGGATCTGAAACTGAGGCAGGATTCCGTTGCGGACAACATTGTTGCAGATACGCTCAAGACTTCCCGAAATGTATGGGTTGTTCTGCACCTGGTCCCGGCAGCAGGTCACTGTGAGTTTCAGGTCTCGCTTTATATCAGCATCTGCTGTTCGTAAACGGGGAATGAAGTTGCGATCCATGCCGGAGGCGTCTCCGGAACCAAAGGAGCGGTGTGGAATGGTAGATTAAAAGTAGACACTAAAAGTGTGCGAATTATAGTCACC
>CAZIDU010000046.1:0-30538 GCA_964538055.1 uncultured Desulfocapsa sp. | reverse complement strand
CCAGCGTATTCGTTATGCAATTCCGACTCAAACTCAATTTCGGTGAATAGTTACGATTTTTCATCAAACATATCAGGCTGAAGGTAAAGAAAAAAATGCCATAGTTATCTTCAGCAGGGTCTTAAAACTGCAGGAATAGAAGCTTCTCGGGCTTTTTATTCTTGTCAATTGGGAAAAATCGAAATGATGTGTTATCGATTTCATTCAATTGATTTTTCTTCAGATCACGCGAGAGTTTGCCGTAATAAAATGCCAACTTCATTTTTCCTTTCATCTCATCAAACTTGAGTTTTATGGTAATATCCTGATATTTCCATTTAAGGATAAAATGGTCTTGTTCTGCTGCCTTCGTGTCGGGAAGGCCATATTTTACATTCATGTGCTGTTTGGTTCTCTCATATACTTCAAGACTATCAATATCAACGAACACAGCAAAAAGACTCTCCTTGTAAAAACCAAAAATAACATCATTTATGGAGATGTCGTCAAGAATATATGATTCATCGGGGTTGCTGTAGTAGGTAATATCTCCTTTAGAATACAGCTTGGTCAATCCATCATATTGCGATATGTTTTCCCCCCATTTGTATTTCATAAAACCGTCCTGAAGCTCAGCGGCTACAGCAATACTTCCAAGAAATAGAATAAAATAAACTGTAAAAACTGCTACGTGAGATTGTCTCATTATTTTTCTCTCTCTTTTGATATATAGAATATGTCCGCTAATATTACCTTCGGACAGTGTTGAATTAATCAGTCAAAAACCTGCCGTAACTATTCACCAAAATTGCATAACGAATACGCTGCTAGGAAACTGGGGACATGACCCAATTCGTCTTTGTCTTTTGAATTGGGATCGTGTCCCCCGATTCCGATAGCATGGAGAATAAATACAACCTGCCATTATTTATTCAATCACAATTGCAATGTTTTTGATAGGACTTCTGGGGAAAAGTGAGAAAAATAGGGTCGTAACCGGACGCTGAAATTTCCGGGGAGGATCGTGTCGGAATATAAATAGTGGCCCGTTGGTCGGTGCTGTTGTGGGAACTGAGAAGTTATCATGGCCTATGCAGGTAAATGTATTTAGTACAACGTATGCTCTGTTAAAGGACATTACTCCCTTGAGTAATCGCAAGGAGATCGAAATGAAGGGGAAGGGGAAGTAGATAATTTACACATTGCCTAGTGACCTGTAACAGAATGCCTTTTGCATCCATTGCAATCATCCGCAATTGTTCTATCTGTTTTCCCCTTCTGGTTATTACCCTGCGCACATTTTTGTCGTGCCCATGCTCTATTGCAGGGATGAGGAACTGAAGCTGAAATCAGATCAGAAGTAGTAATTGTTGCTGCTTAGAATAATTTTGTTATGCTGATTCCAGCTGGTTTGCTTTTGCGGTCTGCAATAGAAAGTCGTTCCACCCTGGAGAGGCTGTAGCAATCTCTGCCCCGATCCGTTTTCCAGACTCTGTGGGCGTTACCCATTTTGTTTTAAGCATCAGAGTATAGTCCATACCGTATTGCCTGATAACAACTGACAGTTTATCAATGTTATGGGAAATAATCTCTGGAATATCTTTCAGGCTGATACCCATTTGTGAAACATCAGAGACTAGAGCGGTGCAGGTCGTTTCGCCAATAGTAATTTTAGCAAAAGTGTCTTTGCAGGATGAAAAACGTGGATGATTTCTTTTTTCTTTGTCAACTATGTTCCCTGTACAAAAAATGCGTCGAGTCAAGGCAAGAGGAATACCAGCAGCCGCAATAATCAAAGGGAGAAATAAAAGAAAAAACACAGGAACCAGCCAGAGATAAATAACGAGATCCGTAGAATGTAACATTGTTTTATTCCTCCTGTTTCTTCAGTGTGTTGTCTGCATTTGTCAAGTAACTTGCAGGGCAAATAATTCTATCCAGATGTCGCTGAATTAAAAATAGCCGCAACTACCTCTTTTACAAGGTAGTCCGGCTATCTATAAAGACCCGCAACTTTCCGTCCCAGTCTCACGACAGGTTTAGCTTTTTCTAGTATCAATCAAACTGAATCTTGAATCAGTATAATGTTAGTTTGCAATAATTGGCAACAGGTGAAAAACAGCTAGACAATAACTAGTTGTTCTAGTTGTTATGGGTTGGCTGTGAGAGCTGCTTGAAGGTTTATCTTTTTATTCGTCAAAGAAAGCCGTTTTCTAATATCTTGTCGATGGCAGGCAATAGTTGATGGAGAGAGACTTAAGAGGGATGCGATCTCTTTTGTCGTCTGGCCCTGCTTGATTAAGTTGGCTATTTGAATTTGAGCTGGGGTGAGGTTTGAAAGGTAGTTTTTATAATTATGGGTAAAGGAAGATGTGATTTTATCAAGGTTTGATTGTATGATTTTCAGGAAATCTTCTTGAGAATCTTCGTTACATCTCATTTTTAATTTTTCCAAATATGGGGAGATTAGTTTTTCAACATTAAACAGTACCTTTTCTTCAAGTGCTTTTTTATCCTCCTCTCGCTTTTCCAACAAAATTTTAAGCGCAACATTTGTTTCCATTAGTCGTTCTGTTTTTCGATCAAGTTGAGCTGTACGATCGACAACTCGCTGTTCTAATTCATTGTGTGCTTTCTGAAGTGCTTCTTCCGCATCCTTTCGTTGGGTAATGTCTTCAATAATGCCAATAGCAGCAACTATTGACCCGTCGCTTGAAGAAATTGGAGAAAAAACACCGCGAAGGTATGCTCTTCCACTTCCCGTAACAGACAGATAACTCCCCTCGTAATGGGCGATTTTCCCAGAAAGGACCGTGATAGTGGCTGCCCTTACTCCTTCATCTTTTACAGATTGTAATAAATCAAAGCCTACGAGCTTTTCCACACTGGAACCGAGAATTTCTGCTAATTTTTCATTACTTGCTGTAATGAGACCTTCTGTATCTATCTGTAAAATTCCCAAAGGTGAACGTTCAAAAATACCACGGTATTTTTCTTCAGCTTCTACTTTCTTTCGAGCAGTGATATCTGTGCAAACACCGCCAATGGCACACACGTTACCGTTACTGTCAAACAGTGGAAACTTGGCTGTTATAAAAGTTTGTACTCCGTCGGGTAGGGGAATCGTTTCTTCGAATTCTAGCAAGGTTCGACTTTTAACAACCTCCTTATCCTGCGAGCGAAAAAGCTGGGCAATTGGCTTGGAGAAAATGGCAAAATCATCCTTGCCAAGTATCTGATCATGGGCCACATGGGCAAGGCGCCCTAACTGGCGGTTCATAAAAATATATTTGTAGTCGGCATTCTTCAGGTAGATAGGCATGTTTGTAGTGTTGAGTATGGCTTCGAGATATTGCTGATTAAATCGATTAGAGCCTTTACGGGTTTTATGCTCTGGCAACGCCTTCTCAAGAGTCTGTATCCGTTGTTCAAGTTCTTTGTATGTTGGCTTTGACATTCTCCCCCCTCCTCAATGTGCGTGATAACGGTGAGTTTACTAATACAGAAGATCTTATTACCGAAGTTTGATTAAGAAGTGATTACTGTTCTACTCTTTCTATATTCTACAGTATGAGAATGTGGCAATGTTAATCATTTATAATGATAATCCACTTCCCCTTCAATTTGTAGGCCCTGATCAGGTGAAGAATGAAAATCTTGAAGGTAAACTCAGGGGATTGAAGGGTGAACTCCTATGGGAGCTCAAGTACCGTCGGCCAGTCAGCAAGTGCCGAAAGAATTTTTCGTCCCTGTTCAGTTACATCTGGCTGCATCACCATTTTTGCCAGTTGTTTACGATATTCAGAAAGGCTTATACCGCAGTCAGCGTCCGGGTTAGTTAGCCGGTTGTGGCGGAACTCGTTCCACCGGGTTCGTTCTTCCTGTGAGAGAGACTGGGGCCAGTTGCGGGCGCGGTAGCGGAATAACATTTCCAGGAGACGGGGATCCTCAAATTTCATCCGGGTTTTAGCCAGGTCCTTCACCGACATATCGTGAATATCATCCATAAGGGAGCGATCTCTGTCGGAGAAAAATCCACCGCCATATAAATTTTGATCGGGATCTGTGATGGGAGAAAACTGCTGATCTCCGTGAACCTGTTGTAGCTTTCTGGTTAGGTCCGGAAGGCCTCTGAGTTGTGTAGCATGCGCTTCAATATTCTTGAGACTGATCCCCCAGCGCTCTGCTGCCTCCGGAGTCAGAGTGCTCATTGGTACCACCACCGGGCATTTGTTGAGATGAATGGTTTTGAGGGGGATACGTTCAACACCTTCGGGCAAGTCTTCGCTTCGGGTGAACAATCGTTTCTGGATTTCATCCACCGTAAGAGTGAGTAGGGGAGAGGGATCGTGACGCAGGTCGTAGACGATGATGCCGTTTTTATTTGTTGGATGGGCAGCCAGGGGGATGACAGGAGAGATGCAGCCCAGTTTTGCAGGATACATGGAAGAGATATGGAGAACAACCAACTGCTCCTGTAGGTTTAAATTGCTTCCAACCTTGCGTTTGTCACGCATCTCAAAGAGATAGTTGTAGAGTTTGGGGTGGCGATTACGTATCAGGCGTGCAAGATCGATGGTGGCATGGACATCGGCAAGGGCATCATGGGCACCTTCGTGACTGATACTGTTTGCCCGTGTTAAATCCTCAAGCTTAAAACTTGTGCTTTCGTCTTCTCTCTTTGGCCATTCAATTCCCTCGGGTCGTAGCGCGTGGGTCAGGCGGAGCATGTCAATAATGTCCCAGCGTGAATTGCCATTGCGCCATTCTCTGGCGTAGGGATCATAGAAATTGCGATAGAAACCGTAACGGGTGAATTCATCATCAAAACGAATACTGTTATAGCCAACGCCACAGGTACCGGGCTGTATAAATTCCCGATAAATCTCAGCCATGAATTCGGCTTCACAGAGTCCTTCTTCCATGGCTGTCTGTGGCGTGATCCCTGTGATCAAACAGGCCTCGGGCTGAGGGAGCATATCGAGTGCCGGTTTGCAGTAGTGCATCAAAGGTTTACCAATGATATTTAATTCAGTATCAGTACGGATTCCTGCAAATTGTGCTGGCCGGTCTCTTCTGGGGTCTGCACCCCATGTTTCGTAGTCATGCCAGTAAAGTGTTGTTGTCATAGGATATGCCCGGGATGTTATTGTTTGTAGTAATTGTGCAGATATTGTTATTGATATCAGAACTATACTCTGTCGTCAAGCGTTTGTGGAGACACGGAGTGTACATGATTTGCAAAAATGACATTGACTTGTGGTAACAATGTGGCAATCTTTTCCTGGCCTCTTGTCTGATTATATAAAACAACACCATGGACTCCAATGAAAAGTAAAATGCATTATATCAGGGCTGGCTGGATGATCGATGGCAGTGGGGCACCGGTACGACAAAAGGTTCTGTTGACAATACGCAATGGTAAGTTTGCGGAGATTGAGTATTTTAGAAGCAGTGATCAGCCTGATCCGTCATTGATTACGGATCTGTCACGCTGTACCATTCTGCCGCCTCTGGTTGACGCTCATGTCCACCTGGCCATGTCAGGTTCCACTGACAAAAAGAGCAGACAGCAACAACTTACAGCCGGTTATGAGGAGAGTCGCTCCCGTATTGCAGATCATTTGCACTATCTTTTTTCATACGGTGTACTTGCTGTGCGCGATGGAGGTGACAGGAATGGAGATGTCCTGCGCTATAAGGAGGAAACAGAGAGAGAAGCAAAACGAGACCCAGTGATTGTGAAGAGTCCTGGGCAGGCGTGGTATCGGGATGGTCGCTACGGTGCTTTTATCGGTGCTCATTCTGAAGAGGGGGAGAGTCTGGAAGCTGCCATGACCCGTAAGATTGATTCCGTTGATCATATAAAGCTTATCAACTCCGGGTTGAACAGTCTCAGTGAATTTGCCAAGGAAACGAAACCACAGTTTTCCCTGGAAGATATGACCCGCATTGTGGCCCTTGCCAGGGAGAAGGGAAAGAAGGTGATGGTCCACGCCAACGGTCGGGAACCCGTTCGTATGGCCCTGGATGCTGGTTGTTATTCCATTGAGCATGGGTTCTTTATGGGTGAAGAAAACCTGAAGCGAATGGCCGAGAAACAGATTGTTTGGGTGCCAACGGCCATTACCATGAAGGCTATTCTTGATAACTGGGACTTACTCAACGATGGGCGCTGCAAAAAAGATGTGATAACAAAGACTCTGGAGCAGCAACTTGAACAGATAGCGCTGGCACGTGAATACGGAGTGAAAGTCGCACTCGGGACAGATGCCGGATGCAGTGGTGTTCTTCACGGAGAGTCGGTGGTTGAAGAGTTGCGGCTTTTTATGAGGGCTGGCTACTCTCTGGTTGAGGCAATAGAGTGTGCCTCGACAAGCGGAGCGCAACTTCTTGGAGTTAATGATATCGGACCTATTGCCAAGGGAAGGCCGGCCAATTTTATTGTCGCCCGGGCAACGCCTGCAATGCTTCCTAGAAAGCTTTCTTATCTTGAGGCAATCTATCTGGATGGGCGGCCCTGCGATAAGGCATATTTTAACAAGATATAAGGGCTGGGACGGCCTAACCCTTCATCAGCTCAAGCAACTTCTTTGTCGAAATCTTACCAGACATATCCGTACCTTCCAGCAGGCTGTCGGCCAGATCCCGTTTATGGGCGTGGAGGGCAATGATCTTCTCTTCAATGCTATCCTTTACCACCAGACGGTACACGGTAACTGGACGTTTCTGACCGATACGATGGGCACGATCAGAGGCCTGGTCTTCCACCGCAGGATTCCACCAGGGGTCCATGTGAATAACATAATCGGCGGCAGTGAGATTGAGCCCTGCGCCCCCGGCTTTTAAGCTGATAAGAAAGACATCCCCCTCTCCAGATTGAAAGGCCCGGATGCGTTGCTGTCGTTTTTTTACCGGAGTGGAGCCATCCAGATACTGGTAGCTCACCTTCTGCTGATCAAGATAGTGACGGAGGATGTCGAGGTGGCCCACAAACTGGCTGAATACCAGAGCTTTGTGCCCATTGTCGAGGAGCTCAGATATGGTGTCGCCAAAGACCTTCAGCTTGGAACTCGTCAGGCCGCAGCCCGGTACCACAAGTTCGGGGTTGCAGCAAAAACGCCGTAGCCTGGTTATTTCGGCGAGAATCTGCATATGTTGCCCAGAACCCGTCTCTTCAATTTCGGCTATTTTTTCAAGGGACTGACGACGCTGTGCCTCATACATGGCCGTTTCCTCCGGACTCATTTCAACCTGTAGAGTCATTTCGGTGCGTGGTGGTAATTCCTGTAGCACGTCCTGCTTGAGGCGTCTCAGGATGAAGGGGGCAATAAGTTTTTTGAGACGTCCTCTGGTCTGTCTGTCCTGGTACTTTTCAATAGGTATGGCAAATTTCTGGTTAAAGGAATCAGCCGATCCCAGCAAACCGGGATTAATGAATTGAAAGAGATTCCACAGCTCCCCAAGGTGGTTTTCAATGGGAGTTCCCGTGGTAAGAATGCGAAATTTTGCTTGAAGTGTCATGGCGGCTTTAGAACGTTTGGTTGCCATGTTTTTGATAGCTTGAGCTTCATCGAGCACGATGGTTTGCCATTGAACGCCTGCCAGCTTTTTCCCCTCTGACTGTAATAAACCGTAGCTTGAAACCACCAGATCAAATGGCTGCAGGGTATCAAGCATTTCCTGACGATCACCTGGACCAAAGGAGAGCACTCGCAGGGTCGGAGCAAAACGAGCGGCTTCGTCGGTCCAGTTCATAAGCACTGAAGTTGGGGCAATGACCAGAGTGGGGCCATCTGCAGCTCGCAGCAGGATTGCCGCCAAGGCCTGAACTGTCTTACCAAGACCCATATCATCGGCAAGGCAGGCTCCCACCTGCCATTGACTGAGTGTTGCCAGCCAGTTAAAACCAGCAATCTGATAATCCCGCAATTCGGCCTGAAAGGTAGAAGGGACTTTGGGGGGCGCAATCTCTGCAAATCGTTTCAGATTTTTACGCCAGTGTTTATCCCCCTTGATTTCGCCCATCTCCGTGGTGAAATCCTCAAGTGCCAGGCTGGCTAGAGGGCTAAAACGGACCCCTTCTCCATGGGATTCTGTAAAAGAACCCAGTTCTTCAATACGTTGTCTCAGGCTTCTACTCAGTGCCAGAAACTGGCCGTTATCCATAGGGATAAAGCGGGAATGTGTCTGCCGGCTCAGTTCCAGTAACTTTCCCATATCGATAATGGTCTTCGCGTCAACTTTGAGTTGCCCTGTTGCTTCAAACCAATTGTTGTTTTGTTTGATCTGCATTCCAAAGGCTGAGGATTCAATCGTACTGCTGACACGAAAAGTCTCCTCCTGGGGCCATTGGATGACTACCTCATCCTGTAACTCCTGTAACTGGCTGACAAGCTCCAGGCATTCTTCCGGTTCACCAATGATCCACTCTCCACTTCCTTCGTTAAGACGGGACAGTACCGGGCACTTGGCGATGACCGCATCCGCCTGCTTTTGTTCCGTTGCAAGATTGCGTTCGGCCTGAAACTTTTCGCCATTAATCTCTGCCAGAACAATTTTTCCGCCCATGCCGGGATGATGAAATGCAGGACTCTCCTTGAATGGTTTGACAAGGCTCTCGGCTCGTAATCCATCCCCGTAGGGAATAAGATGGAAATAGGGCGTGGTCTCTGCTTCAACCTCCTGCACATCGGGGGCAACCCCGGCGATATCAGTATGTACCGCCAAATGAGGAGCCATGGCTGATATAACCTGAAGAACCATTTCCTTGGCCTCTACCGGTACTTCGATGGTTGAATCAATGATCTCCGCAACCTGTTTAAATCCAGGAGTCATTTGTAACACCCCGGTGCGGGTGAGGGTTTCGCGGAGAAGAAGATAGGGGGCATCACTCTTCATGTCCGGTTCAAGGCTCATGGTGTAGCCTTTTTTGCTTTCGGTGATATGCAGTTCAGGTTGGCGTGAGACAAATTCCAGTGGCAGTGTCGGCTTATCTTCTGAAAAAATAAGGGGGTGGTCAATAAGTGCTGGTATGGCCAGCTTCATGTCAAAGGCGTAGACCTTTTTACGACCGTAATAGTAGCCAGACGATTCATATTTTGCTTTGATGGCATTGCAAAGGCACCGGTCACGATCACTGAGATAATCCAATGTTTGATGATTACGCAGGGTTTTTAAGGCAACGGCCCGGCCCTTTGACCATGTGCCAGATTTGTTTTGTTTCTGAAGACGGGGGGAGATGCTGATTTCGTCGTAAAACTCGTCGTCAAAGAAGGATACCAGCCAAACCAGACGGCTGTTGCTCACAGCACTGGTTTTCCCACTCTGTTTGGGGCCATCAAGAGTCATCAGGGCATTTAAAATTTGCTGCCACTTTTCCTGGGGTTTTATCAGGTCTATAAGAAGTTGCGGTGATGAACACTGCTTTTGGAGACGGGCAAGCGCTTTTGTATGCTCTGCCCTGGTGGAAATGCTGGCTAAAAGTCCTGCTGTTTGCAAGGAAATCCAATGATATCCGGCAGATTCTGACTCTTTAAGGAGTGTCTGTAGGTGTTCTTCCCCAATGCTGGCAATCGTCTCTCCCTGCCAATAAAGGCTTATATAGCCCATCATCAGGGCCAGGTAGTCGTTAAAAGATCCTTCATCGGAGGAGTGGCCGATTTTGCCGGCCTTAGCCTTCTGTCCCTGCCTGGAGAGGAGAGTCTGTTTGAGGTCGGTGGCGATGGAGGGAAAGGCATACTCTCGTTTTTTCTTTAAGACTTTATTGAGGTAGGTGATCCCTTTTTTTAAGGCAGTATCACTTCCTTCGCAGAGCAGGGCCGCTACATAGAAGATCCCTGCAAAATTTGGGAAAAAGACCTGGGGTTTGGGGTGATGTTTGGCCAGGGTGTCAAGGGCTCTCTCATAGCAGGTGATTGCGCCTGTATGATCGCCTGCCATGAGCTTTGTTAATCCCAGGTAGATTGAGTCAGAATCAGTTTTCTCCTCTTTGACAAGGGCTGTAACTGCTGCAAATTCGCCACGTAACACATGCTGGTAGAGGAGAATGGTTTTGGTTTGTTTTTTGAGAGCAGCATTTTTGTTACGGATTTCCTGGAAGAGGTCAAAGAACCCACCCAAAGGGGTCATGGTGAAGGAGGAGGAAACCAACATACTGGATAATACCAGTTCAGCCACTTCTGGTTGTAGATTTAAGAGCAACGATCTGTTTATCGGATTGCTGAAAATAAGAAAGAAAGGATCTTCACGCTGTTCAAAGTAGTGACTGGGAACCCGACTGACATAGTTGAGAAACTTGATTACCGTGGAACGTTGCTCACCCCGATACAGGGCAAGTCGCAGGTCACGGATGGCCTGCGGGTAGCTTGAATGGTAATGCTCATAATCCCAGTCCCGTTTTGTGGGGATAATGGTTTCCATTGCCTGGGCCATTCTTTCAAAATTGCTATCAAATACGGCCTGGCAGGTTATCTCTTCCACATGATCAGGATGACAGGAAATCCCCATATTATCTCCCTTGATGAGATCGGCTGCCATGAGGGCGTCCACAATGGGTTTGACATCTGTCTGCTTAAAGACAAGCCCCTTATCATTATTGATTCCGGCCTCGGCGAGGCAGGTTCGCACCTTGGTGCGGGCAATTTTTTCATAGCAGATGGAGAGCATCTGCAGGAAGTTCTGCTGTTCGGGACTGAGGGAAGAGTATTTTTTCTGAAAGGCGGGGCTTAGGTGGAGGGTAATATGTTTCATAAGTATGATGTGGTCTGTGTTTTGTCTGGCTCTCTTCTTACTGATTACAATTGAACAAAGCAAGCTCCTGGAATCGGGACTTCAGTCCCGCCGATTACGTTTTAGGGCGGGGCTAAAGCCCCACTTCCGGGGAAGTTGCAAATCAGGTGCTTCCTGAAATAATGTTCAAGTTATTTGTTATTCGTTGCAAGCATCACTTCTGAATCAATAAGTCTCCCCAGTGGTGCAACTTCCTGCTTGCTTTGTTTAAGGCTCCTAAAGAGTCTGGCCAGCTCCTGTTTCCATTCACTTGTTGCTCCTTCTGAACCCGGTTCAAGGTCATGGAGAAGAATGATATCACCGGGTTTGAGTCTGCTGGTGATACGTTCAGCCAAATTGGTAATTTTCTTATTACCATAATCAAAGGGACGACAACTGTAGGTGACGGTTTTGAGATTTTCAGCCTGGAGTATGGACTTCAGCCTGGGATTTGTGGCTCCTGCAGGCGGTCTGAAGAGAAGGGGGCGGATGCCGTACCTTCCTAATATTTGCTGGGTTTTTCTGATGTCCTCACCCAATGTCTTCCTGCTTCTCAGCATAAGAAGGTTGTCATGTCGCCATGAATGATTGCCGATGCTGTGTCCTTCTCTAAGAATATCCTCCATCAGATCCGGATATCTTTCGGCCTTCTCTCCTATCACAAAAAAAGTAGCTTTTAAATTGTACTCTTTGAGTAATTGTAAGACGATTGGAGTGCTACCCGGTGAGGGGCCATCGTCAAAGGTGAGGGCAACTGCTGAACTGCCGTTGGTACTTTTACTGATTATGGGCAGGAAGAATCCCCATTGCGGAATAAATGGGGCAATGATGCAGAGCAGGAGATAGAGAACAAGGGGGATTGGAGCCAGAGTACTGTTTGTTGCAAGGAGTGGAATTGAAATAAGAAAGGCAAGTGCCGCAAGTTTGTCTGCCTGGGAAAATGAAAACCTGCTGAGCGTATCCTTGCCTTTCTGTTTCATTTTTTTGTACTGCTCCGCAGGGAAACACGGGATTCATGAAAAATTCCGCCGCCCCCGCTATCGGTCAGTTTTTGAGAGGTTAAATCGTTAATAGCGCTTTTTGCACTCTCTGATTCCCAATATATACCCTCGGCGACAAGAAGCCCCAATTGGGTGTCATTGCTGATGGTCGCGATTCTAGATACTTCACCGCGTCCATTGTAGAGGATAACATGCTGTCCGGTGACGATGCCAAGTTTTGCGGCATCTTCGGGATGGATCAGGACGGTGCCGATCTGTTCGGAATATTGATCTCCAAATGTACTGTTCAGCAGGTCTTTATTGGGTGGAGTAATCAAGAGAAACGGATGGCGGGATCTGAGGTCAGGGTTGTCACCTTCCATTGCAGGCAGTAATCGTGCAACCTGTCTCTCCCCAAGCACTGAGAGGGGTGCAAACTGAAATTTCTTCTGTTCTCGCCCAAACAGGGATTCCCCCGACTTTCCATAGGATGACTGGATCCAGGTACCGGGTTCCGGGGCGGTGATGGATACCCCATCCATATCTGAGAGATAATCCTGGATACGCTCATCGATGCTCTGTTGAAACACAGCGTCGCTGTAACCCATTTTGCAGGCCAGAGTCTGAAAGAGGTCAAAATTGCTGATGGATTCCCCCTGGGGAGGCAGGACAGGATCCACTTTTCCCATATAAAAATGTCCGTAGGAACCGTACAAATCTGTATTTTCAAACGAGGTCGTTGCCGGTAACAGCAGATCAGCATACCTGGCGGTTGGCGTCATAACCTGCTCATGGACTATGCAAAAGAGGTCGGAACGCGATAAACCTTTGCGTACCATGGATGCATCCGGGGCCACGCTGAGCGGATTACTGTTATAGACCAGCAATGCCTTTACGGCTGGCTGCATTGCAGTTAATGCCTGGCCCAACTGGACCATATTTATTTTCCGAGTCTGGGCTGGAGCAAGAGACGGGTAGGTCAGTTTTGCGGTGTTGCCGCGGAAGCCACGGCTGGATAATAAAATCCCTTTTCCCGGTGATCCGTCGAACAGGCCGGTTGCGGCGGCAAGACTGGTGATAGCCCTAACGGACATGGCACCCCGGCTATTACGTGTTAAGCCGATTCCTATGCGGATGTAGGTTCTGGGATGTTCTTTGATCAATTGTGCGAATTGTCTGATAGCGGTTTGCTCTAATCCAGATTGTTCGCTGAGCATTTCCCATGACACCGTATTGAGATAGGCCTCTAAATCAGAAAACCCTTCGCTTTCAGACTGGACGAATCTGGAATCGATGCCATCATTCTCAATCAAATATTTTATCGCACCCAGAGCCAGGGCAGAATCGCCTCCAGGCCTGACAGGGAAGTAGAAATCTGCTGCCTGGGCGGTGCAGGTTCTATAGGGATCAATAACGATCAGTTTTGCACCCCTGCGTCGTGCTTTCTGGATAAATGGCCAGCAATGGACGTTGGTTACCTTGAGGTTCATCCCCCAGACAATCACCAGATCGGCATCCTCAATCGTTTCCGGCGGGCTTCCTGAGATACCATTGCAGTGTTGATTCCACCCGGCATCCGCCGCAGCGGAACAAATTGTGTGATCGAGCCGAGAGGCACCAAAGCGGTGGAAAAACGGATAGCCTGCCCAACGGTTAATCAGGCCCATATTGCCTGCGTAAGAGTATGGCAGTAAAGCTTCTCCACCAGAGTCCCTTTGTATTTCTGTCAGGCGATTAACAAGGATCTCCCAGGCCTCATCCCAGTTGATTCTTGTAAATTGCCCTGTTCCCTTAGGCCCAATTCTTTTTTGAGGGAAGAGAATCCGATGTTCGGAGTGGATCCTGTGGTGATAGTTCTGCATCTTGCGGCAGATAAAACCGGCCGTGATCGGATGGTCCTTGGCGCCGTTGAGCTTGATAATTCTGCCATTGTCAACCGTTGCATCAATCCCGCAACTGTCTGGGCAATCCAGTGGGCAAATCGTTCTTTTTATTTCAGTCATTTTCGTTAGTTCATTTATGGGCACGTCCAGTGAGCCAGATGAGTTCCGGATTGTTTTCTGTTATCATATTGGTTTCAATTATAAACCCAGCTTTTTCCATGAGAGCAGCCATTGCCTGTGTTGTTCGGTAATATGGTTCCCCTCCTGAAAAGCGAACCCGACGGTCTTCAAGTTTCCATGACCAGGATGGGACACCATCCGGTCTGATTACAAAGCGACTGAGGAGTAGCCCACGGTCGCCTAGCATCTGAAAACAGTTTTGAAAAAGCGTTATGATACTGGCGTCGTCAAGGTAGTGAAGCATATCGAGGAGCAGTACCAGATCAGGCGGGCTGGGGACATGCGGGAGATCCGGAGCCATATCTTCTAAAATCTGTCCCTGCTCTCCCATGGCAAGGGCCGCCACTCGTACCCGTTCGGTATCGGGATCCAGGCCAAAAACAGTGGACTCAGGAAAATACTCAAGACACCAGCACCCCGGAACGCCATATCCACATCCTATATCAAGGATTGTTTTTATGGTGTTTTTATCAGCTGCCAGGAGTTGCGGCAGATCGCTGAACATCGGATCGGATTGAAGCTTGAACCTTGCAAACATCCGCGGATAGGCTTCCATAAAACGGTATCTGTTGCGTACCCGTTCAATAAGAGAGAGCTCTTGAGAATCCCCAGTTTTCTGCTTTGAAAAATAGGCCTGCAGCAGAGGTGGCAGCAGCAGGAATGCTCCGAGCAGTGAATAACCGATACCAAGCAGGGATGTGATGCCTATGGATCGAAGGAGTGAATGCTCAGCCAGGCAGAGTACCCCAAAGCCGATCACAGTGGATGCGCCTGCCATAAAAACAGCCATCCGCACAAGACTGAATGATGGATGAACAGGATCGCGATAGCGCTGGTGGGCCCGGACAAAGAAAATAGAATAATCGATCCCCATACCCAGGATAACAATGGAGAGCATCAGGCCGGGAATGTCAAGCGAATGGCCGATCAGCTTCATGGTGCCGAGGGTGCAGATATAGGAAAAAAGCGGGGGGACAAGCGTTATACATGTAAGCTGCCAGCTGGCAAAGAAGAAGAGGAGCAGGAGGACAATACTGATGGCAATAATCGCCAGCATGGTGGCAAAACTGTGAAAGAGGATTTTTGCCAGTTGTGCAGAAAAATAGGAACCATCATAGATTTTTCCCTGCTGGCCGTAGAGCGTATAAAAGTCATCGCTGTTGTAGTTCTTTCCCGGGCTGACATTAATAAATTGGGTAAGGTGATCGTCTTTTGCTGTGATCCCCAGGAGGTTATAGAACTGAGGAGGGATTTCTGTACTGGAAATTTCCTCCGGGTTTTGGGTGAGTTTAAGGAAACGATCAAACCCATCTTCTGTAAAACCGAGGTCTTTGCCACTTGCTCTGATACCATTTTGCAGTTTTTCTCTACGTTCGCTTGTCCAGAAGTTCTTCCAGGCATTGAGGTTTCGTGCGGCCAGTTCAGGCCCTGGAAAAAGCATGGATGGAACAAAGGCCGAGGCAATCTTGTCAGATGCCTGGTCTGCCACAATTTGCATCAGGACTTTGTCATTTTTCCGTTGGATTTCTTCTGCCTGTCCTATGCTCATCAAGACAACTTTTGTCCCTATATTTCCCCACACCTCAGAGAAAAGAGTGTCTGCAGCAAGAGTTTCGTTGCTCACTGTGTTCATGCTTTCAAGGCTGACATTGAATTCAGGGCGTGCAAAAAAGAGTAAGAAAAGGGCCAGAAGGGCTGCAGCAATTGCTCCCGGGCGGCCAGTGTTGTAAAGGGCATCAACACATCTCTGCAGGGGCAGATTGTGCCTGGTGGAAGGGGGCATGGCCGGGGTTATGCGGGGAAAAACAAAATGAACGAAGAGGAAGGAGAAGAGCACACCCATGGCCGTAAACTGGCCCAGTTGGACAAAAATTGGAAATCCGCTGAAACTGAGAGTAAGAAAGGCACCACAGGTCGTGAGCACCGCGAGTATCCCAATGGCCCGTACCTCACTCGATGCCTCTTTGCCCTTTGTCGTTTTGGGGCGGTCCAGAAAGAGCAAATAGGCAATACCATGATCCACGGTGATGGAAATAATGGCGCCTCCAAAACCGAGCACCATAATGGAGATGGATGGGTAAAATAGAGAGTAGAGAAACAGGGCTGTCGCGGTTCCGGCAAGAGCTGGAAGAAGGGAAAAAATACCCAGCAGGGGCCGTGGAAAAGCAACAAGGAGGAGCAGTCCGATGCCAACTGTTGAGAGGAGCAGGGCCAGGTTCACATCGTGGCGGATAATACGCTCGTTGTCCAGTGCTGCGCGGTAGGCTCCAACGGGAGTGATGATTGGTGTGATGGTCTCGGAGCTGTATCTGTCCCTCAATTCCGTTGTGATAGCATCCAGTAACTCTGCGATCTGTCCGGCCGATGCCGTATTGCTCCCGGCATTGCTGGGACGCGCTGTCACCAGAAGATGACGTTTGTCCGGGGAAAATACAAATCCCTTATATATGGCAGTACCCGGCAGTGGTGCAAGCATAGCCATCTTTGCCATAATCGGTTCCATAAAACCCAAAGGGTCAGCCATGATAAACTGACTCTGCCCGATGCCTTCAAGGCTGCTCAGTTTGAGAAAGATATCCTTAAATCGTTTGGCAATAAAATCCTGTTCAAGGCGGGGCGCAATCTTCTGCTCGAGTCCCTGTGCCGAAAAGAGGATGGGCAGATTACTGCTCACATGGAGCGCAAGTGCAGGAATAAGGCTTGCCATCTCATCGGTCCCGACCTCTGTAAAAAGACCACTTGAGTGAAGACGTTCTTCAACGTACTTGCCGCAGTCAACAAGGATAGCCTGATCATTAACATTTAAGCTTATATCAATGGCAATCTGGTCATGAATGGGATGGTTGCTGAAGATATCAAGAGCATCACTGATAACGTTTTGCTCAGAGGGCAGGGAACGCACAATATCCGTATCGATATCGAGACGCAGGAAGGCCGTCAGGGCAGCACTGAAGATACAGATGAAAACGACTGTGAGGAGGCGATAGTTAAACAACGTATTTTATTTCCAGATGCTCATGATCAGAAGGATAAGCCCCGTAATAATACAGAGATGAAATGCAATAATGATGGTTTTATGATGCTGATAAAATTCGTTTACCCGTTGAATAAAGGGCAGGCCGCCAAAAAACCTCCGTATTGTATCCAAAACAATCGTTTGATTGTCACTGCTGGCTCTGCCTTGAAAGGCAATCATGGGTGAGAGTGCATAGAACTCTTTACAGCATTTTTGTAACAGATTATCATAGGGAACATTGTTCCATGATTCCTGCACAAACTGTTTTGCAAAGTGACAGTTGAGTGCATACGCATGGGCAAGACAAGTATAGTGAATTTTTACCACGGATTGCACATCAGTCGCAATGATTTTACTGCTGATTGCACCAAGAAAAAAAACGTTCCAGCTCTTCCTGTTCTTTAAAAAATGAACAGCATCGCTGAGAGTACCGGGTTGATAGTTTTTAAAAAACACATCATCTTCAAAAACCAGTATGTGTTCGGCTCCTGCTTCCAGGCCTTTTCTAAGACACTTCATATGAGATTCGAAAATGCCTTTTTCCGGGTTGTCAGGGTGTTTTTCAACAAGGACAAATTCCACCCGATCAAGGAGGTCAACCTCTGAAAAGTGTTTTTTGGCTTCTGTTCTGCGATCAATACGTGTATCTATGGAGATACAATAGATTTTGTCAAAAAAAGACCATGGATTAGAGAAATCTGTCATATCAAATCTGTGTTTTTGTGCCAGAGAAGGAACTGCGAATGCGTGTGTTCATGAAAAACCTTATACAAAAGATTGCTGAAATTGAGTTTGTACGCATAGCCATAGAAGAGCAGGCGGATCTTTCAGCGTTTAAAGAGAAACCTTCTCTGCAGGTGATTGCCGGGGTGCTGTTTATTATACTCGGCTCACTCCTTGGCTGGCCTGCCGTTGCTTTTACTGGTATCCTGGCCATTAAATTCAATGAACCTCTGGTCGCAGTCATTGGCGGGCCCCTTGTCTATGGTCTATCCATTCCTATCTTTGCGCTTGGTATGTATTTTTCTGGTGCCAAGTATACTGTTATTTTCCTGCGTTGGCTGAGCCGTGTTACTGTTGAGAAACTCTCAACCTGGGTAAATCCTGAGAGGGTTTGATCGTCCCTCCGCTGATATCCCGCATTCGCAAACCTCTTACTGTCTCACAAGCTGTTCCATCGTTGTCAAAGAGAGATAAATCAAAGAGCAGTTCATCTTTTGTTGCCGATTGGACAAGCACCGTTGTGTTGTATCGCTGCCCTGCCCGGGTCGGTTTGTGAATGCAGCGTGAAGCAAAACCAACGGGGAAGGGGACAAAATCCGCAATGCACTGACCCAGTACACAGGCGGCATGCATGGCACCATCGAGTGGGAATGGCGAGCCTATCTCCTTTTCCATCCGGTGTTGGTGGCTGAGTGTCGGGGCCTGAAGGGTGCCTACGGCAGTATTGCCGGATAGATAGAGTGTTCCAGTAAGACTGCGGTAGCTTGGGCCAAAGGGGACAAGTTCTCTGTATATTTGATCTGCCTCAATGGAAAAATGCTCTTCTGTTGCTGTAATTTGAGCGACAGCCTCCAACGCCTGCTGCCGCACGGGGAAAGATATCTCGGCATGCACTTTGATTCTGCTGATCTTTTTAAATTGAATCTTACTCAGCAACTTGAGATCAAGTGACTCTTCATCTGTATTGATCTCCACCAGGGCCGACAGTTCCCTTGCACCTGCAGGAATGGGAAGAAACTTTGAGAAATTCGCCTCGTTCATCGTGGTTATTTGCATGTCAGGGCGAATATCACGGGCAACTCCAGCAAGCAAAAGCATGCTCTCCACTGCCGGGAAAATAGTCTGTCCATTAAAATGATGATCTTTAAACCAGGGATAAACAGGGATCTGTACCGCTTGACGGGTAGCCATTATTCAGTTGGAAAACTTTCCCAGAGTTTGATGGTTTTTTTATCAATTTCGACTGGAATGCCGGCAGTGTTTACGGCACAGTGTTTGGTGTAGCCGGTGCAGATGATTTCACCATCAGAGGCCCGGGTGATAAGGTAATCAAATTGGAGTTTTACCAGCTCGATATTTGCCGGTCGGGTATGGATAATCATCAGATCATCATAGAAGAGTGGGGTGTAATAGTTGAGCTCAGTCTTGATGATGGGGTAGACATAGCCGCTTTCTTCTATCTGTTTATAGGGGTAGTTGGCCCCCCGCATGAGTTCTGCCCGACCAAATTCAAAATATCTTAGATAATTGGCATGGTACACAACCTGGGATCTGTCGGTGTCCACATAGAGGGTGCGCATTTGGCATTTGTGCCAGATAAGACCACTGTTGCAGTCTTTTACGTGATCGGGGTGTTGAGGCAGAAGTTCAGGGATAAAGGGCTTTGGTCGCATGGTGTTCAGATTCCTTTAAAAACTATACAGCAATTGGTGCCACCAAAGCCGAAAGAGTTGGAAAGTACATATTCGTAGGAATGCTTACGGGCTTGATTGGGGACAACATCAATATCTGCAAAAGCTGGGTCGGGTATATGATTGATCGTGGGCAGGAGTATGGATTTCCCCATGGCCTCGATGGAGAGTGCGGCTTCAATGGCAGCAGAGGCCCCTAGACTATGGCCAACTTGTGATTTGTTGGCGGTAACCGGAATTTTGCTGATACCCTTTCCGAACACTTCACGCATACATTCCACTTCCGTGGCATCACCCGTCGGGGTGGAGGTTCCGTGGGCGTTGATGCTGCCGATATCCTGTGGACTGATTTCGGCATCGTCAATGGCATCGTGGATTGCCCGAACTATTGTTTCCTGGTTCGGGCGTGTGAAGTGCTTGGCATCCGAGGTCCAGCCGATTCCAACCACTTCTGCTTTTTTAGTAAGTCCCAAAGACTCAATCCTGTCTTCTGCTGCAAGGAGCAGCACTCCTGCGCCCTCTGAAAGGACAAAGCCCTTGCGATCAAGACTGAAGGGACGTGAGGCGAGAGTCGGATCGTCGTGGGCACGATCCTTGGGGCCTACTTTGATTGTGGCCAGCATATTGGAAAAGCCCTGGATGATTTCAGGGACTATGCAGGTCTCAACTCCACCTGCCAACACAAAATCACAGTCACCATCCCGTATCATTCTGGAACCAATGGCAATGGCGTGGTTACCCGAGGCACAGGCTCCCTGTGGCGAGAAGATTGGACCTGTGAAACCAAGCAACATTCCGGCCTTTCCGGCGGGGAGATTGGCACAGACATTGGGCAGCAGGTAGGGACTCACCTTAAATGGTCCACGGTTCACATAGTTGTCCATGGCAATCCGGTATGAATCGGTACCATTGAGTGCAGAACCGATCAAGCACGCTGTTCTCGGGCCTGTTTCCTTAGTCATTTCAAGACCAGCATTTTCCAGGGCCTGCCTGCATATCTCCATGGTGAGAAAGATATAGTCGGCATTCCAGATGGAGGCTTCTTTACGGTTTACGTAGGAAAGAAGTGATGGATCCCAGTCCGGGATCTCCCCAACCACATTGGAACGGCTTTCAGTCGTGCAGCGTGTTACACGACGGAAACCTGCTTTTCCCTGCATCGCAGCGGCCCAGGTTTTTTCAAAACTGTTCCCAAGGGGGGTGGCAGCTGCATATCCGGCAACAAAGACTCGTCTGTTGAGTGGTGCTCTCATTGGAAATCTTTTTCTCTACTCTCTTGCGGGGCTAAAGCCCGGGTTCCTGGTGGAAGTGAGGCTTTAGCCTCGCAATTTTCATATACCCCATAAAACCGTGGAATCGAGTTTTTGGGCTCATTAAGTTTCAAAGGGTTGTTCTTTATGTATTGATATACAAGTGAAAAATGTTTTTCATCTCTAATGGCTTTGTCATAATAATCTTTCGCCCAGAATTGACCACTCATTCTTAAACGTTCATTTATCGCTTTTGCACTGGAGCCTTTTATTTTTTGCATCATCAAAGAGAGTTTAACCTGTGGTCTAGCCAGCAAATGAACATGATTAGGCATAACCGAGAAAGCAACTAACTCATAGAGGTCATTTCGTCTCATCTTTAGAAAATCATTCAGATAACACAGAACATCACCTTTCAAAAATGCACCCTTTGTGGAGCGATCAAGATAATGATCTCCCTCCAGCTGTTTTTCTCCATTGGGTTTATTTTGAAGTACCAGGCTTTGCAGAAAACTATCCGTGCTCTCTGCCGTTCTAAAGGTAATAAATGGATAATATTGTGCAAGATCAAGATGCGGTAAATGTTGGTGGTTCATCTGTTATCCATTATCCTGCATCACGATTCATTTTTACCGACGGAACCGGGACTTCAGTCCCGCATTGTTACTTTTTGGCGGGGCTAAAGCCCCACTTCCGACTGCCTCTGCATATTAGCGTACCCGTTTAAATACAGCACAGCTGTTACAGCCGCCAAAACCAAAGGAATTTTTTAAAACAAATTCCTGTTCAAGCTTTCGTTTTTTATTTGCGACACAGTCAATTCTGATTTCCGGATCCGGCTGATAGTTAATGGTCGGGGGAAGTATTCCATCACGCATGCCCTGAAAACTGAAAATGGATTCTATAACGCTCGATGCTCCCATGGGATGACCGATAAGTGATTTATTGGCTGTGACCGGAGGTGCACTGTCTCCAAAGAGTGCTGAGATGGCTTCATATTCCACCTTGTCACCAACTTTAGTTGATGCGGCATGGGCATTGATTGCCGCAATCTCGGCAGGACCGATGTTGGCATCATCCATGGAATTCTGCATACACTGCTTGACGGTTGCAAAGTTGGGGGCCACAAAATGGTGGGCATCCGAAGTCATTCCCCATCCGGCGAGCTCAATGCTATAGGGTAGACCATGGCTTTTAGCAAATTCGGGAGTGCACAGAATCACAGCACCCGCACCTTCGGATATAACAAAACCACGTCTGTTTATGGAAAAGGGACGGCTGGCAAGTTCCGGCGCTTCATCTTCATCGCCAACTTTTGGAATGTAGACACCGTTCATGGTGTAGAAACCCGCCACAATGGGCTCAACAAGAGCAAAGTCAACGGCTCCGCAGATGGCAACGTCCGCCCGACCCTGAGCCAGAAACATGGATCCCATGAGCATGGAGGTCAGGCCGGTGGCGCAGGCCGTAACCGGCGTTACAATGGGTCCCTGTGCTCCGGTTTGGATAGCAATCTTGCCGCCAACCATATTGATACAGGAATTGGGATTTGCGTATGGATGGGGAAGTTTGTTTTCTGCCTGGAGCCGTCTGTCCGCATGTAAAACGGAATCAAGTCCGCCAACGGCAGAACTGTAAGTTACAGCGACCCGTGGGGCAAGTTCCGGAGTTATTTCAATACCGGTATATTCCAGTGCCCTGGCAACGGTGAGCATCCCATATTTGAAAATCGGGGAACTCCAGCTGGCCTGATGTCTGGCGCTGAGGAAGGGATACTCTTTGTTCTTATCATCGATGTCAGGAACCTGGCCTGCGATACGAACAGGAAAATCATCTGTTAAGGGAAAACGGGACAGGGGACCGATGCCACTTTTTCCAGCTAGAGCATCCTGCCACTGCTGCTCAAGATCACTGCCCAGCGCTGATATGGCATCGTAGCCAATGATGACTGGATTACTGTTTTCCATGGCAGTTACACAGAACTACCAGGGGATAAACTGGTATAATTTGGCGAACATCTCATAGACTTCAATCCAGTTTTGCAGGTCTTCCGTTGTCTTGATATGGGCCCGTTTATTCACCATAACCCAGCTCATATGAGCCGCACCATCTTTACAAGTGGAGCAATCACGGGTTTCAGAGGTGCAGCAACGATGAACGGTTTTAAGATCCGAGGCATAGCGGATAAAGTTGGTAAGACGTTTCGGCTGGGGATCGCGATTGTCTCTTGAAATGGTTACCGATGGACACTCGGACCAGCCGAAAGTTCGGTCCAGCATCTTTCCCGTGGTGATAACTTTATGGTAATACTTCGATGAGACAACGGTATTCGGGTAGGCATCAAGCATTGCATCCATCTCTTCCCGAATATCGATCAGCTCTTCAGGTTTCCATGAAAAACCATTCACATCTTCATCGTTGGAGAGAAGCTGCATATGAACTTTCAGTCCAATATCTTTAACTTTCTGGATGATTTTTCCGGTCTTCCCCAGCTGTTTCGGGGTAATGGTGTAGAGATAGTAGGCATGGGGATCGCCTTCATAATTGGCACTTGTTATTTTAAAGGTATCCTGGCCGCGAAGAGCAATCTCATCCTCGGCATCACCCCATAGGGAGAGGCCAACCATCATATCCGGGAAACGGTCACGGGGAACTTTAATCAGGCCGTTAGTGGCACAGAAGGTGGGGAGGCGTTTGTAAAATGCCTCAATTCTGTCCATGCAGAGTGTGGGCTCACCACCGATAAGGATGGCAAGGTTTACACCCCGGTCCATCTCTTTTTCCACAAAGCTATGCCATTTTTCCACGTCCTTTTCTTCGGAGGCACGCTCATGCTCACCGGATGAAAAGAAGAAACAGCCCTTACAACGGAGGTTGCAGCGATCTGTTACATCGTAAATGGAGCTGCGGATATTGAGTCTGGATATTTTTTTATAGCGCTCGTACCAATCAGCATCGAGCAAGGAACTAACTGTTTTCATAGGGTAACTTCTTAATGTTTAGTGATTAGTCAAGAATCGGTGGTTCAATCATTTCAGTACAGAGATTGCTGCCTTTTTTGTAGCCTTTCACCCACACTGCCAGATAGGTGTCCACATAGTCGAGCCATGCAGAAAAGTGCTGCGGATTCGTTGCATGACGATACATCCTGGCTGTGACTACAGCACTGCCGGCAGCATAGTGGCGGCAATCATCACAATCGGTATCCGGTACGCAGCAGGCGGCGGCACGATCCCATTGAAGATCCGTACGATACTGGCGGAAAGACCTGCCAAGTCCGATGGCGGTGGATGGGTTCATACGCGGATAGGAGCAGGAAAAGAGAGAATGCAGTCCCTGGTCATGGGTATGGGCCACAATATTATAGGGAGAAAAGATGACGGTGTCCGGAAACTCAAGGAGCAGTTCACTCATAATGGCACGGGTACGAGCCAGTGTTTCCGGGGTGTGACGAAGGTGCCCATTATAATCAATGGGTGCAGAAAACATATTAAAGGTGATCTGCTGATTATTTGCAGCCAGCGTTTCCGTTACTTCCCGGGCTTGATCAATATTAACAGGCGTAAAGGTGTAGACCCAGATAGCTCTTGAGTCACCTTGATAGTTCTCTATCTGCCGGACCAGCATGTTTTTTGCCTTTCTGATTTCAAGGCTGGTCTCGTCATTTCCCCATACGGAAATATGGATACGGTAGTCGATCTCTCTGGCCAGGGGCATCAGGCCATTACTGGCAATGCAGCCCATTGGAATAGTATCGTAACAGGTTTTACAGAGTTCCGGAACGTAGGAGGGCTCGGCTCCGGCAAGCACCACAAAGGTAATGCCGCGCTCTTTCTCGGCCTCCATAAGCCGTTTCCAGTCGCCTGGATTGAGATTCTCTTCAGCAAACTGTTTGTCAGTATCTCCGGCAAAATAGTAGCACCCTTCACAGCGGAGATTGCAACGGTTGCTCATGTCGTAGGTGGACTCGCGCAGGAAAAAGTATTTACGTACCTTTTCAAAACGATCTTTAATAGCCGGGTCTGCAATGATGTCAGAGAATTTATACTCTGTTGTAGCCTTCTTGGTTTCCATGCTTGCGACTGCCCGGTTACTCTTTTTCTGCAAGTTTTGTAGTGATATACTCAGCAATGATGCGCACGGTGGTCAGTTTCGGATAATCATCTTCATCGATTCTTATCCCATACTCGTCACGGAGAACCAGGGCGATGGTGGCAAGATCCATGGAGTCAATGCCAATCTCATCCACAAGATCAAGGTCAGCATCGAAGGTTTCAGGGGTGACATCTTCAAGTTTCAGTTCATTTATGATTATGTCAGCAATACGGGCGATTGTCTGATTGGTATCGGTTGTCATGTTTCTTTATAGCTCCATTTTGGGGGCCAGCACCAGTCTGCCGGAGCAGACCTCTTCTTTCATGCTGGTTATACTGAAAGAGTAGTGATTTTCTTTGTTTCCGGCTATGGCACGGATATTAAGGATATCTCCAGGTCGGATAAGCTTTTTAAATTTAATACGTGCAACACTTTGTAACAATAGATTTTTTCCTAAAACTTTCGCAATGGTTTCCGTCACCATATTGAGTTGGGCAATGCCTGGTAAAATGGGGTCTTCCGGAAAATGTCCTGCGAACCAGGGAGAGTCTGCATCCGTGGTCACCTGGGCAAGTATTACATTTTCCTTATCACGTTCTGTCGAAATATATGAGTACCACATAGCAGGGCTCGATCATTGTGTCCATGTAATTGTCAATTGTTTGTACCAATATTCGTCAAAAAACTCAAATGTTCCACTGTTGTTTCAGGAAAATAGCAGACTGGGGATTTTTAGCGAATCAAAAATTCCCAGAGAGGTCCGGTAAAACCGCGCTTATGCATCTTGCTCACCGTTGCTGCGGATTCGTTTCCTCCAGAACCTACGATCCAGTTGATACGCTCTCCAGCCCTGTCTATAACCTGCTTTTCTATCACGCCATGACTGATGGCGTCACTTTCGTAATAGAATGGTTCGAGCAGGCTGGTGTCTTCGCTGATTTTTCCCTCATGCAGTGCAATATCGTAGAGTCCGGTGTGAGGATAAATCCTGATACCGGTGAAAAAGAAGAGTACCGTTTTTTTGAGGTTTTCAATGCAGTTCAGTGTTTCGTCCACTGTTTCAGCAGTCTCTCCAGGTCCGCCCAGTAAAAAGTAGTGCGCTGCGTGGAGTCCGGCGGCAACGGCCTGTTTATGGGCAGTGATCACATCTTCAGGGCTAAATGGCTTGCGGTAGTTGTGGAGCATTGTTTTGGAGAGGGATTCTGTACCGAATTCGACATGTTTCAGACCACACTCCTTCATCCGTGTAAAATAATCAGCCGGGAGTTTGATCGGTGCAAAAAAGCCTCCCCAGGGGATTGAAAGGCCATGCTTTTTGAATGCCTCCGCCACCTTCAGGCTGTGAGTAACATCGGAATTAAAGGCAGAGTCGGTGATGAAAATATATTTTGCACCGTTTTTCTGGAGCGTCATGGCCATACGGGCAACATCGTCGGGATCAACGAGGCGATGTTTTTTACCTTCAATATGAGGGTAGGGGCAGTAAATGCAGCGAAAGGAACAGCCTCGTTTTGTTTGCAGGTTGAGCATTCCACCATAATCCAGATAAAATTGTGAATGTGTACTCTGCGCTGTGTGTCTCTGAGGGGTCCCTGTCCAGGGAGCGGGCGGAACAGGATCCTGTGAGGCTGTAAGGAGTCCGGGAATATGGGAGAGCGGCTGCTTGTTTTCAATTGCTGTTATGAGTTCTTCAAGGCGTTCCCCTTCTCCGATAATGCCGTAATCGAGCTCAAGTGCGTTAAATATATCCTGGGGAAGAATGGTGAAACCGGCTCCACCGCCAACGATGGGGGCCTTGTTCCGTGTTCGCAGCCAGTCCACAAGTTCTTTGTGTTTACTGATAAAGAATAGCGGGTTTCCAGCTTCGGTGTTGTCTATGTTACGGATGGATAAGCCAATAATATCCGGGGAGAAATCGTCTAGAATATTGGCGAGTTCATCACGAGTCAGGACGTTCAGGTCTGCAATTTGTACCTGGTGCCTGTCAGACAATGAACCTGCTACATAATCAAGGCCTATGGGGTAGACGGGATAGGGGACGATCAGGGTATTTGGTGAAATAAGCAGGACTTTCATTGTCGGGCAAATTCCATGGCGGTGACATATTTTCCAAAACCCAGAACCAGAACTGTTTTGTCGAAATCTACAACGCCATCTTCCAAAAGCTGTGTGGCCATAACCGCTGCAACCCCTGATGCGGAGGCAAATTCTCCGGTAAACATCCTGTAATGAATAACCGGAATATCAAGACCGGTTTTCTGCATAAAACTATCCAGCTGTTCTTCGCCCAGGTGGGCGACGGCGGCGGGGATTCCGGCAAGTATCATTTTACAGTGAGTTTGCAATGATTCCTTACCGCCCAAATCTGCAATGAGTGTATCAATGATAGTACCCGTCTCTTTTCGGTAACACTTGAGTTGTACGGAAATTCTCCGCGGCACAGCCTGTCGTGTGAGATAGAAGCCTCCACCTCCGTCGGCAAGGGGAGTGTCTACTGAAATGGATGAATCAAAAAGTGGTGAGAACTGTTTATGGGCCTCATCGGCGGCCAGTACAAAGGCAGATGGTGAATCCTCGTCAAGAAATGAGTCCGCAGCAAGAAGCGCCTGCTCAAAGGAGTAATCACCGCCACTGCTGGTGATATTCGCCCCCGTTGCTTCATGCAGAATGGCAATCTGTCCGGCAGCGCTGTTGTGGACTGAGCCTACAAAGTCAATGGGGCTTGGGAACTTCTCGTCACTGCTCTGAAGTTTGTCGATAAAATCGTAGGTCTCGGACAGTGCCCCCCAGCCACTTCCCATAAAAACAGAATGGGGTGATTCTTTCAGGCCGGAATCTTCCTTCGCAGCAGCAGCCAGAGCCAAGGCGATCCGTGAAAAGCGTTTCAGGCGCCGCACCTTTCCAGCCGGAAGCTGCTCTGAAATAATTTTGATATCAAGGACACCGCCAATGACTGCAAGTTTGGAAAAGGTCTCCAGGCTGGCCTGGGTATGGCCGGCTCCTGTAATGCATGCCTTACCTAGAATAGTCAGGGGCGCGTGTTCCGGTTCCTGGTAGACTGCGGTGGGTGAGTCACTCTTTGCAATAAGGAGACAGGCATTGTTTCCACCAAAACCAAAGGAGTTTGAGAGTACGGCCGAGACTGGCTGGTTGAGTGGAGATAAAAGCGGCGTCACACGAAGTGCAGGGTCAGGTGTTGTGCATCCGGTATTGGCTGGAATGAATCCCTGCTGGATACAGATTGCAGCGATTGCAGCCTCTATGGCTCCGGATGCCGCCAGGCTGTGTCCCGTGGCACCTTTGATGGAAGAGAGGGGCGGTGGATTGGAAAATATTGCCCGTATTGCCTTTGATTCCGCCAGATCGTTATCCGGAGTACCGGTTCCATGGAGATTGATGTAATCGATCTCACGTGCGTTGCTGCCCGCATCGTTAATGGCATTGCGCATGGCCTGAAATGCGCCTTCTCCCTCGGGGTGAGGCGCGGCAGGATGATATGCATCGCAGGTCAGGCCAGAGCCAAGTATCTGGCCCAGAGGATGTGGTGGTTTGATGGTGCTGAGCAAGAGCATTCCTGCGCCTTCAGCAACGGACATGCCCTTCCTGTCTGCATCCAGAGGTTTACTGCCCTCCGGGTCAACAAGCTGCAGGGAATGAAATCCGAAATAAGTGAGTCTGCACAGGGAATCAGCACCGCCTGCCAGCACCCATTCCGCTTCTCCTGATTGCAGCATTTTAAGAGCCATGCTGATTGCAACGGTTCCTGAGGAACATGCAGTGGATACGGTGAGCGCGGGGCCTGTACAGTTTACTACAGCTGCCAGTTCTTCAGCCACAGTGCTCAGTCCATGGTGGCTATACCTTTCGGAATCTTCCTCACCTTCAATAAGCAGTTCTTCAGTGCTAAGGATTCCTCCCGTGGTGGTACCAATAATCACAGCATCGGGTGGCTGTGAATGTCCGGCCATTGCCTGCTGTGCAGCAGCCAGTGTTAAACGATGTGTGCGTGGAAGGGGAGAATCTGCAAGGTCTGCAACCTGGCCAACCGGAAGAGGAGGAGGGTTTTGAATGGAGAAAATATCAGGGTGCAGGGGGGCAATTGCAGAACTGTTCTCTTGAAGAGTCTGCTGTGTCGCCTCCACTCCGCAGCCCAGGGGACTGATGATCCCAATGCCTGCGATATAAACTGGTTTTTTTTTATTACTCAAGAAGACAGCTTGGGAGAGTTTTCACGAATATAGGCAGAGAGCGCAGCAAGAGTGGAGAAGACCTTCTCTCCAATATCCTTGTTGTTAATGACCACGCCATAGTCTTTTTCAACCATGACTACCATTTCAAGTACATCTATGGAGTCGATACCTAAATCGCCACCAACCAGTTGCTCATTCTCGTCGATTTCTTCGGGAGTTACATCGGAGAGGTTGAGGACTTCGATTAATTTCTTTTTGAGGTCGTTTGTGAGTGTATCCATGATTTTTGTGGGTTCTGGTATTTCAATACATTAAAATATGTGAGATGCAACCGGAGTTGACGTGTCAGCGATATTCTCTAATTGCCTAGACTATATCTAAAAGAAGCATTTCCTGCTATTCTTTTTGACCTTTGTGGTAGGAAATATGACAACGGCTGTAATGGGAGATGGTGAGGACATTTATCCCCTGTTGCGCTTTTGGTTAGAGTATTGTGGCCGTTGGTAGAACCAAAGAATTATTGCTTTTTGGTAACTATTCACCGAGATTGAGTTTGAGCCGGAATTGCATAACGAATAAGCTGGTAGGAAACTGGGGACATGACCCCATTCGTTTTTGTCTTTTGAATTGGAATCGTGTCCCCAGATTCCGGGTAAACATTGCGCCGTTTCATAGCATGGTGAATAGTTACGGTTTTTGTTCCCCAGCTGAGAACTGCTTGGAAACAGGATACCAGTAAAGGTCTGGCAAAATGTAAATCAAGGTTTTCCATCTGCTCCACGCTCAGCGGTCATTTGATCGAGCAAATCCAAAGGGCTGATGGCTGGGTTTCTCATGTTCTTAACCACATGGGTATAAATCATTGTTGTTTCTACACTTTGATGTCCGAGATAGTCCTGAATCTGCCGAAGATCAACGCCATTCAGTAACAGATGGGTGGCAAAACTGTGTCGCAGAGTATGAACAGATGCGGGTTTTACCAGGTCAGCATCTCTAACGGCTTTTTTCATCGCTTTCTGGATAGCAGTATCGCTTACGTGATGACGCCTGGTTTTTTTGCTTCGTGGATCAACAGAAAGCCTGGCACTTGGGAAAACATACTGCCAACCCCATTCCCGACAGGCAGCGGGGTATTTTTTTCCTAAAGCACCGGGCATAAAGACCTCTCCGAAACCATCTGCCAGGTCCTGTTCATGGAGCTTTCGTACTTTTTCCAGATGGATCTGCAATTCCTGTTGAACCTGCTTGGCAAAAAGAGTTGATCTGTCCTTGTCGCCCTTCCCGGATCGAACAAATATAAGATCCTGATCAAAATCCAGATCCTTGACCCTCAACCTGCTGCATTCACTGAGACGAATGCCGGAACTGTAGATGAGGCGCAGAATCAGACCACTTGTGCCTGAGACATGAGACAAGGTTTTTTTTATTTCCATGGGAGACAGCACCAGTGGTAACTTCCGCCCAACTTTAGAGCGAAGATTCTTCTCCATATCATTCAGCTCAATATGGAGCACATGGCGACACATGAAAAGTAAGGCACTGAAAGCCTGATTTTGTGTAGATTTTGCAGCTTTATGACGGGAAGCAAGCTGTGCAAGGAAATCCTTTATAAGCTCTGGTGAAACAGCAGTACAATCAACCCTGCCACCCTCATTGCATTCGCTGCAATATTGAAAAAAACGCCTGCACCAACTGAGATACGACTGTTCAGTCTTGTAGGCATAGTGTTTGATACGTAACCACTCTTTTATATTTTCCAGGACTTCTTCCCGGTTAAACTC
>CAZIDU010000045.1:0-30788 GCA_964538055.1 uncultured Desulfocapsa sp. | reverse complement strand
TCCCCCGATTCCGGATAAATATTGTGCCGTTCAATAGCATGGTGAATAGTTACGATTACCTTATCTTTTCAAACTCCTGGCAATACCACTACTCGCCCGTAACACTCCAGCCAATCTGCTCACCACCATACATAGGTACAATGGTATTGTATTTATCAGGTACGACCATCGGTGTATCTTCGAGCACTACTTGCGTAGCAGGCGGGTTAATACCATAAACACTCACAGCATTGCTGCTTACAAAGGATTGCAAATTGTCTAATGCGCCATGGGAGGCAAAAAGCTCAGCAAGTACAGGCAGGGCAATCGGTGCCGTAAAGACACCCGCGGCACATCCACAGGCTTCTTTTTTATGCTGAGGATGTGGAGCAGAATCACTTCCAAACATCACTTTAGGGTGTGCATCCAGTGCCACACGAAGCAGTGCTTCTCGATCTTCATAGCGCTTGGCAATTGGCTTACAGAAAAGGTGCGGTTTGAGCATGCCACCAGCGACATCATCGAGGGTGATCAGCAGGTGATGCAAGGTAATAGTGGCATAAAGATTTTCATATTGATCAAGCATCGATACCGCATCAGCTGTCGTAATATGTTCCATAACGATCATCAGATCAGGGAAAGATTCGGCAAGGGCAGCATAGATTGGCATAAACTCCTGCTCACGATCCATCACAAAACCATTACTCTCCCCATGGATACAGAGGGGGATCTTCAGATCACTCATGGCCTGGAGGGCGGGACGAAGGGTTTCCACATCCAAAGAAGCTGCCCCCCCTTCACTATTTGTTGTAATACCGGCAGGGTAAAGCTTGACCGCTAAAATATCTTCCTTAACCCTTTCAAGAAACTCTTTGCTATAGTTCTCTTGAAAAAAAAGTGTCATGTAAGGCTCAAAACGATCATTGCCAATCGCCTCAAGAATGCGCTCCCTATAGCTTTTAACTGCCTCTTTCCCGGTAATAGGAGGGACAAGATTAGGCATCACAAGTGCACCACTGAAACTGTGGCTGGACAGTGGCGCTACAGTTTTCAACATCTCACCATCACGCAGATGAAGATGCATATCAAGAGGAGAAGACAGGGTAATGTTCATTAAACGCTCCAAAATGGGTTTTTAGTACCTTATAAATTCTTTTTTTGTTTTTTCTGAAAAGAATTTGGTGAAGGTACTTATACTGGCTTACTTACTGTTTACCAGTGCTATAATCCTGCTCAAAAGGAAGTGAGATGGGTCGGTAAAAATGGTATCATTCCAACTAACAGCTTTTCCAGCCATCATTGCTGGAGAATGAGGGTCCTATAGACTACTCATCAATAGCATGACCACAGACAGAAGGAAACAAACTCTTTCATGGCCAAAACACGATACATAGTGGCAGGAGCCCTTATTGACGGCAGTGGCGCCAGTGTACGCAGGCATGTCTTTCTCGCAGTGAAGGACACCCTTATAACCGCTATTGGTTCTGCAGAAGACCTGCCCACCCATAACGACGCTGAAATCGACGACTTCTCACACTGTACCATTGTACCAGCACTGGTTGACTGCAGTGTTTCCCTGCTGCGATCACCATCCGTGGACAAAAAAGTGCAGTTAATCGCTGAAAATGCCGATGTAGCGAAAAAGCTTGCTATACTGGAACGGCATATCCGCTACTGCCACGCACACGGTGTACAGGGAGTCGCCGAAAACAATGCGATTGGCAAACTGCTGCAACGACGCCAGAAGGAAATGGTACAGGAGAATACAATTGACATTCGCACATCCGATAGTACCAGCTCAACAGGATGTGATTTTCTCAGGATCTGCTATTCCGCAAATATTGAAGACGATGAAGTGCAGCATTCCCGACTGAGCCATGAAGAGCTATCTCGCACACTACAACATAGAGGGGACAAAAAGGTCGTGGTGGTCGTCAATGGGGTGCAACAGGTAAAGGAGGCACTTGAAGCAGGTTGTGATGCCATCGAACAAGGATATGGCATGGGTGAGGACAATCTCCGAAAAATGGCAGAAAAAGGTGTGCTGTGGATTCCAAGCGTCGTACGGGCCAAGAATGGGTTGGATGGCGCAAGCTCTGGTGGAAGTGTGTGCTGTCGTTTTTCCACGCGCTATGTGGCTCCGGGAAAACCAACCCCGGGAGCTGAAGCTTTTTGGAAAAAGGTACTCGCTGAGCAGCTGGCACAACTGCATTTTGCCAGAGAGGTGGGTGTGACAACGGCTGTTGGAACCGGTGCCGGCAGTGTTGGCATACTCCATGGCGAATCGATGGTTGAAGAGATGAAACTGTTCATCAAGGCTGGCTATTCTCTGGAGGAGGCCACACGCTGCGCATCGGAAAATGGCGCCAGATTCTTCAACATGAACAAGCTGGGAGTTCTTACAGTCGGGAGAAAAGCAACATTTTTAATAACAAGGGGATCGGTGAAACAGCTGCCACGAAAACTCTCTTATCTGGAAGGCATCTATGTTGACGGTGCCCCCAGTGCCACATACAGTAAACATCCCGCGAAGACCTCCTGACGGGATTAAATTCAAATTCCGGCAACTTGTCCCCACACAAAAAAAAGGGTTGGCCCCGGATGTTTTCACATCCAGGGCCACCCCTTCAGGAGTAGGCTCTTACTCTTTCAGTCCCGCCGATTCTTAGTCTGCCGAGAGGGCGTGGCAACGATACAACAGGAGCGAAAGACCCTATCAAAAGAGCCTGATTATGAGGAACCGCCGGCTAACTTCTTCAGCGACATGGGAGGGCTAGGGACATCGTCGTGACATTCGCCACAATTTTGCTGACCGGTAATGCCATGCTCTTTGACTGCGGAGAAATCGGCGGTTGTCACATACTTACCGTCCTTCCAGTCATTAAGCAGCTCAACCAAACGATAGGCGGTGCTTGCTGCAACCCTTGCGCAACGATCTTTTCTTTCAGCACTTTTCAGGGGGTGACCAGAGGCCTCCATCCACTTACCAACGGACACATGACAAAGCGGAGAATCGCTGCTAGTAGTGATGATCTGGTCAATGGGAATTCGTGGTTTAGCTGGTTTGAAGATAGGCATATCAGCTTCGGAGTACCACTGCATTAGGTCATTGGCAATATGATGTCCCTCTGTAGCACCAGCGATACGAGGACCTATGATTAAGTTGGCAACGATATTTGCGCCGGCAGGTGAACCACAGACCGTTCCCCAACCAACCATGCCGCCTTCCAAAAAAACAAAGGCATCACTTGGAAAAGAGGCATAGGGTTCTCCGATTTTTTCCGTCAACTGGCTGAATACGGAGTTGATGACCGCACAACCGCAGAATACTCTGTACCATTCTTCGTAACAAATTTCAGCAGTCTTGACCGGATCGAGTTTCTCATAGGGCCATGGCCACTTTCCAGTCTTTGCGTCTTTTGCGTTAGCAGAGCTCAACAATCCCCCGAACTGGGTAAGGGCAGATCCTGCAGCAAGGGCTCCTGCGGTACCGATAATCATCTGACGGCGGGACAGGTTGTAACAGTCTTTGTCCGGTTTCTCCATAATGTCGTTCCTCCACGTGTTGGTTGTGTGATTATTGGCCAATAGATACTCAGTGAGTTTAGCCAGTTCAAATAAATCCTTACTGATCATCAAGGTAGCCGAAAGCACCAAACACCACAACGTGGCACATTGTCGCGTCTCCTCAACAATGCTGACAAAACAGCTCCACCTACGTGCAACTAGACGATAAAATGTAGTTTTTATTTTACTTTCCTTGAAAAATCGTCTACATTGAACCTTTCAACAATAAAGTGACGAAATATATGTGCCCCTTCTGTCTTAAGCAAAGATAGAGTCGGTCCTGTCTGTTTTCCTCTGCCTCCGGGCCAGCCCCCCTTGCCTGAGGTTACCGTCGGTGTTCCATGCTGTTACCTCAGATCAAATCTTTTATCCTCCGTTCCCAGAAAGAACAGGTTGATGTCGCCCTTCCCTGGCTACTGGCCTTGCGCTGGGGCGAAGTACTCTGTCAGATCGTTCTCATTGCCTCGGTATGGCTGATGATGGATATCGAAATCCCTCTTCTAGCGGTCTCTGCCATCATCCTCTTTGGAGGGGCCAGCAACCTCTACCTCCATCTTCGTCATCGACGCAACACTTCGGTATCCAACCAGATGATTTTGGCCATTCTCTTGATGGATACTGTTTTTCTCACCTGCCTCCTCTATGTCACCGGGGCAGCTATGAACCCCTTTGTCTTTCTCTATCTTATCCATATTGTCACCGGGGCTATCATTCTTAAGGAACAATGCTCCTGGCTGATCACTGCCACCACCCTGGCCTGTTACAGTCTCCTTTTCTACTTTCCACCCTCTTTTATCTCTACTCTTTCCGAACCAAATGTTCTAAAGGAGAAGAACGGACTGCAACTGATCGACAGTCTTACCGGCTCCTTCCAGCTTCACCTTAAGGGAATGGGTGGTGCCTTTATAGTTACGGCCTTATTCATTGTTTTTTTTGTCAGCAAAACCCAGAAAGCCCTCAACGAACATCGAGTCAAGGTACAATCCCTGGAAAAAGAACAGGAACGGAATGAACGATTGGCCTCTCTGGCCACATTTGCCGCCGGAGCAGCCCACGAACTTTCCACCCCCCTCAGTACGGTTGCCGTAGTCTCCTGCGAAATGATCCACGCCCTGGAAAAGCATGGAGCGAGTGGGGAACTGCTTGACGATGCCCGTCTGATCAGAAGACAGGTGGCGAACTGCAAGGAGATTTTATACCAGATGGCGGCATCGGCAGGTGAGCACCTGGGCGAAGAGATAAAGAGATTCACGATTCAACAGGCAGTGAGCCAGATTCTTGAGGATCTCAAGGAAGAGGATTGTCGTCGGCTCAATATAATCATAGAGCCACAGGATTTGCAGATCATCATGCCTTTCCGTTCCCTGTGTCGGACAGTGAAGGGGCTTGTGAAGAATGGACTTGAAGCCTCATCTCCTCCCGAAGAGGTGAACATGCGCTGGTTTACAACACCTGAACATTTGTGGGTTGAAGTACGAGATAACGGAATAGGAATTGACCAGGAGACTGAGGCACTGGCCATGGAGCCATCCTACACCACAAAGGATACAGGACTCGGTCTTGGTCTCTTTCTTGCCAAAAGCATGGCCGAACAATTTGGTGGCGATCTCACCATAGAAAGGCAGGAAGAGGGGGGGACATTGGTAACATTGACTCTTTCACTTCAGATGATCGAAAGAAAGCAGCAATAACAGAAATAGAGCGGAGCGGGTAAATGGAAAATATTCTTTTGGTTGATGATGATGATTTCTTCAGGGAACGCTTGGAGCGAGCTTTTGTCTGTCGAGGATACACTACCAATACCGCTTCCTGTTACGACGAGGCGATGGCCATTATCCGAAAAGAACTACCGGTTAAGGCCGTGGTGGATCTGAAAATGCCGGGAAAAAGTGGTTTGCTTCTGGTCAAGGATGCCTTGTCTATTGCCCCTGAAATGCAAATTGTTGTTCTCACCGGTTACGGTTCCATTGCCACAGCCACGGAGGCTATTCGCCTGGGGGCACTTGCCTATCTAGCCAAACCTGCGGATATAGATGAAATCCTCAAGGCCTTTTCCGTTGACACCAGTATGGAACTGGAAGGCCCCACAGAAGAAATCCTACCTCCATCGCTGGCCAGAGTCGAGTGGGAACATATCCAGCGGGTCCTGACCGACTGTGATGACAACATCAGTAATGCCGCCAAAAGGCTTGGCATCCACAGAAGGACGTTACAGAGGAAGCTGTACAAATACGCGCCAAAATAAAAAGCTGGGGACAAATATCAGTTTTCGAAGTTAAAACAACAGAATTCCCCCCAATACATAGGAAAAATCAGCGCAATGGGAGTTTTTCGTCAGGCGACAGTGATAAGTTGAAATGCTCCAGCCTGAGGAATCCCACCCTGAGTCAGGCGTGGCCCCTCAACCACGGCAAAAAGATCTCCTCTTTGCAGATAACCCAACTCTTTTGCTATTCCGATGGCTTCAAAAACAACTTCGTCACGAGATATCTCATCGCGTATGATAATCGGCACCATATTTTTATATAAACTTGCATGACGCGCAACATGCAGCGACCTTGTCACCAGAATATTGGGAATATCACGACTATATTTTGACAGCTGTTGATACAATGTCCCTCGGGCATCAAGCACCATTGCCAAACCCACATTTTTAAGATTTGCGACAGCCATAATTGCAGGATTTGCAGCCGTTGCATCATCTTCTATTCTATCAAAAATATTTTTCCCGGAATATCGTTCCTCCTCGGTGATAATGGAAGCCATGGTCCGCACCACATTGACGGGATCATTTCCAGTTGCAGTCTCACCGGAAAGCATTACCGCATCCGTTCCTTCCTTAATCGCAACGGACACATCTGTGACCTCCGCTCGAGTTGGAATGGCATTTACGGTCATGGAATCGAGCATCTGGGTGGCTGTGATAACAGGGGTATTGTATTTCCAACAGAGACCAATTATCTCTTGCTGAATGCGGGGAACTCTGGCTGCAGGAAGTTCTATTCCCATATCGCCACGGGCAATCATAATTGCATCTGCAGCATCAATAATATCTCTGATATGCTCGACCGCTTCAGGTTTTTCTATCTTGGCAATTACCAGGATATTTCTTTTACCGGATTCTGCAATCAGCTGTTTAATTTCAAAAATTTCTGCAGCTGAACGCACAAACGACAGGGCCACATAATCAACGGAATGCTCCAGTCCCCACGCCAGGTCCCGCTTATCTTTTTCAGTGACCGACGGTAGAGAAAGTTTAGTTGCGGGCAAATTAATACCTTTACTCGACTTAAGAAATCCCCCCACGATAATCTTACAAACGACTTCTGCTTCTCCTTCCTGAACCACTTTCAATTCAAGTAAACCATCATCAAGAAGTACCTGATCCCCTTCACGAAGATCGGCTAGAATTTCCGGGGTAATGGTCGAAAAACGTTCACTGGTTCCTGTGATTTCCGATGCCTGTATCGTGACTGTTTTCCCGGATTCAAGCTGAACACCGGTACCTTCCATCTGCCCGGTTCTGATTTTAGGCCCACAGAGATCCTGTAAAACAGCTATCGGTTTTCCCCATTTTTCTTCGGCGGCTCGAATATTTGCAAGTGTCTTGCCGTGATCCTCATAATTCCCATGGGAAAAATTGAGTCTTGCCACATCCATACCGGCCAGAATCATCTGTTCAAGAGTTTCTTTATCGTTACTAGCCGGGCCAATGGTCGCAACAATTCTGGCCATTTTACTCACCGAACTGTTGATCTGAGATTTCAGGCCACTCAGCAGTTCATTAATATCGTTAAAATCAAAAGGTTTACCAAACACACCAATCACCATCTCAGAAGACTGGAGACGTTTTCTGATTTCAGGATCGGCAAAGGAAGCAGAAATAACAATAATAGGCATACGGGGACAAACAACTTTCATGGCCTCAATAAACTTAAAGCCATCCCAACCTGGCATATGAAGATCCGTTATAATGGCATCATATTGTTTGGAAGTTGCCAGGAGAAAACCCTGCCGTCCATTGTCTGCTGATTCGGAGGTATGCCCTGCCTTGTTCAAGCGAGTTTCGAGTAATTTTCTGCTGACTTCAGAATCTTCCAGAATCAGTATGTGCATGATACATTCCGCCTTTAAAGATTATGATAAATTACGTAAATTCCGGGGACACCTTACTGTTTCCCAGCTGGGTAATGTTATGGCTGACAGCATCAGTGGTTCCTGTTGGTCCCTTCCCTTGGTATATTGCAAGTCCGTAGTCTCTTGCCTTTTGCCGGGGATTTTTCGTGTATGTATGTATTTATGATCACCAGTTTTAGGAGTCGTACTCTTTAGTGTGAGAATTGTTTGGCATCTGCTGTCTTGGTAAACCCTGGGTTTTGGGAAAACCATTGCAGATGGATCCGAATGTCTTTGAGCAGGGCTTCCGCCATATCGTGACTGAATCCCTCTTTGACAACTACTCGCTGAACAATGAGATCTTTTCTGTTTTCCGGCATTCTGTAGGCCGGCACCAGCCAGCCATTTATGCGAAGCCGTTCCGCAAGGTCAAAAAGGGTATAGTTTACCGTGGCGGCAACCTCGTCTTTGAGCTTCCAGGCAAACACCGGAATAGTATCCCCCCTGCTTATCAGTTCAAAGGGTCCCATTTTCTCGATTGTACTGGAAAGGTAGAGTGCGACCTCACGGCAGGTTTCCTGGATAGCTGTGTATCCTTCTCTGCCAAGGCGCAAAAAATTATAATACTGGGCAATTACCTGATTGCCGGGTCGTGAGAAGTTAAGGGCAAAGTTGGGCAGATCACCACCCAGGTAATCACAATGAAAAATCAGCTCCTCGGGAAGTTCTTTTTGGTCTCGCCAGATCGCCCAGCCTACACCAGGATAGACAAGTCCGTATTTATGACCAGACACATTGATTGATTTCACCCTTGGCACCCGGAAATCCCATTCAAGATCAGGTTGCAGAAACGGGGCAATAAAACCGCCGCTTGCTGCATCCACATGAATGGGTATATCCAGACCGCTTTCGGCTTCAAGGCGATCCAGGGATTCATGTAATTCTTTGACCGGCTCATAGCTTCCATCAAAGGTACTGCCCATGATGGCTACAATTCCGATGGTATTCTCGTCACAGAGTTTGACGGCGTCTTCAGGGCGCAGGTTGAAGCTGTCTCCCTCTGCCATGATAAAGCGTGGCTCAACTTCCCAGTAGTTGCAGAATTTCTCCCAACAGACCTGGACATTCCGGCCCATGATGACGTTTGGTTTGTCCGTGGGCCTGCCGGCTGCCTCCATTCTATTTTTCCACTTACGCTTTAAGGCCATTCCTGCAAGCATTGCAGCTTCACTTGATCCAATAGTAGAACAACCAATAGCCTCCTGGCCTTCCGGAGAGTTCCACAGGTGGGAGAGGATATTGACACAGCGCATTTCAATTTCTGCAGTTTGTGGGTATTCGTCCTTGTCGATCATGTTCTTGTCAAAGGTATCCATCATCAATTGACGGGCCTCTGGTTCCATCCAGGTGGTGACAAAAGTGGCAAGGTTCAGCCGTGAGTTGCCGTCCAGGGCAAGTTCGTCATGGATGATGTTATAGACAGCTGTTGGTGGTAGTTCCTTTTCTGGTAGCTGGTACTTGGGGATTTCTCCCCGCATGATTCTGGAACCATATGTTGGCTGGACAAGGGAGTCTTCTTGTCGCTCATCAGATCCTTTTTTAGTAAACATATGATTTCCTTCTTTTGAATGAATATGAACAGGTACCTTGAGTTTCGAGTAAATTCCGCAGCAAATTCTGGGGACACTTTACTATTTCCCAGCTGGCCGACCGGGCCGACCTGGACGTGTATCTCGTCCTGTTATTTTTTCGACTATCGAATAAAACTGTGCCGCCCCAAAAGGCCGACCTGTTCTATTTTTCTCTTCCAGTACCGTATCCAAATCAGAGTCCACGGTCAAAAAAGCCTCCCAATCGGTTACTTCAGCAAGTAATGGACTCTTTTGCACAAGTACATCATGATCAACATGGCCACAATAAAACCCTGCACTTGACCAGGGATATTCCCAAGCCCGGCTAACTATTTTGGCCTTAACTGGATTTCTTTCAATATACCGAACCGCAGCAAGAAGGTATTGATCAGTACTAACGGGACATGAAGAGAAACGCCCCTGAAACAGAAAGCCCCGAACACCTTCCCGAAAATTAATCATACGTGTATAGAGGCGGTGAGCTTCACCAATCGCCCTGGCAAGACTATCTGAATGTTCGGGGATGGCGAGAAGATGAACATGGTTCGACATAAGGCAGTAGGAGAGGAATTTGACACCAAAACGATCTCCCTGTTCCCGGAGAAGCATGAGGTATTCCTCTTGATCATCCTTCTGAAGAAAAAGATCCATGGAGCGTACCCCTCTTTGCACTACATGATGGGGGTATCCAGGAACAACGATTCGTTTCATTCTTGCCATAATGACAACAATAAGCCATGACGTACGTTAAAGTCAATACGAATTAGTATTGTGTCCCCAGATTCTACAATGGGGGAGTGAAAGCTTGTGAAGCTTGGCATTGAAGGAATCCCGCGCGGATTTGTTAAACATCAGGATCAACAGTTTTTGTGCAGGTACCCCCTGATCCAGTAGATAAGAAACTCTGGATATCATGGTGGTGGTTTTTCCGGAACCCGCCACCGCACTGACCTTGGCATGACCACTCTGATGGTGGACTATCCGGTGCTGTTCTTTGGTTAATTGCACGTCTGAAGTGTGTCGGTTTTCACAAAATCATCCAAATCAAGAAACAACTTATTGAGGATACACGCTGTTAGACAACTAAAACCTGTGAAGAAAACGTAACCTACTATTTTATTGAGTTTAAAGGCAAGTCAGAAACTTGAGTCATAAATGCTATACCTTCTTTAACCATGTCAGAATCCCCCTGGTTTCCTTCCATATCTCCCGCATATCCTCCCGATATTCCCAGGCTTCCTGCCTACTCCCTACCTCAATTCCGAAGCGTGATGATTCCCGCGGCTCTTTTTGTTGCGAGGAGATGAGAGAGGCGGCAACTTTTGGCCTTTTGCCTTTAGCCTCCTGGGCAGCATTCAGGGCTTCTTCGTTCCGGCCGGAACGGTACAGGGCAAGGACACGACCGTATAAAATCTCAGGCATGGTATCGCCGGGGAAATTATCTGCGATTGCAAGTGCCAGGGTATCCTCTTTGGCCAAAAGATGCCGGTTGATCATCTCAGCCCTTAAGCCATGATTATCCGCAGGGTTAAGATTCAACATTTGTCTGGCTATCATATCAGCCACAGTAAAATCATCCTGAAAACGGGCATTAATCATTGTCCGCATCAGAGTACGGAGAAAGGGTCTATTTTCTTCGATCAGCCAGGGCAGGCAGCCATCCTCCGGGAGCCGTTTCAGGTTGTCCGCAGCAATTGCCATTCCTCTGCTCAGTAGTGGCTCAAGCATGCTCTCCATCATCTGTGGCTGTCCCCAGGCCGGATGGAGGCCAAGCAGGGTGAGCAGATCATCAACAACAGCTATAGAATCAAGTGCTTCAGGATGATCAAAAAGAAATTCCTGCCATGGTGCGGACGCCTCCTCCCACGGGTCTTCACCATGGCTGAAAGGGGTAAGACTGACCCCGAAAAGCGATTCTATCGGACACACATCCCTCCATCCATTCTCCATTTTCCGGAGGGCCGGTTTGGGCAGGGCTGTGAAGTGGGGCCTGGAAGCTGCAGGATAATCTTTCAGTGTGGCAGGGAATCCTTCTTCTTTTTTGAAAATATAGGGAACCACCGGGCGTTCCGGCAATTTTTCAAGCCACCTGAGAAGATCGGTGTCATCTCTTCTATGCATTCCTCCAATTACGGAGGCAGCCATTTCCGGATCCTTTATCACATTCTCCAGGAACTCAAGCAGGGGATTCCCGGACGGATCATCTTGATAATCCACGTTCTGGCGACGAACCTGTTTAGCGACAAACCGTGCCCGCTGCCGGGCCAGGGAGAAATCACCTTTAAGCAGGAGCAGCTGAATTTCGAGGAGACCGATATCGGAGTTAGCGGGTGTATCTTTTCGTGCTTTGTCCAGACTTTTAAATGCTGCTGAAAGATCTCCAGCATCGGCCTGGATTGTGGCAAGACGTTGCAGAGCCTCAGATCGCAGAGGAGACGATGGAACGGTCCCGCAAATGTGATCAATGAGGTCAAGCTTTCTCTCCAGCATGGATTGCTGGTCAAGGGCATCAAAAAGGAGTGTCAAACCGTAGGCGGCATGTTCCCCTTTGTCTTTATGGGAGCTCGCACAATAGTAGTCCTGCAGGAGCTCAATAACTCTGTTGCTGCTCCCTTCATCAAGAACTTCCATGCAATAGTAAACACGGGCCTTAATGGGGAGGGTACCATCCTTGATACCCTTTCCCAGCGTTTTTACCGGTATGACATCCATCAAAAGAGGCCACATCATATTTTCATCAACATCCGGTACCCATTGTTCTCCCAGGAAGCAGCATTTCTTGTATTTCTTTCCTGAACCGCAAAGACAGGGCTGGCTTCTTTCCGGTATCGGAATCGGCTGAGGACAAAAATTATTTCCTGGAAGCGGGGTTCCGTTCCAGATGGCTAGAGCCAGATTGGTTGCCATTGGGAGAAGGTGCTCGTCCGACGAAGAGAACAGGGAAAGTTGTGGCGTCACCCCAACCTTCTGTTTCATCCAGGAGAGAAAACGGGTAAAATCCTCGTGCTGCAGAATTTCTTTCAGAGAATGTTCAACTAACTCCTCATAGTCAGCCGGGTTATTAAAATCCACTGTAAATACTCCATGGTATAGGGAAAAAAAGTAAAGGCTTTGCGGGAAACACCATAAAAAAAATAGATCTAACGATCACCAGCATATTCAACGCTGCATTATCAAAAACAGATATACCTATTCACCGGAATTGAATAACGAATAAGCTGGTAGGAAACTGGGGACATGATCCAATTCGTCTTTGTCTTTTGAATTGGAACCGTGTCCCCAGATTCCGGGTAAACATTGCACCGTTCCATAGCATAGTGAAAAGTTACAATCAGACATACTACTAAAGGCTCTTTATATCAAATTTGCGTTGTTGCCCCAACCTTACAATCTTTTGAATCATTGGTGAACCATATTTTGCGGCACCTGTCTTCACCTCTAAATTCGGTAGAACCTTGCACTTGCCGCTACTGTGGATATGGCCACAAAAAACTGTCATCTGCTTATCAGGAGAACCTTCCATAAATTTCACCAAAACATCCCCCACCGCTTTGCATGAAAAATGAGGAAGCCAATCATCGGCAGAGATCGCCTCTTCATGCCAGCAGGATTCTCTGAAAGAAGAAATGTGGGTCAGCACAATCACATGATTAAAGTGTTCCAAAGCATCAGGTAACATATCTTGAAAATAGGTGGCAGCCTGACCTCTTAAGCTGTTTAGGATGACCATTCGGCCAATCTCTCCAGCTTTTACGTATAATTAGGGAGAAGGTTTAGTCACCCTGTATTACTCGAGGTTGAATCTTGCCAAGAAACATCTTTCTCTGCTGAAATTCTGATCAATTAAAATTCAAGAGATATCTTGAATTTTGAGGTCATGGCGGACACAAAACTCAACAATTCTAATCCATTGGAATTCTTGATTATTGCACTGTGCGGCTTGAGTGGCGGCCATGGGATTGAAGAGAATCGAGTTCTTCTGGTATACCCACCGTATTGAACCGTTGGCCATGGCCAAGTATTTCTTCAGGGTAACAACGTATATTGTTCAATACAGGTTACTGCACGGAGCCCGCCTGTTTTCAAGCAAGTGGCCCCTGGTCATTATCAACCAGGAGCTTTTTTAACTTATCTTGCTCGACCAGCCTGAATTGAGGCCCCCAGCGCGCCGATGATGCTGGGGTTGTCAGGGACGATCACCTGCACATTATCCAACCTCCGCCGCACCATCTCCACAATACAGGGGTTGTTGGCAACGCCGCCTGAAAAGGCGATGGTGTCGCCATAACCGACCCGGTTGAGCATGGAAAGAATACGGTCGGCAACTGAGGCTTGCACCGCCCTGGCAATATGTTGTCTGGGTATACCTCGGTTTTTCAGGGAGATGACCTCTGATTCGGCAAAGACGGTACACATAGAGTTGATCTGCACCTCCTGATCTGACTCCAGAGCCGCTGGACCGAACTCGCTCAGGGGATAGGCCAGGGAGGCGGCCATTATCTCCAGAAAACGGCCAGTACCTGCGGCACATTTATCGTTCATCTGAAAATTTACCACTTGGCCCCTACCATCCAGGGAAATCACTTTGGAATCCTGGCCGCCGATATCAACAACGGTTGTCGCCTCAGGCAGGACGGCGTGAACCCCAAGACCATGGGCTTTGATCTCGGTAATCACCTCATAGGCAAAATACTCTTTCACCAGATGACGGCCATAACCGGTTGCCACAACGGAGCATGGTTCATACTCTTTAATCATTTCCTGAACCTGCCGGTGCGGTTCAAAACCACTTTCCCTGATTTTGAAATCAACCATCTTGCCCTCTTGCCAGGCGGCAATCTTGATGGCCCGTGAGCCTAAATCAACTCCGACAAACATCTTCTTTTCTGCTTCCTGGGTTTTATCCATGTATCTGCTCAAGGAAGGCTTCAACCCGGGTCTGGATCTGCCCTACATCCTCAGGTGAATAGTCCGACTCAATGAACATATAGGGAATCCCCTCCTTGATACAGGCCTCACGGATGCGGATCTCCTCGATGTTATAGGTGTGGCAGAACTGCAGGGAATAATGGATAATTCCATCAGCTTGAGATTCACGGAATTCCTTGAGTACCTGATCAATCCGTTCGTCATTAGGGGTAAAGCAAGAACAGTCAATATTCATGTACCGCTTGGTCAGATCAGCAAGAATGGTCTCCATGTCCTTGCCATCCTCATCCATCAGATCCTTGTAATAACGGGTTCCGATGCAGCTCTCCTCATTGACGATCACCGCCCCGGCACCTTCTACCAGATGATGGAGCTTCCAGTTGGGCAGGGCCATGGGCACCCCGGCCACCATAATCCTGATTGCATCTTTTGCCGGGACCGCCTCACCATCAGCAATCCGCTTTTCAAGCTCGTCACACAAATCGTTTACCTTGGCGGCAAAACGCACCGGCTCGTCATAAAAGGCGATCTGTTCGACCAGTAGCACGTCCTTGCCGGAGATCGGGGTCGGGTGGGTATGACGAAGGGTGTTGAGCCGTTGCAGAGCACGGCGCTTACTGTTCATCACCTTAACCGCCTCATTCAACCCTTCTACCGTCACCTCCTTGCCGGACACCTCCTCAATCTTAGCCTTGAATTCCTTCACTTCGTGGAGCCACATTTCTCGGTCAGACTGTTTTTTCATCTGCGGTATTTCCATGACATAGGTGGGAACCATGGTATCAAGGATCTCCCAGGTTTTCTTCTTGGCATCACAGGTGGTCTCTCCATAAACAAAATCGACCACCTGCATATAGGGGCAGACACGACCGACCTTGAATCCAAAGGCTGATTTCACCATGGGACAGATGTTGCGGGGCAAGATCGTTTCCGCATCAGGGATCGATCCTTGCGAGCCGCCACACAGCCCGACACAGATCCCGCCTGCCGCCAGAACCACCTCTTCCGGAATATAGACACAAAAGGTGCCGATGACCGGATGTCCTTCTGCCTTGGCCGCTAGTAGCTCTTTGATCCGCCCGCCGTGAATCTCGGCAATCATCTCGTCAAAATATGCCATCCTTGCCGGTCGATTTTTCTGGGTCAGATAGGTTTTGCAATAGATCTCGCCCAGCATCAGCCGCATCTTGTCAAACCGCTCCACATCCATGCCCAGATCCTTCCACATCTCAGGATAGGCCTTGATCTCAAAAGACTCTGTATTCATTACTCATACCCCTTTTCTTCAGTTCATCGAAAATAACCTTCTTCTAACACCTTTAAAAACCTGAACAAACCAGATCAAAAGAGAAGGAAATATCGTCCATAAATACCTATTAGTCAAATAGGAAATACCGATACAAATTGACGTTGCTAGTGGGTATTTGGAATATACAAAAGGCGAGGACACAAAACAGAAAAGCTTGTTAGCACCGTAATTAGTGCGAGACTATCAAGTTCTATGGAAAAAAATGTTTAAATTTGTTCCGATCTATTTTCCCTTGTAATGGTACCACAAGGCGCAGTTTCGATTTTCTGTCATCAAGGGTGACAATAGCCCCTTTGAGAAATCAGGGGACAAACAGTATTGTGTCCCCTGATTTACCTGGGTCAGATAGGTTTTGCAATAGATCTCGCCCAGCATCAGCCGCATCTTGTCAAACCGCTCCACATCCATGCCCAGATCCTTCCACATCTCAGGATAGGCCTTGATCTCAAAAGACTCTGTATTCATTACTCATACCCCTTTTCTTCAGTTCATCGAAAATAACCTTCTTCTAACACCTTTAAAAACCTGAACAAACCAGATCAAAAGAGAAGGAAATATCGTCCATAAATACCTATTAGTCAAATAGGAAATACCGATACAAATTGACGTTGCTAGTGGGTATTTGGAATATACAAAAGGCGAGGACACAAAACAGAAAAGCTTGTTAGCACCGTAATTAGTGCGAGACTATCAAGTTCTATGGAAAAAAATGTTTAAATTTGTTCCGATCTATTTTCCCTTGTAATGGTACCACAAGGCGCAGTTTCGATTTTCTGTCATCAAGGGTGACAATAGCCCCTTTGAGAAATCAGGGGACAAACAGTATTGTGTCCCCTGATTTACGCTGAATAAACAGAAGAAATGCAATAGGTTAATTCAATCCGGAACGTTGAGAAAGTAAGGCTCAGACAAACGTTATTCTGGACTTAAAAACCGAATAGTGTAACTACTGCTATAGCCTTCAATACGACCATAAATACTCACACCATCGCCACGATCTTTAATCTTAAAGTAGAGAGTGTTGCTATGTTTTCCCAAAATTTCAGCACTGTAGAGTTCCAAAACATTTTCATAATTTTTGATTATCTCTTTGCGTGAGATACTCTCGTCAAGCTTGCCATCTTTTATAATTTTATAGCTAATGACATCAAGATGCCCTTTAAACTCTTTGAGGTCTTTTTGAGGTGAATAGGGCTTAGTGTACTGTATGCCCAACGAGCCATTCTGATGAGTATCTTTTGAATCTACAACAGAGTTATCAAGAGGTTTAATGAAATCTATGGTGATGATCGACTTCTCATTACCACCACTGACTTTATGGAGCTCTACCCGTCTATTCTCAGCCCGTCCGTCATCGGTATCATTTGTGGCTATGGGCTCACTCTCGCCATACCCCTGGGACTGCAAGCGTGAGTTTTCAATACCTTTAGAGGCTATGGCATTGCGTACTGATGCCGCACGATCAGCTGAAAGTGTCATGTTATAGGTGTCGCTTCCCTTGGAATCGGTATGTCCGTGAATGGAAATGACAAGATCAGTATATCGTTGCATCAACGCAACTGTAGAGAGAATCGCCTTATTGGATTCAGGTTTGAGTGTGGCTTTGTTGAAATCAAAATAGATACCATCAAGGGTGATTTGGCCATTTTTATCAAGTTCAGATTTGATTTTATCGGGTGAAAGTACAAGGGACTGCTTAAATGGCTCTTCTTGAATAATTTGAATTGAAAAACTGTTATTATCGGCACCAAATTTAATAATATTAACAGTGCCATTTTGTTCTAGTCGGAATTGAACAGTATTGTCTTTGTCTTCTAAAATGGTTGCCCCTAATTTCAGAAGATTATTCTTGTAATCATGCGGGATAGCATAACGGCAACTATTGGTATCTTCACTGTTCTTTTTAAAAGTGATGTTCCAGAACATGCCTTTGTGCAGGTTGGCTTTTCGATTGTAAAAAAATGTATATTCATCATATTTTTTATAAGTAATACTGCCAATCGCAAAATCCTTAACAAGAGGAATAGCTATATTGGGGGCAAAGGTGACCTTGCCGAATCTTTTGGTGTATCTTTCGGTGAAAACATGGTTTGCGTTCTCATCAAGTGTTACAGTTTCCGGATAATCCTCAACGCGCAAGAGTGCATAACTATAACTGGCAGAATAGGTGGAGAGCTTAAGCCAATACTCTTTGCCATCAATGGTAAAATGCCCATAATTATCACTGTTGATCTCTGATGGTTTGATTTTTAATTTCTCAACAATGAAAGCTTTAATGATTTCATTATAATTACCGTCCTCAAACTTAGGATATTTGAAATCTTGTTTCCACGTATGGCCATAAACAGGTATGTACCCTTGGCCTTTGACAAAAATTGTCAGCTTGTCGTATCGCTCTTCTTGAAGTTTTGAGGATTTGGTGACGGTGGGATAGGTGAGATCGAAAGCAAAAGGTTCTGATGCGAATGCGAATATTGAAATCAGAGAAAAAAGTACTATTTTGAGTGGGCTCATGGTTTGTAATAGTGCTGAATTAAGTTATGTGTAGTCACTTTGCCAGTCAACAAAGAGAATAAATGGGCCAAAAGTCTCGACTTTTGTTTTCAGAAATTATGGGGACACCTTACTGTTTCCCAGCTGGCCGACCGGGCCGACCTGGACGTGTATCTCGTCCTGTTATTTTTTCGACTATCGAATAAAACTGTGCCGCCCCAAAAGGCCGACCTGTTCTATTTTTCTCTTCCAGTACCGTATCCAAATCAGAGTCCACGGTCAAAAAAGCCTCCCAATCGGTTACTTCAGCAAGTAATGGACTCTTTTGCACAAGTACATCATGATCAACATGGCCACAATAAAACCCTGCACTTGACCAGGGATATTCCCAAGCCCGGCTAACTATTTTGGCCTTAACTGGATTTCTTTCAATATACCGAACCGCAGCAAGAAGGTATTGATCAGTACTAACGGGACATGAAGAGAAACGCCCCTGAAACAGAAAGCCCCGAACACCTTCCCGAAAATTAATCATACGTGTATAGAGGCGGTGAGCTTCACCAATCGCCCTGGCAAGACTATCTGAATGTTCGGGGATGGCGAGAAGATGAACATGGTTCGACATAAGGCAGTAGGAGAGGAATTTGACACCAAAACGATCTCCCTGTTCCCGGAGAAGCATGAGGTATTCCTCTTGATCATCCTTCTGAAGAAAAATATCCATGGAGCGTACCCCTCTTTGCACTACATGATGGGGGTATCCAGGTACAACGATCCGTTTCATTCTTGCCATAATGACAACAGTAAGCCATGACGTACGCTAAAGTCAATACGAATTAGTATCGTGTCCCCAGATTCTTCGTCCAGATTTGCAGATTCGGCATATTCCCCAAAACCTTACAGAGGTTTTAATCTGGCTATTTCGGTCACCAGTATTTTTTCCCCATGATCATTAAATACCACACATATCTTTCCGGAGCTGCGGTCTATTATTCTGCTAACAACTCCGACACCAAAAAACGCTGACCGAACCATTACACCTTCGGCAAGTTCGTTAATACCTAAGAAATCGCTGCTGCATCTTTTCACCGAGTGGGGTTTCTTACTCTTTTTCGTGGAGTTTAAAGGTGGAATGGGTGAATCGATGGCTTTCAGATACCTGTTAGCCATATGGATTGTTCCTGTTTGTATCACCGTACCTGCCGCCTGATCGTCACAGTGGATGGCCTTACCCAGCTGATCACTCAGCCGCAGGTTGCTTTCGTAGAGAAAACGGCTGGCTGGTGCTGTTATTTTACTGTTTGCTCGCGGTGGGAAAAAGCAGCTTCCACTTTGTTTTCTTTTGGTGAAATTTGAATCGTGTGGATGGGTGAAAACCACTTCGTTTATTGCTCTGGTCATGGCCACATAAAAAAGGCGGCGCTCATCTTCCAGATTATCAAAAGGCGATTGGATTTCGTCGGGCAGCAGAGGAAACACCCCATCTTCCAGACCGGGTATAACAACCAACGGCCATTCAAGTCCTTTTGCCCTGTGAATTGAGGTAATCAGCAACCTGTCCGCGTGTGATTCCATATTAACCTCCTGCAACTGTTCTACTGTTTGTAGAAAAGATGGAACCTGCAAGTCAAGTCTTCCTGCAAAGTGTTGAAAGGCGATGCATGTTTTGATTCTGTTGACAGCTGTGGCTTTACGCGTGGAGATACGGTGGTAAAAGGAAAACAGATCACTTGTTTCAATGATACTTTCGAGTAGATCCTGCGCCTTACCGGAAGCCGGTAAATCCATTATTTTCTGCCAGGCTTCAGCTCTCTCATGTAACTGCTCCTGTAAAAAATATGGGGTGGTGGTGTCAATTGTGCCAAGAATATACTCAGGCGCTTTTTGTGGATTTTTGGCGATCCTTGCAGCCAGCTGCGAAATTGTATTTCCTTTCAAGCCAAGATGAGGATTGCTAAGCATAGCCTCTACGATCTGCGTGGTATCTTTTGTGCCTTTCTGCCCCAGACTCCCTTCACAGAGGTGAAGAAACCCGCGAAGAGCCATGACCTCCTGGCATTCAAAAACAGACTCATGCCCTTCAATATGGTAGGGAGTCCCTTGTTCCAGGAGAGCAAGTTCCACAGGTACAGCCATGGCAAACATGCGTACCAGCACTGCACATTCCTGCAACTTCCGTTTAGCATCCTTCCATTTTTGAAGAATAGAGAGAATTGGATGTTGAGCTGTCTCTTCCAGGCAGTGTATTCCGGTATCAGGTGTGTCTGCAAAAGAGAGGCACAACTTTCTGTCACGCATCTTGTTATTGGAGATAAGATGATTGGCAGCAAGCGACAACCGGTGCCCATAGCGAAACGTATAGGAAAGGGTGTAGTTGGAACCTCCTTGAAAATCATGCTCAAAGCGGCTGGTGATATATTCCGGTTTTGCACCGCGCCACTCATAAATGCATTGATCCACATCCCCCACAACCATCACATCGGCACGCTTTCCTGCGATGAATTTGAGCAGCTGCTGCTGAATTTCGTTGATATCCTGATATTCATCAACAATAATATGATCCACATGACCGCCGACCCATTTCTTGATTTGTCCGTCACCAAGCATGGCCAGAACCGGATCATAAATCAGGTCTGCGTAGAACCGTATTCTCCCGGACTTTCTGCTTTTTTCAAAGAGTTTGAAAGCATCGATAAAGTAATCGAACCTCTCCTCCATGTTCAGATCCTTAAAGACCTGTTTAACAGGTTTGATATCTGCCTTAACAAGATCAATAAAAGTGAGGAAATTTTCCGTGTTTTCCTTACTCGACCACTCTGCACTCCCCCCACTCTGCTCCAGGACATGGTTGATACTCTGTCTGGCAAGTTTTGCCGCGAGGAACTCTTCTGTCTGCAGTTTGCACTGCGGCAGATGTCCCTGTCTGGTAAAACTGTTAACCAGACGCAAGCCCAGAGAGTGAAAAGTCCGCACCTCCGGCACTTGTTGTCCATGGGGGAGTAAAAGTTTGTGGAGCTTGGCGTTGAAGGAATCCCGTGCAGATTTGTTAAACATCAGGATCAACAGATTTTGCGCAGGTACACCCTGATCCAGTAGATAAGCAACTCTGGATATCATGGTGGTGGTTTTGCCGGAACCTGCCACTGCACTGACTTTGGCATAACCACTCTGATGGTGGACTATCCGGTGCTGTTCTTTGGTTAATTGCACGCCTGAAGGGTGTCGGTTTTGGGTCAATAAGGGACAGACCACGTTTGTTTGAATTCAACTCTACCATCTTCGGCAGTATGTTCCAAAATAGAACATACTGGTTGCTCTGAATACACTCCTTACTAATTTCAATATATTGGAAATGTACTCCTCAAGACTTCTATACTGCCCTCTGAACGCCCATAGAAGAAGGAAAAAGAATTACGTATTATCCTTCAGCAACCGCCGGACTTCCGGCAACGGGCAGACCGTAACATTTTCGCGGAGAGGGTAACTTTCATTAACCGGGGCCACTACCCATGCCTTTTCTACGTTCAGATCCTCAAATCCTGTCCAGAAGCTTTTGGTCAACTTTGGGGCGGCTGACGCCTTGAATTCGAAGGCAAATACACGCTTTCCCCGTTTCAGAATCAGGTCTATTTCGGTTCCGGCCGCGGTCCGGTAAAAAAACGGTTCCCAATCCGGTAAATTGGCAATGATGGTTTCCATGCATGCAGTTTCCCAGGACGCCCCAAAAACCGGATGCCCCATCAGATCATCAAAGGTATCAATCTTCAGGAAGAAATGGAGGATCCCCGTATCACGCAGGTATATCTTCGGTGCCTTGACTAATCTTTTTTTCAGATTCGGGATGTAAGGCGGCAGGATTCGCAGCATATAGGTTTCAGCCAGAAGATCAATATAGGATCGAAACGTTGTGTGACTGACACCAAGTGAGGAACCGAGTTTTGAACTGTTCAGCAACTGCCCCTGCTCGTGGGCACACATCTGCCACACCCTTCTGAGGGCAAGAGATGGAATACGAAAACCGAGTTGGGGGATATCACGTTCCAGAAAGGTTCGGATAAAGTTGTCACGCCATCGTCTGCTCGCCTTACCATTACGCGCAAGGAGACTGTCAGGGAAACCGCCTTTCAGCCAGAAATCATTCAGGCTTATGGGGTCAACGCTATTCTTGATCTCACTGCAGGTAAAAGGAGTCAGCTCAAGATAGACAATACGCCCGGCTAGGGTTTCCGAGCTTTGCCGAATGAGGTCTCTAGAGGCAGACCCTAAAAAAAGAAATTGGCCGTTGCGCTTTTGTTCATCAATTATTGGGCGCAGAGAACTAAAAATATCAGGAAGGAGTTGAACTTCGTCAAGGCAAATCAGCTTGTTCTGATGTTGCGCGAAAAACAATTCCGGTTCCTGAAGTTTTGCCAGATCTGAAGGTTTTTCCAGGTCGAGATAGACCGCCCCGTCATACTCTTCAATGATTTTCCTTGCCAGAGTTGATTTACCGCATTGTCTTGGCCCAAGTACAGCAACAGCAGGAAAATCAAGCAGGCATTCCCGGAGTTCCGGTTCAATATGACGGGAGACATATTTACAATGCATATCGCCAGACTATCGCACAATATGCAGGTGTGCAAGCAAATTTTTTTATAGGAACAAACCTAAATACTATTTACTTGCGATGCAGGGAAACGCCCCACTGTGTAACAGTAATACGTCACACCAGACTTACCCACTGTAACATACTGAAGGTATTAACCTATTGCTTCGTATATTCATCACTGATTATAATTCTGGTGTAATACCAAGATTACACCAGAAGAGTATCCGTTACACCAGTGAAACGTGATGGTTTAAACGGGTAAAATGCTCAGCACGGACTCAATCAAGGGCTTGGACAAATATAGGACGCAATCTTCCCCACCCTGATCTATGACGGCAGCGACAACTACAAAAAACAGGGTTGCCAGCCCGTATCTGGATCAAGCCGTTTTGTTGACTGATAGGTTTTAATGGTATAACTGGCACCGGTCTCCTGATCGGAGATATCGGCCTGCTGGGCCAGGACAATTCGGCCATTACGACTCCCGCCCACTTCAAAGCTGAACAGACAGTACGCACCATCAGGAATAAGAGGTTCCATGGATTTTCCCTGTATCCGGGCCACAAACATGGATGGTGCCAAGGTTCTCCTGCTGGTCAGCCCCTCCACCACAAACCAGCTCTCTGGAGCATCCGGGACGGCGAAATCCATAAAATCCCCCGCTGCAATGCTCAGGGGATAATAGGGCAGAACCCTGGTAAATTTATCTTCTTCCGGCGGAAGATCACTGAACAACTCCAATTCAGCGTCCTCCTCTTCGTGGGCAAAACTGTCCGGCAACAGGAAGGCATAGTCTTCTTCCTCCAAGGTGATTTCCAACTTAAGGTAATAGGCTTGCAGATCTTCAGTGAGCTGCGCCACCGTCTGCTGATAGTCTTCCGGTCCCAGATTTTGAATCAATTCCGGATCCATGGCAGGGTAGTTCAGATCCTTGCACTGGTAGAAAAAACGTTTCCTCTCAAATTTCTCAAAAGGATTCTGCAGTAGACTGCGCTGCAATTTTTTTCAGATCCTCAAGGACATCACGCCGGTTGTAGGGGCAATTCGGCCGTTCATTTTTGCTGTGCCTGGCAAGGGTGGTAACTTTTAGACTCATGGGTCCCAACCGAATTTTTAGGAAAAGTAATTTCTGAATACCATAAATTGTGTTTTATTATATGTGGCTTGTGTATCAATGCATATCCTCAGCTACCTGTCCCCCGGAAAGCATTTTCCTGGAAAGGATCGGACCTCTAAGTCAAAGGTTCGGACTTCCATACCAAAGGTTCGGACCTCTCTGCTGGAGGTCCGAACCTCTCGGGCTATCATTGTGACTTACTCGTTGTGTATGCCTGCCTCGGGTCATTTGGAGTAGCCGGAAAAGCTCGCTGCAAGTATCTTTTTTCCACCAGGGGATTTAACACCCGCTGGCGCAAATAGTCTTCGGATCTGTTGAGTAACTCCCCTAGCACTTTTAAGGTCAGATAGCGGCCACGACACAATTCACCTATTGTTTCGATCATCTCCGCTTTTTTTAATTGTTTGTTACTCCGTGAAATAGATGCAACTGTTGTTAATTCCGCCAACAATTCAGGGTTCAAGCTATCCAGCTCATGAATCACCGGCATATCCAGTCCTTCCACCACTAAACCTTCGGAGTTTTCAGACAAACCTTCGGAGCTCTGCTCTGAACCCTCCAGATCCCCGAAAGTCGTTCCTCCAGAAAATACTTCGTCGGGTGTAGCAATCCTGATTCCTTGAATATAATAAACAGTTCCCCTGCCGTGACCGCTGGTAATAAGAAAATCAGCTTTAACCAGCCGTTGTAATGCCAAGGTCAAATCGTGGGGATGATCTGTCGATATTTCCAACAAACGAGGATGAGACACCACTCCCTCAATCGCGGCCGTAGTAAGCACAAGCCGCTCAAGATGATTCAATGAATCGAATTTTCACCAAATTTCACTTGTAGGTTTTCAATAACGTCACGGGGGAGTAGGTCAAGCATCCGAAGTTCAAGCAATGTTTGCTCCGGTTCATCTTTTTCATAGAGAGCAGGTGGCCGCCAATCTTCACTCTTCCAACCACTATAGATTTTCGGTACTCCAGACCCAGCCCGTTCTCCGAGACCAATCATCAAAAACATCTGATGGATAATCCGGTTGCGACAATCGCTTTCACCTCCCTGAATTGCCTGCTCAACAGGTATACGCATATTGCCTGGATTACGAAAACCAAATAAATCAGGCCGTTTTACAACCAGCACCGACACCCTGCCGCTATAGTCGGCATGCACCAGCGTGTTAACTAAAGCCTCGCGGATAGCCTCATGCACAGGAGTATCCTCCTGTCGTTGCCCATCTTTGAGTGCAAAAGGGACCTTCAACTCAGTAGTTAACTTCCGATAAACCCGTCGATAAAAATCAAAAAGATTTCCAGACCAGGTACCGTCAGGAACAAGCCGATCAACCCAGCGCAGCTCTGTCTTTGCCTCAGGCCGCTCCTGATAGTCAACAAAGTAATGAGGTGCTGCATCTTGAATAGCTTCCCATTTGCCAAACATCAAAAGACCGGCAACTGTCAACCCTTCTTCCCCTGTCTGCCTGTCTCTCCGCCAACCTTTAAGCTGCTTCAGCAATCCGGCATCATCTGCTTCCAGCCACACATGACCAGGCTTTTCAGCTCGTAGCATCTGACGATAGGCCAACAGGCTATCTATATCAATATCGTCCAAACCAAAACCAGGCAGGATACGGTTATCCCGCTCATCTTCAACTTGCTCGGCCAGCATCCTTTTGACGGTTTCATCGTTGCAGGGTCGATCTCCATCAAAGATGACGGCGATAGGTATGACCTTTGAAAGGATTACCTCCCAGGTAAACCGGTTTTTGCTTACGATGGGCCGCTGGAATTTGAACTTGGATCAAATTGCGGCCATCAATGGTAATAACTTTGACATCCTTCTCGGTCAACAGGTTCACACTCACTTTTTGTGGATTATTCAGGTGATTGAAGAGAGTGATGATAACGCGCTGTGGATCCTGTATCCCATGCAGAGAAAATCGCCCTTGTTTTTCTTTTACACCCAGTAGGACAACACCTCCATGGGTGTTGGCAAAGGCACTATAGGTGGGCCAAAAATCAGTGGGCAGCTGCCCCTTACCGTGTTTACCGATTGCCAGTTTGCATTCCAGATCAACAGCCTCGGAGAGGGTGGTTATGTCTTCCAGCGTACAGATTTCTTTCATGATTCCTTTCGCTCAGGTTGTACCGGATATTTATTCATCATTTTCAATTTTCCTGCTATTTTACAAATAATGCCTCAATTGCTTCATAATGCTCCTTTCCGGATACCAGATAGGGAATATATTTGCAGCAGCAATTACTGAAAAAACTGTCAGCGGCGTAAGAAAAGCGGCAGGGTCGATATCAACTGTGGATTTAAAGTATTGCTGATGATTTTTCTCGTAGAATTGGTTCATCACTAATTCATATCAAACTGGGAAAAGCTCTCTAAAAAGCCACGAGTTCCAATTTGATCTTTGCTCCAGAGTACATTGTTTTGATTCTAACCCGGCACAAGCAAAATAGTTGTAAGAATCAGGGATTCAAACCAGCGATGCACGGTAGACATTTTCATTTAGGCCGATAAGCGAGCAGTAGATATTCCCACTGGCCATTTTGTATAATAAACTAGCCCCTATCCGTCTCTTAGGGGCCACTTTTTATAGGGAAAAAGAGAAAGCGTTAAGCTTAAAGAAAATCTATGAGTCAACTGGCGCTAAAGGGCTTGCATACGCGCATTTCTTTCTTCTTTAGCTCATGCCACCCATTCTGTTTTCATAGTTTTCCGTATAACAACGGACCAAAAAACTGATCGGAATCTCATTCAGGGCAGGTTGACTCAGTTAAATTGAATATTTGGGTTAAGCTTAACGCTTTCGAAAAAGAGCCTCCTAAGACTAGAAGCAGACCCTTTTTTGAGGTTTTTTGTTATTAATTTAGCCTATTAGCTTGGTCCGACCCGATTGTGAAGTTATACCCATTTATCAAGCCTAACCCTAAATTTTCTAAAACTCATTATTTAGGTTCTGCCTCTTTCACTCGTACATACCTCGATACATGATACGAAATAAGGCCAACCTCCTCTCCCGAAAAAACCGTTTTTTGATTATAGATGAATGCCGGTAGCGCCTTTGGGTTTAAAACCCAGATTTCGCTGGTAGTTGCTTTCTTATTTGGTTCGATAAACCAACCCGGAAAAACGACTACTGGGCGTATTGAATACTCATTTCCAGTAGTTTCCTTGATCAAATTTTTCAGCCAATTTGATGCTGCTCGAACTTGGTTTAAGATTCGCTTATTATTATAGCCGTCAATAATCAAAGAATGTCCGTCATAACAGATTACCGACTTCTTCCCTTCAGGCTTACTATAGGTTTTAGTTTCAATAAGGAAAATCCCTTTTTTACTAATAATAACATAATCGATGTTGAATCCTTCACCGACTATATCATGAAAAACCTTACAGCCTTGTTCCCGGAAAGATTCCAAATATTGGCCAACAGCTCTCTCTCCTTCTCGCCCTTGTCGAAGGTTCCTGATTTCTTGGAAAATTTTTCTTACTTTATAGAAGCTCACGCAGGCTACAATGACAGCAAAAAACGTCATCGTTCCAGGGGTTGGCGGTGATTCTCTATAATATCTTAACCACTCCAATCCAGCCAGGATGAAACATATCGCCGTGACAATCAAATATGAGACTGCCTTTTCATTTATGAGAGCATCAATCCTCTCATCTAGGGATTGGCCATAATGACGTAGCGTTTTATCTATGATTGGAGATTTTTTATTCATTAACTGTTTTCACGTTAGAGCATGTTATGGTTCAAGATATGTTTACTTTGAGAAGCCATACAAAAGTGTCTTTTCAAGACATGACCCCATATTTTCTTCTTTCCCTGTGGTAAACACAACCGGTTTTGGGCTGGGAGTGCTTGGAAAATCCACAGCCAAGGAGCCAACCATGCAGCTCTTCCTGCAGACATGCGGAATCAAGCGTCATTGACGAATCTCAACACATATCCCAGCCAGATATCTTCAGGACGCAGCTTGGAGACCTGCCGGGAGAAATCAAGGATAGCCAGCCCGCATGACTCAAAAAGCTCTTCAAGTTCACTCTGCGCCCACAAGGTGAAGCGACAATCATCAGCTGAAGAGACGGTACCCTCTCCCTCTTTCATGGTGATCAGCACATGACCGCCGGAAACAAGTGACCGACATGTGGATCGGAGTATGCCAGGGACAGTATCCCTTGGTTGATGCACCAGGGATCCAACAAAGACGAGACCATCAAAGACCCAGCTGCTGAAATCATAACGGCAGAAATCCGCCTCAATAACTTCGCAACCGGAATGGTCCCGGGCAAGTTGAGCAAGGCTGGATGCCTGTTCCAATCCCGTTGGTCGAAAACCATGCTGCCGCAGCCAGAGAAGATCCCGGCCCGAACCGCAGCCCACATCAAGGACTGTTGCCTGAGGTTTCAAAAAATCGGTCAGCGGCGTAAGAAAAGCAGCAGGATCGATACCAATTGTGGATTTGAAATATTGTTGATGGTTTTGTTCGTAGAATTGGGTCATTATTAATTCATATTAAACCGGGAAAATCAGCCACCTTCAAGAATCTTCTGAAGAGTCTGACAGAGCTAAAACCTCGGAATATTTTCTTTTCGTTGAACTTCTTTTTCATTTTTCAAAGCCTGCTCCCAAATAATCGCCTCCGGCGCCTCTACATACAGATTCATTCTATTTGTGCTGTAAGCAAGACACTTGTTCGTGTTAGCCCAGCGGAGATGCGCATGGTTGAAAGAACTATTACCGCAGGTTTTACGGCTAAAGAGTGTTGCCGCACGCAATTTTTTCCATTTCCCGCCATGCAGTTCTGCTTTCAAGACAGCTTCAATTTCATCGGCCTTGAGTACCTGTGTTTCACCGGACTTTGGCAATTTCCCGTAGCACATCCGTACAACATGATCATTGATATAGCCAACTCGAATCTGCCAACCTTGATAGTGATACGTTTCATTGAATGCGGTTTTTAAAATGGGAGAAATCGTATCCTGAATATTTTTCACAGGGCTCCCGTACCTTGCCTGGTTTTGCCCCACAGATTCTCCTAACCGGCCAAAAGCTAGTAAAGGGATAACAAAACAAGAAAGAAATAATAGGACCAGACAACGTCGAGTTAACACAATGTATTTAGGTGTCATGTCGTCATATCGCTTTTGTATACCGACACTTTGGAAACCTTGTGCACCCATAAAATTGTTTCCCCTGGCTTCTCCCTTTTTTTGCAGTACGCAAGACAAGCTCTGCGCCACATTCCTTGCAACTTATCTGATTCATAGCAGAAGGCTTAAGAATTGGGCCAGGTATCTCAATAGTATCCGACAAGCGGGGCTGTGCCTTCATCATCCTTTGCAAAGACTTACCATCCAGTAATGTTATATTGTTATCTTTGGCAAAGATCACTGCATCACGTGTAAAGTTGCCCGATGTCACGACAAAACCACCAGTGGCTGCATCACCAACCATTACACCAAGCAGTTCTCTTACAACTTTCACACCGACTTTATACGCTTTCCACTGCTTACACTGGATCAAGTATTTTTCACCGTTCTTCATAGCAATGAGGTCAACACCACCATCTGCACCTCCGGCAGTTTCTTCAACAACAAATCCTTCCCTTCGGAAGTGTTCCCCCACCAACAATTCAAAATCACGCCAATTCATTCCATCCAGTGGATTGCTTGAAGGGCTTTCTACAGTATCAATATAAAGCTTTTTTCTTTTGTAACTGTTGAAAGCGGAAACAATAGCCCCAAAGAGGAATACTACTGGTAAAATAATTTGCCCAAATGTAGCAAGCATACGAATAAAGCTAGGCAGCACCGCTGCAGATAATGCAACCCCCCCCTGCTGCTGTTGCTGGAGGAGGTTGGTTCGAGTACCAATGGAGAACAAAATACGAAACCACCGCCAAGGTCATGCCTACCCACCAGGGCAGCATGGAACTTATGTCCATTAGGTCTTCTATAGGGCTTTGTGATCTACGAGCCATGCTGCACCTTTTGATAAGTTTTTATTTAGGGGAGAAATGTTAACTTTCGTTATGCTCAACACAATATACATAAGTTGACTTGTGGGCCATGAAATGTGGCATTGCGAGACCTGACCCCACTTCTCACGAATTAAGAATTAAGTACGGTGTCTCTGGAACTCGATGCAGCGTCTTTTTTAAATCACCCCTTCCGCTTACTACTAAGCCTCATTACCACATAAATGGTGATCAGTAGAGGATATATATACAAGCCTTCCATAAAGCGGCCCTGGTAAAAAAAATACATACTGAACAGCAAACTTAAGATTAACAATAACAGCAAAATTTTGGCTAATAAGCGGTTCATGGGAACTCCTTCGGTGTTCCAAGATAGGTTTGCAAATGGGCTAAGGCGGTGGGAATGGCCACCCGCCGTCCTTGCGAACATTGACTCTTCTCAATTCATATCCCCTGTCAATTCGATTGTATATGCACAATACATCTAAAACAAAGTTAACATAATTCCACTCAGTCAGGACTAAGGGGAGATATCTTGACTTTGGCTGGAAGAAAATTTGTTACGTATATTGTGCGGAAACCTTAACAGTTGGTCTCCTAGCCTCACGTTACAAAGGAATTAGAAAAATTTCCACTGGCTATTATGCACGATAAAATAGGCTCGAACGCAGCAGTTTGCCCCTCACCGTCTCTTAGAAGCCACTTTCTATAGAAAAAAAGAGCCTTTTAAGGAAAAAACAAGATGTTTTATGATGTTTTTCACTGTTATTCAGTTTGGTAACGTCGAACCTGACTCGTTAACAGAAAGCGTGCCGTGCGATGAAATCACCTCTTCCAAGTGATATTTTTGACTATGTTCCAGCTGTTTAAACTTCACATGGCATTTTCTGATCCTCAGCATTTTGTCAAACTTACCAAGAGCAACAATACTGTTGAGAACTTTTATAGGCAAATCACGAGCAAGCAGCGTAGCCTTTTCGCAGAAGATACCAGCTCCCTTTTTCCGCGAATCCTTGCCACATATTTTCGTTAGTGTACCATTCTTTCTGTAAATTCAAATAAAGCTTGGCAGTAGCAGGCC
>CAZIDU010000044.1:0-30794 GCA_964538055.1 uncultured Desulfocapsa sp. | reverse complement strand
ACGATTGTTGGAAGTCGATGTTTCCATCGTCTCCCTCACTCAGCGACCGCGGCAAACTACTCAATCGGGAAGGGCCTGTCAACATTTAATATGGATAAAATTTGAAAGAAAAGAGGTGGTCTTCGAGAGTGTTGATTAAGCGTACTTTTTTTAGGAGAAGAAAATGTATTTTACTGCGGTAATGAGAAGTGTGGCTGCCAGGATGGTTTTTATTATTCTGGCAGGGAAGTATCTCTGGGCTCTTGCGCCAAGATAAATTCCAATAATACCTCCAAAGCCAAAAAGGAGACCAAGTTTGTAATCCGGTGCGATCTGGAGATTTGATGCTAGGGAAGATGTGGAAAGGAACTGAAAGAAGAGGATACCGACAAATGATGTGATGAAGGTACCCATCAGACTGGCGCCTGCCACAGTATGTATTGGGAGCTTGAATATAGTTACAAAGAACGGGGCTATAATTGCTCCACCACCAATCCCGTATATGCCGCCTATCAGTCCCACAACAAGGCTTAGGGCAACAACTGATAGCGTATGTATCTTGTAGGCGTTGCCGTTGAATTTGTACTGAAGTGAATGGATGTCTAAGTGAGCGTGGCTAATTTTGAATTGTTCTGTTGTTTGAGGTGTCTTCTTTGGATCTTTTCGTTGAATGAGATCCAGGCAAAGTTTTATGCCTATATAAAGAAGGACAAGACCCACGAAAATTTTGAAGGCTTCAGGTGAGGGGAGGTACAGGATTCGTATAAGGACTCCTGCGATAACGCCGGGAAGAGTGCCAATAACAACGAGCCAGGTTAAAGGCCAGAGCATTCTACCCTCTTTTATGAATCGGTAGATTCCGCCTGGAATAGCTATGACATTGAAGAGGTGGTTGGTGCTACTGACGGCAGGACTGGTAAATCCAAGAATTGAGACCTGGAAGGGGAGAAGGAGGAATGCTCCCGATACTCCTGCCATTGAGGTGAAAAAAGAAATAACGCATGCAACAAGTGGTGGAATAAAAGGAGAAAGCTCAATGTCTGCCACCGGGAAGTACATGCGTTGCCCCTTTGTCTATTCGTTAACCCATTTATCAAGAGTTGTGATTACCTTCTTGGCTTGCTCAGCACTTGAAATATTAAACTTGGATTTCGAAAGGTATTCCCCGTTGCGTTTTTGGTAGCGCCTGATGGTGAACATCTCTTTGGAAAATTCGTTTTTTGCCTTGCTCCAGTTTTTGTAGCGGAAGATAATGGTGGCCCATGCACCTTTTGTGAGAATTTCCTTGTCCAGTTGCTGGACTAGTACCTGCCCGTCCTCTTCGTACTGTATAGTTATATCATTTACGTCGCTGGCCATTATATGCTCCGATGTGCTGGTTGAGTATGTGTGAATGTGAAATTTATCGTGGCTATGCAAACATATCCTGAATAAAAAAGAAAGGGGGAAAGCGATAACTGTCAGGCTTCTCCCCCCCCTCCTGTTTTTCTTGTTTTGCAAGTTTAGTTGGAATTGAAGGTGAGTGCCCCTTCTTTTAAGGCAACTTCAACCGTGCTTCCTTCAGGGAATCTTCCTTCTAAAATTTCCATGGCAAGTGGATTTTCAAGATAACGCTGGATTGCTCTTTTAAGAGGTCTTGCACCAAAGAGAGGATTGTATCCGCTTTCGACAAGGTACTCTTTAGCGTTGCTACTTATTCCAAGAGAGATTTTTTTGTCCAGTAATCGTTTCTTGAGTCGTTCCAACTGGATGTCGATGATACCCGACATGTTCTCTTTTGAAAGGCTGTGGAATATGATTGTTTCATCCACTCGGTTAAGGAATTCTGGTTTAAACTGCTGGTGGAGAATTTCTTCAATCTGGCTGGCAATACTGCTTTCGCTTTCCTTGTTTTCTGCCATTTTGATAATAAGATCACTGCCAAGGTTTGAGGTCATAACCATAATGGTATTTCTGAAATCAACGGTTCTCCCTTTACCGTCGGTCATACGTCCATCATCAAGAACTTGAAGGAGAACATTGAAAACATCCGGGTGGGCCTTCTCTATTTCATCCAGCAGGATGACAGCGTAGGGGCGTCTGCGCACTGCTTCGGTGAGGTAGCCACCTTCGTCATATCCTACATACCCGGGAGGGGCCCCGATTAGCCTTGCCACGGAGTGTTTTTCCATAAATTCAGACATGTCGATTCGGATCATTGCCTGATCAGAGTCAAAGAGAAAATCAGCGAGACTTCTTGCCAGTTCTGTCTTTCCAACTCCAGTTGGCCCGAGAAAGATGAATGATCCCAGTGGTCTGTCTGGGTCCTGAAGGCCTGCTCGTGCCCGTCGTACTGCGTTTGCTACTGATTGGATCGCCTCTTTCTGGCCAATGACTCGTTTTGCTAGTTCTCCTTCGGCATGGACAAGCTTGTCTTTTTCACCTTCGAGTAGCCTGTCAACAGGGATACCAGTCCATTTAGCAACAACTTCAGCAACATCTTCGCTACTGACCTCTTCTTTGAGCATATGCTGTTTTTCTTGAATATGGTGGAGCTTAGCGTTGGCACTGTCCAGTTTGCTTTGCAGCTCAATAATTTGTCCATAACGAATTTCGGCGGCCTTGCTGAGGTCTCCAGATCGTTCTGCCTTTTGTTCTTCTATCTTGGCTTCGTCAATATCGGCCTTGGCCTGGCGGATCGTCTGGATCATATCACGCTCAATGGTCCACTGGCCTTTAAGAGATGTCAGTTCATCGTTCAGCTCACCGAGTTTTTTGTTGATTTCCTCGAGCCGCTCTTTGGAGGCCTTGTCTTTTTCGCGTTTTAGAGCTTCTTTCTCAATTTCAAGTTTGATTTTGATCCGTTCAAGGTTGTCGATTTCAGCGGGCATGGAATCAATCTCAATGCGTAGCTTTGCAGCTGCCTCATCGATCAGATCAATGGCCTTATCGGGAAGGAAGCGGTCACTGATGTATCTGCTTGAGAGCATGACTGCTGCAACGGTTGCCGAATCCTGGATACGAACTCCGTGGTGCAGTTCATATTTTTCTTTGATGCCACGCAGAATGGCAATTGTGTCTTCTTCGCTGGGTTCTTCGACAAGGACTGGCTGGAATCTTCGTTCAAGAGCGGCATCTTTTTCAATATATTTACGGTATTCATCAAGCGTGGTTGCTCCAATGCAGTGCAGGTCACCACGAGCCAAGGCGGGTTTTAGCATGTTGGAGGCATCCATTGAGCCTTCTGCGGCTCCAGCTCCTACGAGTGTATGGATCTCATCAATAAAGAGGATGACTTCCCCGGCCCGTTTTTCAACTTCCTTGAGAACCGCTTTGAGTCTGTCTTCAAATTCTCCTCTGTATTTGGCTCCGGCAATAAGTGATCCAAGGTCAAGTGAAACAACCTGCTTTCCTTCAAGGGTGGCTGGGATGTCACCATTGACAATCCGGAGTGCCAATCCCTCAGCAATGGCGGTTTTACCGACGCCGGGTTCGCCGATAAGGATAGGATTGTTTTTGGTGCGCCTTGAGAGTACTTGAATAATCCGACGAATCTCCTCGTCTCGCCCAATGACCGGGTCAAGCTTCCCTTGTCTCGCTGCGTCGGTGAGGTTACGAGCATATTTTTCAAGGGCTTGGTATTTTTCCTCAGGGTACTGGTCGGTGACACGCTGATTGCCGCGTATGGTAGTGAGCGCGGTCAGAAAACTTTTTTCATCAACACCCAATCGCTTCAGCATTTTGGCACTTTTTGACTTGTTATCCTTGATGATGGTCAGGAAAAGATGCTCCTGGCTGACAAAGTCGTCCTGCATCTGGCTGGCAGTATTGAAGGCTTTTTCAACGAGCTTGCGAAGGTCATTTGATAGATGGGCTTGTCCGGCACCGCTGCCGCTTACCTGTGGTATGTCTTCTATGAGCTTGTCAGTCTCCATAAGAACCATTGAAGGATCTGTCCCCATTTTTTGAAGCACTGGGACGACAACTCCTTCGGGTTGCTCAAGAATGGCTTTAATCAGGTGTGAAATTCTGATCTCCTGATTGTTGTTGTTCTGGGCAAGCTGCTGGGCAGCCTGTATGGCTTCTTGTGATTTTATAGTTAACTTGTCGAATTGCATGATTCTTCTCCCTTATTTTTTTGTAACTATTCACCGAAATTGAGTTTGAGTCGGAATTGCATAACGAATATGCTGGTTGGAAACTGGGGACATGACCCAATTCGTCTTTGTCTTTTGAATTGGGATCGTGTCCCCAGGTTCCGGATAAATATTGTTCCGTTCAATAGCATGGTGAATAGTTACAATTTTTTTATGTTTGGCTCACATAAATAAATTGTAAAACCGGATAACTCAATCCAGTGTTGTTTCTGTTTGTAAGGAAAAATAAGGATTGAAAAGAGGCGTGTCAAGTTTTTGACAGTAGGTTTGTAACGGAAAAACGTGGTATGTGTCGGAGGGGTTAGAAGGGGGAAAAAAAAGTGGTGAACCCTGAAACAGGATTCACCACTTGGTGAAGCAGGGGAAGATCAGCCGCAACCGCCCGACCCGCAGGATCCGGAACTGCAACCACCGCCACCACCACTAATGGAGTTGGTGGAAGATATTCCAAAACCTGACCGCGGTCCAGCATCAATAAATTCAACTTTGATGGCACCGCAGGTAGTCATTAAACCTTCTTCGACCAGAAATGTAAGCTCGTCCTGGTCATAAACTTTGTCGTTGTCTTTTGGCTCATCCAGAGCCAATCCCAATGAAGGGCCAGCTCAGCCACCTTGCATTAAGGCAATACGGAGAGCAGAACTGATATTGTTCTGATCCAGATATTCCTTGAGCTTTACAACTGCTTCGTCTGTTACTGTAAAATCAGACATGAAAACCTCCTGTAAAAATAAAAAGATAGCAAAGGAAAAACCTTTGTTTCATCTGCCAATTAAAAATAATGTAATCCGACAATCGTGTTAGATTGTTCTTTTCATCATCTGTGAAAATGATATTATACAATCATAATAATTCACTCAGAGAAGTCAATCTTTGTTCTGTAAAAATCATTCTCATTAAAGTTGTCATCCTCCTGTGAGAGAGTGATTTTAGAGACTAAACTAATGTAAAATAGTAAGTAACTATCTTTTATTTCAGCTATAATATTTAATGTTCTGTCGAAAAAGTGAAGGGAAAAGGTTTTTATATGAAAAAAATTGTTATTTCCACCGGAGGCGGTGATGCGCCAGGATTAAATGCTGTTATTTATGCTGTTGTTCACGCATGTTCTAAACGGGGATGGGAGGTGTACGGCAGTCGAAGTGGCTACAAGGGGTTACTTGAAGTGGATGAACTGGTTCGTCTGGGAGTTAACGATGTGGAAGATATTTATTCCACAGGAGGGACAATTATTGGTTCTACCAACAAGGGAGATCCCTTTGCCATGCCAGTTGAGAACCTTGCCGGTGAGGTAACTGTTGTCGATGTCTCTGATAAGATCCTCCATAACTTTAAGCGAATGGGATTTTATTGTCACATTGCTGTCGGTGGTGACGGGAGTCTTGAAATAGCCCGTAAATTCGCTGAAAAAGGTATGCCTGTCATTGGCGTACCAAAGACAATTGATAATGATCTGGAGGCAACTGATCGTACCTTTGGATTTGATACAGCAGTGTCAACAGCAACTGAAGCACTGGATAAACTGCATTCAACGGCGAAATCCCATGATCGGGTTATGGTTGTTGAGGTGATGGGTAGAGATGCGGGGTGGATTGCCCTCTATTCCGGAATTTCTGGAGGGGCCGATGTTATTTTAATGCCGGAAATTCCTTTTGATATGGAGAAGGTCTGCGAAAAAATCATGGATAATGCTCTTCATGAAAAAGATTATGCCATTATCGTGGTGGCAGAAGGTGCGATTGCAGCAGGTGGCCATGTGATAAGCAAAGGGGTCGGAGAGGTTGGGCGAAGTGAATTGCTTCTTGGCGGAGTTGGTGAATGGGTAGCTGCAGAAATAAGAAAACGAACAGGAAAAGACACGCGATCGCTGGTTCTTGGACATCTGCAACGTGGTGGTTCACCAACGACTTTTGATCGTTTGCTTGCCATGCGGTTTGGTGCTGCGGCAGTACGTCTGATTGAAGAAAAAAAATTTGGTCACATGGTTGCTTTGAAATCTCCGAATATGAGTGCTGTGCCTCTGGCAGATGCCGTAAGGTCACGTAAAAAAGTGGATCTGAATAATGATAAGGTGTTCACTGCCAGAGAGATTGGCATTTGTCTGGGAGATTGATCTGAGAGATGAAGCAAGAGAATAGCAATCCTTTTCTACGGGTGTATGACAGGTTGTACACCTATTATGGGTCACAGGGGTGGTGGCCTGGGGAAACACCGCTTGAGATGATGGTGGGAGCCGTGTTAACTCAGAATACCAACTGGGCTAATGTGGAAAAAGCCCTTGGCAATCTCAAGGATGCAGGCCAGTTCTCTTTTCGCGGATTACTGGACATGGATCAGGAACAGCTTGCTGAGTATATTCGACCATCCGGCTACTATAATATTAAGGCTCGCAGGTTGAAAAATTTATTCCAGATGATTGAAGATAAATATGCGGGTGAATTCACTTTCTTTTTTGAAGATAATTTGGAGGATAGCCGTGAAAACCTGTTGGCAGTAAAGGGAGTGGGACCGGAAACGGCCGATGCTATTTTATTATATGCTGCTGCAAAGCCCATTTTTGTGATTGACACCTATACACATCGGGTGTTCTCGCGTCATCAGCTGGTAGAAGAGGATACTGATTATTTCAGCCTGCAGCAGGAATTTATGGATAATCTTCCTGAGGACACGGTGCTTTTTAACGAATTTCATGCCCTGATTGTTGCGGTGGCAAAAGAGTTCTGTAAAAAGACAAAACCCCGCTGCAGCGAGTGTCCGCTACAGGGGGTGGAGGAACAGTAGTCTGCAAAGCTGACTTTTTGGAAGAAAAAGAGTTACCTGTTATGGCTTGATAAACTCGTGAAAAAGTTATTTTTGAGATGGCTAAGTAAAAAACATCATATGCGAGGCGCGTAAATTTTATATCATTTCGGCGAACTAGGATATGTTGTAATGATATAAAATTTTCAGCAACGAAGCAAATGGAGAGCTTTCGGAGTCTATGCTTACCTACGACGCCATCATGCCTTAATGTTCAAAAGATTCTCGGTCATCTCATCTGCGACAGTCAATGTTTTCAGATTGGCCTGATAGAAGCGGGCGTTGAGTTGTGAATCTGTGAGTTCCTCAGCCATATCAACATTTGAAAGTTCAACAAGTTCACTTCCATTGTTTGTCTCTTCAAGTCTCATTGTACCGGGACTATCGGTTGTTTCAACGGATGCTGTTACTCCTTGTGGGGCTTGATTTTCCAAGGTAACCCGTGATTTTTTGTATCCTTCCGAGGAGACGTTGGCAATATTATTGGCATTGGAGCTTATTTTAGTGCCAAATGCCTGGAGTCCAGAGAGTGCAGAATTTACAGCAGGTATCATTGTGTCACCATATATAAAATTATTTTTAACAGTAAGATTTAGAGAAATGATGCGAAAACAATGCCAATTTAAAAAAAATATCAGATAATCGTTGTTGTCTACAGTCCCAGGGAGTTTTGAATGGAGCATTGCTGTGGATGGTTTGCTGTTGGGGGTGAGAAGAAGGTATCTGCTCTTGCGAAAAGGTACTTGTATTACCTTTTTGTCACTTGGCGTGGTTGCAACGATGTTTAGATACTTTAGAACTTCTTTCGAAGTCTGCGCTTGTCTGGTGTTTTTTTAGAATTTCGTGAAGGTGCTTTAACCTCTCAAGGTGGATAGGCTGAAGGAAAGGCAGCATTACACGCACCCTTCAGCCTCAAAACCTGGGTTGCAGACAGAGCCAGCTTTAGGATCTTAATTTCTCGTAATATTTTTTGAGATCACCATCAAGAAATCGGTGGATTTTGTTTAGGTTCCCGGCGTGCCCTTGCCAGATATCTCTGGTCTTGCTATTTTGTATGAGTGTATTGGCTTTTCCTGCCATTTTATTCCAAAGATTCCTGCGGTATTCATTTTCAAGATTGACCAGGTGACTACTGTCTGAAAGTGTCCTTTGGAGAAGTCCTTTAAATCCAAAATTATTAAAAACTACCACTCCAAGTGCCAGGGTGCCAAGGAGAAATAGAAGGGGAAGAATCAGATTCATGGCAGAAAAATTGTCTCCTCGCAGGGAAGAGATCAATGTTTCTCTCGGCAGAGAAATGAGGCTGTTTGTCAGGACATCTCCAAAACAAAATAGACCAATAGCAAGGCCAATTGTGATTTTCCCTATTTTCTTAAAGAGCACCCTGCTTCTCTGGCTAAACTCTGTCATGGCCTCACAGACTATTTGTAGTTCATTCACCTGGCGATCAATATCTTCCAGTATATGGTTGAGGCGGAGATTGGGGGCTGCATGTATCTTTTCCATGAGTTCTATCCGCTCCTGGGGCCACAAATCGGCTGCATTCGTGGAGTTCGACACCTCGGGAGAATAGGTGAGGTAAATATGGGGTATATCTTTACGGCCTGTCATCTGAGACATATTCCAGCACAGTGTGCCGTATGAACGTACCAGGTCACTTATATTGTCACATTCGTCAATGCGACTCATAACGAAGATAATTCTGTCTTCGCCGGATTTCTCCGGCAGGGTATTCCTGATTGCCGAGTAAGTTTCTTTGATAGTTCCTGCCTTGTGAGGGTCAAACATAAGGACAATCAGATCGGCCATTTTGGCAAATTCTCCAAGTACCTCCATGTAATCATAGCCACGGTCTTTTTCCGTTGTGGCATCAAGCATTCCGGGGCTATCGATGATGGCCATGTCTTCAAAGCCTGGTGAGGAGATATTTTTAAGGCAGAGGTGAGAAATAAGTTTTTCACCATATTTTTTGAATTTGACAAATGGCAGCCGGTCATCATTGATGAGTGTGGAGCCTGGAACTTCTTCCGGACGGTCACTTCCTTCGGAGGTAATTACAGTGAAGGCGTCATCGGTGGGAGCCTGTCCGGTGCGTTGGATATTTGTACCTATGATCTCATTAATCAGAGTCGATTTTCCAGAAGAGTAATTGCCTATTATAAGGACGATGGGCTTCCATTTCATTCCGGACTCTAGACTGCTGAAATCCATATCATATTTGGCAAATAACGGTGCTATCTTTTTATTTACTCTGTTCTGAAGTTCAGTTTGTAATTTGGCTGCAAGCATGAGAGAGCTCTCTGGGTAACGTATTAGTGAAATAGACAGTTATATTATGGGGATCCATGGCATTGGCAACATACCTTCCCGACACTAAAGATTATACTTTAGCACACTCCCTTTCCTGCTGAAATGAAAATAGTTCGGAATCTGATTTTTTGGCGGATAAAGGAACAAAAACCGTGGAAAAATCAAAGGAGTGAATCTGTATTCATTTTTAAGGATGTCACTTGTTGGTTTCCCGGGAGGGGGATGATGTGAATTGTCGACATATACTCTGGATCAGTTTTGTCTCCTTCGATTTTAATTCCATCCGGCCCAAGAATTGCCTGATATTGCGCATGTAATAGTCATGACTTTTTTCCCGCAAAAAATCAATTTGCGTGAGGCTGGTTTCCATGGACTTATACATGTTCTCAATCTCATAGGAAGTGGCAATTTTAGGATTTGGAGAGATTTTTTTTTGTTCATGAACCACTGCGTGAAAAATTTCATAGCAATGGATAGCGACTGCCTGGGCAAGGTTTAGGGAAGAAAAGTCGGATGTCGGGATGGCAGAACGGAGCTGGCAATATTTCAGATCTTCGTTGGTAAGTCCACGATCTTCTGCTCCAAAGAGAAATGCAATCTGGTTTTCGGGTAACAGGGGGAGAAGAATATTCATAATATCCCGTGGACTGTTTCCCTGGCCGCGGTGTCGCCCTTTGCGGGCCGTGGTGCCAATAATTTTAGAAAAAGGTTTTAAGGCATCACTAAGATTCTCGTGGAATTCCATGGAATTTATAAGGGGCAGGGAGTTGTGGGTGGCAAGTTTTACCATTCTTGCATGATCCGGATACTCGTCTGCCACGATAATGATTCGAGTAATTCCCATATTCCATGCTGCACGCGCGGCAGAACCGATATTCTCAGGGTATTTGGGGTTTACCAGGACAATTGCGATATTATCTAAAAGCTGATGGTTGTGTGACATGGCTGATTTGGTAGCAGATAAAAGAAAAACGGCCATGAAACTGGTAGGATTGTCTCATGGCCGCAATTTATAGCTCTTGCCGACGTGTTATCGGTCTGTGTGTTTATGAACTCATGCCACCTTCAAGAGAAACTCTACTCAGTTTTTCGTACTGTTCTATTTGTTTATCAGGGCTTGTAGGCATTAAACGTTTGAGCAGTGGAACCACACCTTTCTCGGATTTCTCAAAAAGATTTTCTGCTTCTCTAAGAGTGATTTGCCAGGCAGGGGCAAAACCGGGAGCTTTCTCAAACATCATGTCGAGTGCAGTCTGGTAAATGTAGTATTGACGAATTTCTTTACGACCGGGTTTTTGGTTCAGGGACTGGACAGTGATGCGGAGGTTGTCCCTCTCCTGTTTCAGGACCTCACGCTCCTGTTTACGTCTTTCGTTTTCCGTGGAATCTATTTCCAGTTTTGTGTGAAGATGAGTACGCAATCTGGTCACCTCTGTACTGAGTTCACGACGTCTCAAATATCCACGAACTGCAATGAGAAGGCAGAAAAAAAGGCCGATGGCAAGTCCTTTTGCAAAAGGGTTGGCGATGATCGTGGTGAGCCAGCTCGTATCCATATGAGAAATCCTCCAGAAAGGCAGTTGTAAAAATCCTGCAGAAATTTAAAAGATTAATAGCATGTCGTCTTAAAACTTTTTATGCGAAATATCAATTCAAGTCAAGTGACAATAGCGAGGCAGAATCTTATGCTGTCTCATTTTGTGACAACAGTGGGCCAAAATAGATTCGGTTGCGTCGCAGGTCCACATCGAGGAGGGTAACCTGCAACAGGTCACCAATCTGAAAAGATCTTCCGCTATGTTTTCCGGTAATACGATGATGCTTACCGTCAAATATATAGTAGTCATCTTTGAGTGAGGTGAGAGAAATCCCGCCACTGACAAAAGATTCTGTGAGTTCAACAAAAATGGCTGAACTGGTGACCCCTGAAATAACAGCCTGGAATTCTTCTCCAATCTTATTGTGCATAAAACGGACCTTGAGCCTGTCGTTCATCTCGCGTTCAGCCGTCACTGCGATACGTTCCCGGGCCGAAAGAAATACACCCATTTCTTTTACTGGTTTCCCTGTCTCTTTCTTTTTGATCTTTGTTTTGGCACGACGAAGAAGAAACGTTTGTAGTGTCCGGTGTACGGTGAGATCAGGGTAGCGGCGGATTGGCGAAGTGAAATGAGCATAGTCAGTTGCTGCCAGCCCGAAATGACCAACATTGGTGCTGTCATACTTTGCCTGCTGCATGGTGCGTAACAGGAGATTGTTGATCACATACTCCTTTGGACTCCCCTTTACCAATGCCAGAACCTGTCCAAACCAGTCAGGATCTTGGCGCAAAGGAGGCAGTTCGAGCCCGAGAGATCGTCCAAATTCAACAAAGTCCTGAATCTTCTCAGGAGATGGGCGTTCATGGATGCGGTATAGTCCATCGAGATGGTTTTCAGTAAATGTTTCTGCCACAGCCTCATTTGCGCTAAGCATGAATTCTTCTATGAGCTTGTGGGCAAAGTTTCGTTCCGTACGGCTGATAGATACAATCTTTCCATCATCACCCAATTCCATAAAGGGCTCTGGAATAGTAAAGCCGATTGATCCGCGTTGTTCTCGAAGATGCATCAGTTCCTTGGCGAGTTCTCCGGCCCATTTCAGTGGAGTGAGAAACTCTTTGTGCTGTCGTCTAATCTCAAGATCATTATCTGTTAGAATCTGTCGGACCGTTGTGTAGGTGAAGCGTTTTTTGCTGCAGATAATAGATTTTGCAAAGGATTTGCTGTGAAGGTGGCCCTGTCTGTCGAAGTTCAGGATTGCAGTGAATGCATAGCGGTCTTCGTCGGGTACCAGGCTGCACAGGCCATTTGATAATTTTTCAGGGAGCATGGGAATGACGCGTCCCGGAAAGTAGATGGATGTTCCACGTTCGTAGGCATCCTTATCAAGTGCCGATCCCGGTTGTACATAATGAGAAACATCGGCAATGGAAACATAGAGCCTGAACCCCTTGCGTGTTTTAATGACTGCGATGGCGTCATCAAAGTCTTTGGCTGTTTCGCCATCAATGGTGACATGCTGTATATCTCGCAGATCAAGTCGTCCCTTGGAGGGGGTAATTGAATCACTAATGGACTCAACCTGTGTCTCAGTCTGCTCACTGAATCTGTGAGGGAGGTTGTGCTTTTCTATAACCATCCGCATTTGAACATCCACTAAATCAGGGTTTCCAAGAACTTCAATGAGTGTTCCCTGTTCATAGTGACTGTCGTTGCTTTCTCCGGTTATCTTCACAATGACCGCATCGCCATTTTGGAGATCTTCAGGAATGTTATCGGTGATACGAATTGTAAAAGGGTATCTGGAGTCTTCCGGGTAAACAAAAACCTGGTTGTCTTTTATGGCCACAAAGCCAGCCATCTGATCCCGACCACGACCAAGTACGGCGACTACTTCAGCCTCGGGCCTGCCATCTTTTTTTACCTTGTACACTCGTATGAGGACCTTGTCACCATGATGAGCATTGGCCATGTTATTTGGTGAGATAAATGCATCCCGGGTGTATTGTACAGGGCCAAGTATAGATGTGAGGCCACTGACAAAACCAAACCCTTTGGTGTTTTGGTCGATTGTCCCCTCAGCCAGGCCATTTTTGGGGCCTGGAGCATAGGTGGATTTGTCTGTCGGAGTGAGGATTTTTTCACCTGCGAGTCGGACAAGGAGTTTTTGAAGAGGTTTTCGGGAGGAGAGTGGTAGATCCAGTAGTTTGAATATCTCTTTGTTGTCCAGAGGTGTTGCCTGTTTGTAGAAAAGTGTTAATACCTGCTGGTACAGGCTGTCTTCACGCGAGTTGTTCCGTTGTTGCTGCTCTTTGTGGATGGGTCGTTTCGATCTTTTCTTCTGTTTAAATTTACTTTTTCTTTGCATTAGATTTTTTGCTTTTCCAAGAAGCCTTTAATTTGGTAGAGTTAAACAAAGGAGATGGATTCTCAATGTGTTGGAGTATCTCAATATAGCATCGTCCTTTGTATGGTGTAGAATAGTCATGATTGTTTTAAAAGCAATTTTATTTCCGGATTTCCTGTGGGATCTCTATAAAAGAACGATATTTTCTGAATTTTTATGCAGTATATTCCATTTGACCTAGAATTGTATCGCAGCCAGATGAGGCAATTGCTGGACTCTGGTCCCAAGGCCCATGTGTTCTGGGATGCGCTGGATTTTGCAACGGGTGCCCACGATGATCAGTGGCGGAGGACCGGGGAGGCGTATATCATGCACCCCTGTTCCGTTGCCAAGATTCTGGCTGAGGAAATGGATGTTGTTGATCCAGAAATTCTTGCCGCTGCACTCCTTCATGATACCGTTGAGGATGTTGACTATGTGACGACCTCGCTGGTCGGTGAAAAATTTGGTTCTTATGTGGCAGCCATTGTTGAGGGCTGTACTAAAGTTACCAAAGATTCCAGTGATAAACAGGCACTTTCAAAAAAAGTACATCGGAAAATATTTTCCGGGGCAGCACTTCGGCCGGAGGTGATGCTTGTGAAGCTTGCAGATCGCCTCCATAATTTACGAACGCTTGGGGCCATGCCTAAGCGGAAACGTCAGAAGATCTCCGATGAAACCCTTGATATCTATGCCCCGCTTGCAACTGTCTTTGGGCTTTTCAGTCTGAAGCGGGAAATGTATAACCTGGCCTTGTCCTATAAATTCCCTAAGCAGGGTGCCAAACTGCTTGGTCAGATAGGGCAGTTGAAACAATCCCCCAAGGCCATAGAACTTTTATTTCTCCTGGAAAAAAACACCAGGGAGGTATGGCTGAATGCTGAGGTAACAATACGGACTAAAGGGCTTTGGGCATACTATGACCCCTCAAATCGTATTCTGAGAAAACAGATAGATAACCCTCTTGAAATACTTATTATTGCTGATAATACACAATCTTGTTACTCAATTTTGGGTATTTTGAATCAGACTTTCCCGCCCATCCCGAGGACCATCCGTGATTTTATCGCAAACCCTAAGCCCACCGGTTATCAGGGTCTGCATGCACGAGCCAATATAAAAGGACAAAAGTACCTGTTTAAAATCCGAACAAAAGATATGGCTCGCAGGGCTCAGCGCGGATTATTTAAGGACTGGAACTCTAAAAATAACATTCAGCGCCGTTTTATCAGGGAAATTCAGGAACTCTTTGATGTGATCGGTTCTGGGGAAGTCAGTTCTTACCGGGATGTGATTGCAGCCAGCGGCAAAAAGGAAATTTACACCTACACCCCCGGGGGGGATCTTTTCTGTCTGCCGGCACAATCCATCGTGCTTGATTTTGCCTTCAGGGTGCATACCGACATAGGTCACAGTTGTACCGGGGCTATGATTGGCAGCAGGAAAGTTTCTGCAGATCACAAACTTCGTGATGGAGACGTTATTCGCATTCTCCGAGCTGACCATCCTCTACAATTTCAACCTTCCACATTGGATCTTTGCAGTACCCCCCGGGCACGAGCCGAACTGTCTAAAACATTCCGGGTTCGCAGGCAAAAACTCTCACAGGTGATAGGCAAGTCAATCGTTACCCAGGAGATGCTTAGATATGGCCTGCCTTTTGATCTTTTACAAAAAAAGGATTTGCAAAAGGTGCTGTCTCATTTCGACCTGATTATTCTTGATGAACTCTATATTCATGTGGGAGAGGGACGGCTGAGTCTTTCCAGCTTGATTCCGCAGATTAAGGAGAAGCTGTATCATGGGACATCTCCCTTTGTGAATCCAACCGGACAGCTCAATAAAGTGGAACTGACCACCCTTGATCCGGTGACAATAAAAATATCAGCCTGCTGTAAACCAAATCCAACGGATAAAGGGCTTTATGCATTTTTCAGTGAGAGAGGGCTGTCGATTCATCATAAAGAGTGTCCTCAACTGAAAAGAACACAATTTCAGCGTGAAGATATTGTCGATTTACGTTGGGATCATCGAAAGACCAGAGTGGGCAAGGTCCAGTCAATGGTGATTATGGCCGCAACGCAACATAGAGTGATGATGCTACTCGGTGTGGCTCCCGAGGAGATGCGCCTTGTGGATATTACGCTCCTTTCAAAAACGCCTACACCAACCCCTGCCTGGGAGATAAGGTTCCAAGTACCCACCCTGTATGTCCTGAGAAAGGTGCTGCGTCACTTTGACAAATCTGCATTGGTGTATGAATTTGATTTTGAGTACTAGGAAGCTGTCCGAGAATGCCCTTTCTCCTCAACTCTTCGTTGTTTTGAGAAAATAATGCTCGGAATATCAAACATATGCCTGCGCTTATTTTTTCAAAATGCCTATTCTCGGACAAGCTCCTAGGGCAGCCTCCTAACGACTTCAGTCGCTGATATCTTTTCGGTAACTCCGTAAAACATTAGTCAACATATCGGGAAGGTCGTTTTTCTGCCTCGAGCTTCTCTGTAATTGTTTAATTGTTTTTTCAAGAGTCAGGACTTCGTCGAGGAAAACATTTCGAAGGATAAGAGAGACCAACCTGGTAATTGTGGTCAGGTTAGAAATACGAGACTGAAGGTGGTCGTCTCTATCAAAGGCTGTGGACGCAAAAATTTCCACGGGATCGCCTCCAAGTTCGCTCACTGACACATACCAGGTGTTAAGCTCTCGGTCACGGGTTCGAAAGCGGACTGCATCGAGTACTTCCGGGAGTTCCTGAAGTTCCGAGAGTTGACTTTCTGAACCATCAGCATCACCGTGTCTCAGATCGGATTTGATGAGATTACAAATATGTTTGATAGTTTCTGGTTTTGTTTGGATGGCTGTAACAAGATCCAGACAGTCTTTACAAAATTCGTTGCCATGGGTTTCTGTCAGGTTGGTTGTTTTTCCACAACCATCACACCGTTCGTTGTTATTATTTTGTGTCATTGTTCCGCATTTATTGAGCTGTTAGGGCTGGGATATGGAGTTGCAGCAGTTTTCTGAATTCTTTACCACTTATCTCACGACCACCAAATGAGATCAGATGCTTTGTTGTCATCTGGCAGTCGATTACTGCAAATTCCTGTTTTTTTAAATGATTAACAAGTGCAACCAGTGCAGCTTTCGAGGCATTACTGATCCTTGTAAACATGGATTCACCGAAAAATATTCGACCCAATGCCACACCGTACAGCCCACCGGCCAACTCATTGTTGACCCAGCATTCGACTGAGTGTGCATGTCCAGCATTATGTAGGTCGAGGTAAGCATCTATCATGTCGTCGCTAATCCAGGTACCTTCTCCGTTTTGTACCCTGACGTCGGCACAGGAGCTGATTACTTCGTAAAAGTTTTGATTAAAAGTAATCTCAAAGCTACTGTTTTTGAGAGTCCGACTCAGTCGCCTGGAGACGTTAAACTCATCAGGAAAGATGACCAGTCTGGGATCTGTAAACCACCAGAGAGGAGGTTCCCCCTGTGAATACCAGGGAAAAATTCCTTTTGAGTAGGCAGCCAGTAATCGTTGAACTGAAAGGTCTCCTCCAACGGCAAGAAGACCGTTTTCCTCGGCAAGTGCAGGGTCAGGGAAAACAGGTTCATCGGTGAGCTGGAAAATCGACATGGCTCAGTCTACCGAGAAGCAGAGTTCCTGTCAATTGGCTGTTTGGAAGAGAGAAGGAAAAAAGAGGGATGGCAGGAGAAAGATCAATAGGTTCCTAATGTTTTGCTGCCGATAAATTCTTCCAGATTTTCCCGTTGGGAATGAGTAAGTTTGGTGAACTGAATAGAACGCTGTCGGGTTGAAGTCTTCATAAATGAAGAACCGTGAGAAATCAGTTTGTCAGAGATGACTTTGGTGACAATTCTTTCGATGAGAACATCGTCTAAGCCAAGGAATATGCCAAGGATATCTGAAACCTGTTTTGTGGAATCTTCGCCCATATATCGAAAAGACAGCCCACCCATGCTGATATTAATGACAGGACCCAAGGCATGACGATTGACTGCCATGGTGCCATCTTTGGGACGAAACCGTTTGAATCGTCGACGTTCTTTCTGCGTAAGCATTGAGTAACCTGTAATGAGGGTTGAAGGCCTCTGGGTTCCGTGTTTAAGTGACCCCGACTTTGATATTTAAAATACATCGCTATTTGAGAACGGTCAATAGGTAGAAATACCTATTTTGAGACCCATTATCCTTTTTAGCGCCGGTTTATGATTGTATCGATGAGGGTACCGTTTCGTTTATCGTTTTTATCAGGATGGTCTTGCTGCAAAGGCAAGGTAATAATAAAAGAGGCACCTTTGTCGGGGACTCCTTCAGCTGTTATTGATCCGTGATGGCGTTTTATGATTTTTTTACATATTGAAAGACCGATGCCAGTACCCTGAAATTGTTGTCTGGTGTGGAGTCTTTGGAATATATCAAATATAAGCTTCTGCTGTTCAGCCTTAAATCCTATTCCATTATCTGTAATGCTGAAGCGAATATAGGTTTGATTGTCATATTGCTCAGGAAATACAATGCGTCGAATGGATATTTCCGGCCGGCGGTCGGGATGGGTGTATTTCAAACTATTCCCAATGATATTCTGAAAGAGTTGGCGCATTTGCAGCGGATCAGCTTCGATGCTTGGTAGCAGCGGATCGACACTTATGCTCGCATGGCTTTTTTCTGTTCTGATGGCCAGATCTTCAAGGACTGAATCTATGATTGTCTGCAACGAAACCTTTTCAAAGGGACTGGCCTTACTGCTGACTCTGGAATAAAGCAGTAAGCCATCAATAAGGTTCTGCATGCGATTGGCGGAACTCTCAATACGTTCGAGATAGGTCAGACCCTTTTGGGGGAGAGCATTTGCGCATTTTGTACGAATTCTGTCACTGAAGGCCTGGATAAGCATTAAAGGCTCTTGTAAATCATGGGAGATGACATGGGCAAAATCTTCGAGTTCCATGTTTCTCGCTCGCAAATGTTCAGCAGTGGCTGAGAGGGATTGCTCCACTTTCTTCCAGTTACTGACATCCCGCGTAACTTCTATGATTCCAGTAAGTTTTCCTCCAAGTTCCCTAAAAGGTGTGGCGGTAACAATACATGGGATTACTTTGCCGTCATTACGCGTTTTCCTGGTCTCAATCTCGACTCTTTCGGCCCCATTACTGATTTGAGTGAGTGGACATTCTTTAGTATGGCAGAGTTTGTCGGAGAAGGCTTCGTAGCACTTATGTCCTTGTATTTCGTTAGCTTTTTTTCCAATGAGTTGGCAATAGGCTTTATTCACCCGGATTACATTATAATTACGGTCTACAACATGCATGCCATCCGGGGCACTGTTAAAAATTTGAATAAATTCATCGTTGATGGCAACCAGTGCCGCTTCAATTCTCTGTTGCTCCTTGATTTTACTGTCAAGCATTGTATTCGTTTTGCGAAGCTCGGAAGTTCGGCAATTAACTGTTGTTTCGAGATTTTCCTGGACAGCTATGAGTTCTTTTTCGGTCTGTTTACGTTCCTCGATTTCCCGTTCCAGTTGCCTGTTTGTCGCTAGGATATGTCTTCTGCTGTGGGCCAGTCGTCCGCCAAAGAAAAGAATGCCTGCAATACCTGTGAGAGCAACAAAAATATGGCTGAAGAGTAGTGGCCATGGAGATTTGTGGAAGGGAATGGGTAAACTTACTGAAATGGCACCTCGAATATTTCCTTCTGGCTGGTCTGCAGCTAAGTGGCAGGGATTGCAGGAATTGGAGTAGGGGAGAGGGGCCATGTAGTGAAATATTTTCTTTCCATTTTCCACGGCAAATGTGCTCTTTTCGGTACTCCCGAGTGCGAAGGATTCAAGCCATGGGATTTCCCATGGATAGGGTTTGTTTTCAGGTCGTAACGGAGTGAGGCTGGTGATATGAAAACCGATATGTCCTTTTTCCTGACTTATGGCGGCAATTTGCCTGGTCATATACGAGGGGTTGATGAGCGTGAGAAGGAGTCCATTTTCATCACGTATGGATTGCTTGTCTTTGAGGAGATAGGGGTTCGGGGGGCTGGTCTCAGTTGTATAAACATAGACCCCGCCATGCATGAGGTTCCAGCGTCGTGAAGCAATTATTTGTTCAAAAAATGCCCTGGCAGTAGCGTTGGCCGTTTCATTTTTTTCGCGGATATCATCAACTTTGTTCCATGCAAATGACGTGGCAACAGCTAGAAGCCAGATGAAAATAGCAATAAAACGATAATTGGATAAAAGTCCGGTCATAAAAGTACCACTAGTCCGTTAGGGCAGGTCTTGGTTCAAGTTATCCTCGGAGGTACAGGCGAATTAGAGAAGACAGGTTTTGTTCTGTAACTCCCGCAGGAAAACTTTTTCGTTTTCAGAATAGTCCACCGGTACTTCGATAAGGTGGACACCGGGTGTGTTAAGACAGCCGGTCAGAATATTGTTAAGCATACCGTTTTCTGTGATTCGATATCCTTTTGCTCCATAGCTTTCTGCGTATTGTATAAAATCAGGGTTACCAAAATCAAGACCAAAATCAGGAAAGCTCATTCCTCTCTGTTTCCACTTGATCATTCCATAGCCGTTATCGCGCAGAATGATGAGAACAATGTGCAAATGCAGGCGAACTGCTGTCTCAAGCTCCTGTGAATTCATCATAAATCCACCATCTCCACAAACGGCAACAACCTGTTTTCCAGGATGAACAAGTTTGGCGGAAATGGCTGCCGGGAATCCTGCTCCCATAGTTGCTAGAGCATTGTCAAGCAACAGTGAGTGGGAGTGGCTGGCTTTGAAATTGCGGGCGAACCAGATTTTATACATTCCATTATCCAACGAAACGATGGAATCGTGAGCTACTGTTTGTCTGATATCACTGACAATATGTTGAGGGGTATTGGGGAATTGATCATGGCCCTGATCCTGAAAAACATGGGCGTTGATTTCTTTGTGGATTCTCTTGAAATAATCATTACCCTCATAGGGTATATCCAATAGGGCATCTTTGAGCGCAACAAGAGAGTTCCTGATATCTCCTAGAACTTCATGCTGCGGAAAATAAACCTCATCGATATCAGCCGGGGCAAAGTGAACATGGATAACGGTCATACTTCCGTGGTTCATAAAAAAAGGTGGTTTTTCTACAACATCGTAACCAACATTAATGATGACATCGGCACGGTCTATGGCGCAATGCAGGTAGTCGTGATCAGATAGTGCTGCTGTTCCAAGGCATTGGGGGGAGTGTTCATCCACCACCCCTTTTCCCATCTGGGTGGTGAAAAAGTATAAACCGGTTGCCTGGATAAGTTCGAGTGCTACGGGACATATTTGTGGTCTGTTCGCGGCTGCACCAAAAAGGATGAGTGGAAATTTTGCTTGTTTGATTATCTCCACAGTCTTTTTGATTGATTCGGGATCGGCAACGGGGTAGAAGAGGTGTGTTTTCGGAACAGGCGTACTCTCTATCTCCTCTGCGGCGATATCCTCTGGTAATTCCATATGTACCGGTCCGGATTTTCCATTCACCGCTATTCGAAACATATCCCTGACCAGGGCAGGTATGGTTCCGGCATTCACAACTTGTTTGGTGAATTTTGTAAGTGGTTCCATCATGCTGACTATATTGAGAATCTGAAAGCGTCCCTGCTTGCTTTTTTTGATCGGTTTCTGGCCAGTGATAAAGATCACTGGCATACCACCAAGCAGGGCATAGGATACGGCAGTTACAAAGTTGGTTGCTCCTGGGCCAAGGGTGGAAATACATACGCCGGGTTTTCCAGTGAGTCGTCCGTAGGTGGCTGCCATAAATCCTGCAGCCTGTTCATGGCGGGTCAGGATTAAACGAATAGAGGAGCCGCGCAGGGCTTCCAGGAAGGCGAGGTTCTCTTCACCGGGGATTCCAAAAATTATTGTAACACCTTCATTTTCCAGACATTGAACAAGAAGTTCTGCTCCGTTCATGGGACCCTCGTGTAAGTATAGTTGGCGATGTATTATAGAATGAGCAGTAGTTAAATTTGTAACTGTAATTTGTTCTTTGATTAATAAATGTGAAGCAGGAAATGTATCAGGTGCGGTCCCTGGGAACACTTCACTCAAGTCACTATCATAATGATACCCATTGCTGTTAGAAAGGCAAATATGATTTGCAAATAAAGTTCCCGTGGAATCTTACCATAACAAATAGTTCCCAAAACAGTGCCGAATAAAACAAATGGTGCAGAAATCATAAAGTAAGTGAAGATTTCAATGGTTGTAAGGCCTTCAATGGCATGGACGGCTGCTATCAGATATGAATTGAAAAGAAAAAAACCACTTAATGTTGCCTTAATCGTATCTTTCTTCCAGTCATTCAGTGTTGTGTAAATGATGGTTGGCGGCCCGCCGGCACTAAATGCTGCCCCAATTGCTCCAGACAAAAAACCGGCAATATAGGACCATGCTTTATGTAATTTTCTAGGTTTGGGCTTACTGAACAGGCTATGGAGTGAATAGACTATCAGAAGAGCCCCAAGGCTAATTCGAATAAGAGTTGAACTTACCTGTTTCAGGACTGTGGAGCCTACGATAATACCAGGGACAGCGGCGATGCAGAGAGGAAAAATCTTTTTGGCGTCAAGATGTTTGCGCATTTTCAGGGAAAGATAAGTGGTGATTACCAGGCTGTTCAAAATACAGAGAGGGATCGCACTTTTGATGTCAATAATGAGGCTGAGCAGGGGGATGGCCACCAATGCAGAGCCAAAACCTGTCATCCCCTGAATAAATCCGGCTAACAGAAAAATGATGCTGATGAATAATGGAGTGAGCATGGTTATAATTTCCTTGAACAGTCGCGCTGTTCTGTATACATTTCTAGCAACTAATGGTATTGAAAGCTCTGTCAGGATCTTCTCTTACGATCCGATGTATCATATACAGTGTTTATTCTTTTTTGAGGAAAATTTTTTACAGCAGACTGATGGCTATGAGGTGTGAGATAAAATCATATGCATAATGAGCAGATAAATGAGGGGACTCCGTTTCAGGAAGAGTGTAATACCAAACATTTTTTTGTTGGTGGTGGACGCGGAGCCATATTAAATGATATTAAAACTGCCCTTCAGGGCAAGGTGCATCTTGTTACCCTGATTGGAGAAGAAGGCAGTGGTAAAACCATGCTCTGCAAAATGCTGCAGGAGCAGTGGAAAACTCGGCACAGAATTCTCTTTTTACCTCAACTTGTAGAATCTTTTGAGGATATCGTTCGAGTGGCAGCACAGGAGTGTGACTTGCAGTATCCAGTTGACGCTAACAGGGCCGATGCCAAAAAAATATTTTTGACCCTGGTGGCCACTCTTCGAGCGAAGGGAGAGTCACTGCTTCTTGTCTGCGATGAAGCTGAGAAGATGTACCTGGCTACTCTTGAGAGGATTCGGAAAGTCCTCGATGAGGTGAATGCTGATGGGGGAGGGTTGCAGTTACTTCTGTCTGGAAGGAAAAGTCTTACAACTAACCTGGAACAACTTGCCCTTTGTAATTTTGAAAAAATCTCCGAAAAGCAATTCTTCCTCTCAGCACTTGATGATAATGAGACATGGAGTTATCTGAACTTTTGTGTGCAGGGGCTTCGAGGTGATGAGCAGCAGGAGGTTTTCACCATGGAGGCTGCCGGAAAAATTGCCTCAATGGGAAGAGGGAATCTGCGCTTAATTAATGTTTATGCGGAAGAATCGCTTCAATCCTCAAGTGCCGATACTTCTTTTCTTGTTCTTCTGGATCATGTGAAAGATGATGGTCCTGGAGAGGAACTGCTTTCTTCTTCATCGGGAGTTGTGTCACGACTTCTTCAGCATCCTAAATATCTTATTGGGGGCGGGGCTGCTGTCTGTCTGTTGTTGCTTGTTTTCCTGTTTCCAGACGATGATGAAAAAAAGAGTGCTGAGTTTACACTGAGCCGGGAGCGTAATCCTGTCTTTACTGCGCCGCCTTTGAAGAACCCGGTTCAGAAATATTCTTCCAGCGAAAAAAAGTCAGAAAAGACTGTTTCAACACCAGTTGCTATCGGAAAGGTAGACAAGGCTACAGCGCTTGAAACTCCCAAAAAGAAACGGGAGGGTGAGCATCTGCAGGAAAAAGAGCCGGTGGAAGTTGTTACTCTAGTTTCAGTGGAACCGCGAGTTCCTGTGCAACATACACCGGTGGAAATATCTCCGGTGGAAATTGTGGAAAAACCTGAGACAGAATCTTATGTTCCTGAGCTGGATACGGGGAGTCGAATTTCAGCAGATAAGAGGAAGCGTCTGATCAATCCACGCATTGAGAGCAGTCAGAAAAAAAACATACCTGAAAGATCTCCTGTATTTCCCGACACAGCAGTGGCCTCATCTCGATTGGTGAAAGATCCTGTCCTTGGAAAATTTTTTGTCGCGGGTGAGAAGTGGCAGACGGGAGGCTTTGATTCCAGTTTTAGTGTCCAGCTTATGGCTCTGAAATCTGATCAGGCTGAAGAAAATCTCAAACAAATTGTATCTCAACCCGACTATCAGGCAATAGCTGATAAGTTGGTGATGCTGGAGAAGCCGTCGGATCCTCCGGTGCTGCTTGTGTTCTATGGCGTGTATTCAAGTATGTCGGCAGCAAGAAGTGCACGAAATAACATGCCTATTTTTCTTCGTGACCGCCATCCCTATCCTGTTTCGGTGCGGGGCGCCGTGGAAAAAGCTCGCGTTGAATGAGTTGTTCTGTTTTGCGGAGAGAGGCCGGTTGTTTCGAAATCAAGATCTATGGCTGGAAGGTTGTTCGTAGGGTTGGATGAAAAATGGGTCTGATCATCAGAAGGTCTGTGAAAAATCCCACTACCGCCGGTAGTGGGAGCGCTGATGGGATCGATAATATGGGCGGTAGTGTGGACTGTAGCTGGACGGTCTATAATAACGATATCTATTTTGTCGCCAGATGTTGCGTGGATACCATATCGGACCGTTGGAGTAATAGTTGCCGACGTGCAGACTGCCACCGTTAAACATATAACCTAAGCTGAAGCTGAAGTTGATAGGGTAAGGACTGTAGTAGGTAGTGGGAGGGACGTAGTAGCGTTCCGGAGGCTGGTAGGCATACACGGGTTGTCTTGGCACGACGGTCACCCAGGAAGGTGACCCGTCGCCTACAACATACCAGACACCATTGGATTGGCGGCAAGCAGTACCGTAGCCCTGCTGCTGCTTGCCGTCGCTGGTAATGGTAGTGACGAATTCTCTACAGGGTTGTCCCTGGTCGCCTACAAAGGTGCGTACCGGCACCACGATACCGCTACGGGCACTGTCGGGATTCACCCAGTCCGCAGTTTGGTTGGTCCTGTTGTATTCCAGGGCGTGCTGCAAGGTGTCGCTCATCGCTTGCTGTTCCACGTCGATCAGAGGAGGTAACGACTCCGCCAGTGCCATGTCAGCACAGAATAGTATGATGCTAACCAGTAGCGTACTTGTTAGAGCTGTGCGATTCATGACCAGTCTCCTCGTCTGCACTGATGTGAGGTGCGCATCAGCGTGACTCTGATTGCCTAGCTATTGTCCTACTCCTATATGTATACTCTTATCTCATTATATGCTGTTCAACCATTTCGATCAAATCCTTTAGTGGAGTCTCAAATCGATATTTCCCTTAAAAACCTCGTTTTAGATTCGGAAATGGGTTCCTAAAAACTGTAATAGTTAGCCGTATGTTGATGTCTTTTTGTCCAAATAAAAACGATCAGTTGGCCTGTTCGGGGCTCCTTGGTCACTTGTCTGTCTTTGGCAATACGTTGAGACACCTCAGTGATTTCTTTAGTTGCAATTTTTTGAATACTAAGCGGTGATCAAGGAAAGATATCGAGAACCGACCTCCATGTTAAGCTTTCGTTGATTCGAAATGGACGAGTCACTATGGATCTGCAGTATTTTTGATAAAGATGATCGTTTGACAGAATTCCTGTCCTGTATTATTATTTTTAATATTATTATAAAGTTAAATATGGGAGCTTCTTCGTGGACATTTCCGGAAGTACTAGTGGTTCTGTGACATTAAACCAATCGATCCTCAGATCTGCCAACAAACAGCCTGAGTTAGCTTTGCAACTTTTGCAAAAGTCACTTGAGGGGGTTAACCTTCAGAGTGCTCCATCCCCATCTAAGCCTGTATCACCAGTCACTGTACAAGCAAGATCACGTATCGACATACTAGCGTGATCGTCAACTGGGGAGAAACTGGAAAAGCCGGCTTCGTGTTTTAGGTAACGATCCTTTAGCCTTCTGTGTCCCGAATATGTTCTTTTTTCTATTGCCAAAACCCTATCATTGAACTTTTTCCTGATTCTAATCAGCGACAGTACTAGGTTTGGAGTGGTCAGGTGGGGATAGTTTGAATCGAAGGGGCGGCAGTAGCAGCAAGTGCTTTCAGATGTTCGATGTGGCAATCTTAACGGATGTCATTGTTTGACGATTTTTACTGGTTATTTTTGTAAAAATGGGGGGCTATAAATAAATCTGTTCCCATTTTTTATCCCGCTCAACGAAGAAACCTGGCGAGCTATTTGGTTATTTAAGGTATAAAGGCCAGATCAGATATTCAAAAGGAATCTTTTGGATAGAAAAAAAGGCCACGGAGTTGTTTTGTGGTACTGCTTGAGCACTTCGCACTTTGATGACAACTCGGTTATGAGTTGAAATCTGTCTTACTAATATATGTAAAACTATTGAAGCAACTATGAAAAAAACGTTTAAGTTGACCCACCCAAAGATCAAAGTTCCACGGCTTGTTGAAGCCATCAAATTTGAAGTTAAAAAATATATAAAAAGAGAACGGAACAAGAAGCTTCCCGAAAAAGTCGACTTTTGGGATTTTGACTGCCGATTTGGTGTTGATCAAGCAAGTAGTGAAGATATTCACTTATCCGTCATTAATAAATCCATTGATGAGGCCGAATCAAAAGGGCTCGAATCTTTTTATATAGAAATTCTGGTTAAACCGGGCCATAGAACCAAAAAGCCTAAGCAGGGGCCGCAAATAAAGGTGGAAGATTGACTGGTTCAGTGCAAAGCAGGGTAAAGGAAGACGGATTTATTCTGTAAATCGAAAATCAGGGAATCCGCCCATGAAATCCTACCCTTTTCTTGTCGGCCCAAATAATAAGGTCTTCCGTAAGAATGTTGTGGAAAGACTGAAGCTGTGGTCGGGTGTTGTCTGGTAAGTTCCGGCTTGACCTTTATTCTTTCCTGTCTTGGTATCCTGTTTTCTAGGGCTACCCTTAGTTCTTTTTCCCCTGTCATTTTGATTGTCCCTAACAAATTCAGGCTATTTTTTCCCAACCCCTCTTTGCCATTCTGGCTTTACGCTTCATTATTCGTGCGGTAGAAATTTTTCCTATAACACAGATAACGGTTAAGCATTTTATAATTTATGAAGAATATTATATCCCCAGAGACATGTAAAAAATGTGCTCAATGTTGTAAAAATTTTCCCTATATTGAATTGTCTAAAAGTGACATTAATATGTTAGAAAACCGCACAGAATTACATTGTGATGTGTTTACAAACTCAAAATGTGAGGCTGCAGAGGAATATTTTTTACAATTTAAAGAAAATGGTGATTGTTTCTTCTTAGTTGACAAGAAAGGCATTTATTCATGCGGAGTTTATGAAGCACGGCCCAGAATTTGTAAAAATTATCCGTCAGCCCCCCCTCAGAAAAAAGTCTGTGATACACATATGGGGAAATTGCTGAGTCAGAATAGGGAGGGATATTCATTGGAAAGAGGTAATAGTTTTATAAAAACTACAAGTTAAGATTATTCTTGATTCTTCTCATCGACAGTGAAATGTTTGGAGTAACTAGGTTGGGAAAGTTGGAATCGAAGGGGCAGCCGTAAGTGCTACCTGAAGTGCAGATCTCAGATATGGTTATATTAAGCTAATGACAGAACGTAAACTCATCCTCGGAATTTTCAGAGATCCAAGTACAGCCTATAGCCAGTAAATTCATCTTCATTACATCGTAACAGCATTTCTTACACGTATAAGCGTTGCGGTAGAGAGTACGCTAATAATGCCCCTTGTCAATATATCGTAAAGACGAGAAGCGTGTCCTTGCTTTGGTCATCTTGCCACAACAAGAGTGTTTCCGTCACGATCACCTCTAGCAACCAAGCTACATTCGGTAAGATCTCTTATCTTTATCGGATATTTCTGTAATGCTGAGAAGTTCCAATCTGTGACGACTGATGTCTTTTTGTTACAGAAAAAATACTATTCTTTGGGGGTGAAAATGGTGCAAAAAACAAAAAAAGGCACTTAAGGAATGTTCCCTAAGTGCCTGATAGATTTGGTGGAGCTACGGGGGATCGAACCCCGGACCTCATGACTGCCAGTCACTTTTTGGTACTGTTTCATAACATAAAGCAAGATGTCTTGAGATGCTCCAAAACACTCTGTAGGCCTTGACCTGTCGTGGTTTGTGGGCTATTGTTAGTCTCGTAATGTATTAAGAAACTATGTGGCATCCCGTTCGAATGTGGCACATAGTTGGCACATAATTGGAGTTATGTGCCGTCTCTTGTATAATCTCGAGGAAATATGCCCAAAATACAGTTTTCAGACTTAACTATTAAAAACATTAAGTACAATGGTAAACAGAGTGAATACTCTGATAGTGCCCAGCTTCGAGGAGTGAAAGGATATTTATGTTTACTGGTAGGGAAGAATAGTAAAACTTTCGCTGTCAGGTATCGGGTTCAAGGAAAGAGAAAAAGATTTGCCCTTGGTTCCTATCCTGACCTTAAGCTAAAACAGGCTCGAGCTGATGCTGTAGCTCTGCTCGTAAAGGTAACAGATGGCTTTGATCCAGCATTAGGGAAGAAAGAATATAGAGAAGCCGAGACGTTCGCTGATCTATGGGAGCAATACATTAAATCGCCATCCTTCAAAGCCAAAGTATTTGATACCCAGACTGAGGATCACCGGAGATATAACAAGCGGTTAAAAAAGCCCTTGGGTGATATGAAATTGATTGACATTAGGAAGAAGCATCTTTCTGCAATTCTCAGTCCACTGGCGGAGAAAGCTCCTGTTGCCAGTAACAGACTATTTTCTATGATATCCGTGTTGTTCAAGTTGGCCTTGAATAATGATTTAATAGAGCAACATCCCATGTTTGGAATGGATAAGCCAGCCAAAGAGAAGCCGCGTCACAGGTACCTGTCAAAGAATGAACTTCAGGTACTTTGGCCGGCCTTTGACACTTGTCGATCAAATGTCAGGGACATCTTCAAGATTATCTTGTTGAGCTGTCAACGTCCCGGTGAAGTTATGGGTATGTGCTGGACAGAGCTTGACCTTGATAAGAAACAATGGGCTATCCCGGCAGTAAGAACTAAGGGGAAGAGCCATGATCACATCGTTCCATTGTCTCCACAAGTGATGGCGATTTTACAAGCCAGAGTTACAGGGGCTGGACTGACTAAAAGAACACAATGGATGCTAGAAAGTGAGTTTGTATTCCCTACCAGGCATAACGGTAAATATGGCCACACTACCAATCTCAGCAAGGCTAGATACAAGCTTATCAAAGATCTGAACATGGGCAGCTGGGGAGCACATGATTTGAGACGTACAGGAAGGACTATGCTGTCAGAGCTTGGCGTAGCTCCCAACATTGCTGAGCGGATACTTAACCACAGTATGGGTAAAATAGAAGGAACTTATGATATTTTTGGTTACCTACCACAGAAAGCAGAGGCACTGGATAAGCTAAGTGGAGAAATTAATCGGCTTATAGAGTTGTGGCTCGGTAGGTAGAAAAATGTATCAAATCATCCCAGCAGTTTTACAATGGTTCTTGAGATACAGACTCTATTAATGGGCTATGCAAAAGCTTCCCGTAAAGGCTTGGCTTTTTCAATTCTGGCCTTCCGCTTTGGAGTATGCATTATCGTCCAAATATCAATCCGCCTTTGTAAGTTTAACCAGAAGTCAGGCGTGTTGCCAAATACCTTTGCAAGCAACAAAGCTGTATCGACCGTCACTGTCCGTTTTCCAGTACAAAGTTCATTAACTGTCTTACGACTAACACCCATAGCTTGAGCAAGCGTTCCCTGAGTCAGGTCTAGAGGTACCAGATAGTCCTCTGTAATTATTTCATCGATACTTACCGGCTGTCGTTTAGTAAAAATCATATCCCTACCTCATTATCTGTAATCATGGTTGTTCAGATAGATTTCATCTGCTTCACCTTGGGTACCATCCCACTTGAAAATCAAAGGCCATTGACGATTAATCCTGATTGAGCATTTCCCCTTGAATGACCTAGACAGCTTCACAAAATGGTTACTTGGTGGACTCCGTAAATCTAAATCACAAGTAGCGTCACCAACCAACTGAACTACAGCTTTCTAAACGAACTGTCTTGGATATTGGCTGGTATTTTTTTGTGATGAATATCATCTATAAAAAATTCTTTAAGCCACTTATCACGAAACCCTTTAATCATAGTTGCATTGTAACGCTCACAGTTACAGACGTCAAGCAAATGACTCTGTTGGGTTTCAAACCTAAAAGTTCAATTCTAGAATTTAAATTATCTCAAAAAACAGTTTATTTTTTAAAAAAATCTACATGCAAAGTAACACCATTATTACGCACAGTGTATTGGCTAAATGTAATAATATCAATATGCTGACTGAATATTGCTCCTTGTTTTTACACCTGAGGATGGCTATGATTATATTGTCAGTTCAACAGTTGCAAAAACTAACTCAAGCGGGAAAAAGGAGTTGAAAAAATGGAAGAAAGGTTAAGCAAAAAAGCAATTTCTGATATGGCAGTAGTTTGTAAAAGTGTCGACTCAGTAGGTGGACGATTTATTTATCAACGAGGCTCGCATGCAGCATATCAACGCAGAGGGATTTATCTAGAATTCTGTCTTGATGAGTTCATGCAACACGAAAATTTTCTATGTTGTAGGTCAACCCATCCCGAAGAAAATGCTTCACTGAAGTCACTAACCGTAGGTCAAGGTATCACAAGTACTTCTGATGGAAAGATTACCTTCAAATGCGACGATGATTCTTCAGGATATTTTTTTTCAAATGGCTACAAGGATATCATTTTAAAACGGAAGAACGAAGACATAATTCTTGACAGTATTGATGGTTTCATGGAAACGGCCCAGGAAGTTGGGCCTATGGTGAAAATTAACAAGAAGGGAGAAGTTTCCTTAACAGGGAAAGAAAAAATTGTTTGCCTAGCCATACGTGATGAGACCTTTACAGGCATAAGAAATAATGGGCGAGAACATTTTTTCAATAAAAAAACAAGAGCAAGCATGGAAGAACATGCACTCTTGATTCTTGAAAGCGAACACTTCATAAAAGTTGGAAGGGAGAAATTTGAGATGAGAGTTTATTTGGCAGGTAATAAATATTGGTTGCTAACAGAAGCTAATTTAGGCAAGGGCATTCACTGCAGAATGCTTGAACGTTTAATTGTGTTATAATGGAGGAGTTTATGGAACAGCTTGATGTAATAGGAAAGGAGTCTAAGGGTGAGATTTCAGGGTTAGTGTACCATTCTTTCTGTAAATTCAAATAAAGCTTGGCAGTAGCAGGCC
>CAZIDU010000043.1:0-31150 GCA_964538055.1 uncultured Desulfocapsa sp. | reverse complement strand
AAAAGGAGAATCCATGAGGAAAAAGAAAGCAAACTTGACATGAATTACAACAACAGGGTAAAGACAAAATAATAGCGTCGCTTCGCTCCGACACTCGTGGCCGGAATCACTGGACTGGGTGGCCGGTTTCGTCTGGAATGAATGGCCGGATTCAGTGGAATACGCACAAGGGATGGTATTACGGTTAACCGGCAATGATATCACTCTGTACCCTCATTGCAAAATCGGGATAATGGTATACCTGTCCCTGTTGCCAGGGCCTTATACCAGCTGAGATTTAAATAGTTTCATAGCTTTTTTCTAATATCAACAAACTGGATGAACAGTAACGTCCTTTTTGGGTGAGTTTTTGTTGATATTGCCAATTAATTCAACCCAACTCGGGTAACACGACCCAAACATGCAATTATTTTACCGTCCTCAGCCAAACTGCCACAGCCCATACCCTCCTGGCGACACGCAAAACAGTTTGCAAAAGAATATCTTTAGTGTTTCAATAGGTTACATACGAACCCCATAGGGCCACCATTATTGCTGTTTCTTCTGGAGCCGCGGCTCGGTCCAACAACATTTTATCAATCATCCCGCTCTCTTTTTCAGGCATGGGGAAAATAGCGAAGTTTTCGGGTACAGCCTTGGGCAGGGGTATTTTCAGGGCGGGACGAATGATAAAACGCTCTTTGTTATGTTTTAAGGATACTGAATGAAAATTAGACCTGCAAACGAACAAGATTTGCTGGAACTTTCTGGTTGGTTTTTAACCGAATCTGAGGCACAAAACTGGGGAGGGCCATCAATTCATTTTCCGCTAAACCTCGAACAGCTAAAAATTGATATCGAATGGGATGTCGCTCAATCTTATGCTCTGGTTGACAAAGACGATGATTTGCTTGGTTTTGTTCAAGCTTTTAATAAGTTTGGGGGTAAACACCTTGGGAGGATAGTAGTCTCTCCAAAAATGCGTGGTAGAAAACTGGGCCACAAATTGATGGTGGCTCTTTTAGATTCCACTGGTACAGATGATTTGAGTGTCTCATTATTTGTTTATGAGGACAATATTCCTGCTAAAAGTTTGTACGAAAGCATCGGGTTTGAAGCTCGATCTTATCCAGAGGAGCGACCAGAAATTAAAGATTGCATATTCATGATTAAGGAAACATAACGGATAAGATTAGATTGTGAGAGCGCAGCGAACCACACTCTGAACCGTTGATAAAGCAACATCTCTTCTATAAATTCGATTATTCCTTCCGGACTTATTATCTCCGTGGGTAGCACAGCCACCTAAAGTGATCAAGGCCACGCCCTACGGGTGCTCGTCCCTCGCAGCCTTGACAACTTTAGCTGTCTGCACTGCACGCCGTATACCCTTACCTCTGGCAGGGCTCCAACAAAGGGGCTTAAATAGCCATGTTTAAATATGTTTAAAAGAAAAAAGGGGTCGGACCAAGGTAACATGCTGTTCTATCGTTAAAGAACACACAAAACCACCCGTTTTCTGCCCTTAGAAGGTTCTTTTTTGAAAGCGTTAAGCTTGGGCCTTCCCGGCAAATAGGTGGGCGTGAGAAACCACCCAGGAATTCAGCAGGAAAGTGACAAGTTGCCACAATGAAAACCATTATAGTTGGTATTCGGGAATAGTTGCTTATTTTTTAAGAAATAGACTCGGTGGAACACCACTGGGCACGGTAAAAACCTGTTTCAGCCAATCAATAGGCCTAATGTTGTTCAGCCTGCAGGTTTCAATAACTGAATTAATAATACAGTTTCTTTCTGCTCCCATAGAGGTGTTGCTTCCATAGGAATTCTTTCTTGCAACTACCAAAGGTCGCAGGTGCCGTTCAGCACGGTTGTTGTGGTACTCAAAAAGATCGGTCAAAAGATCGGGGTCGGACCAAGGCAACTAGCCAAATTGACATAGTATGAGAACTAAAAAGAGGCTATTGTTGTTCTTAAACAGCCCTTTTTGATACCCAAAAGGCTACTTTAAGAAATAGTGCGTGGTTCTAAAGAATACAATATATGTGACACACCACGAAAAAAAAGCATACACACCGACCGGCTCACACGTCCGATTTCCAGAGGTTAATCAAACTATTTACCTCGCTCAAAGTTCACTGTAACTCCACGAGCGGGAGTGATGCAGGTCGTTCGAAGTTCAACCTTGCTGCCGTAATTCCAGGTTATCCAAAACTGGTTGCTACAAACTCCGCCGTCCTCTGAGCGTAAGCGTTCGGCGTGGGAATAATAGAATAGATCAGTACAGCTACTCACGACATAAATAGCTTCAATGGAGAAAAACAAAATGGTTGATACTTTAAAAAATAATTGGGGTATCTACGGTAGCAGCTCTGCTGTAGTTGCTACAATCAGTTGTGTTGTGCCAGGATTTGCAGCTTTATTTGGTGGATTTGTTGCTGTTCTTTTAGGTTTCTGGGGAGCTAAAAAGCACCAGAAGCTATCTCAAACAGGGCTGTTGATTGGTGGCGTTGTTTTACTCTTTGCAAACATAGTGAATATGGGAATTATTCCGGCCCATCGCTTCGTTCAGTCTGATAAAGTCCACTTAATCAATTCGATAAATGGATCTATTCGTGCATTTGATGCGATGAAGGATGGGAAACTTAATGACCAGAGCCGGGAAGAACTATTGGAACAGCTAAGATATGCTCTAAACGAGGCAAAGATGGTTGATATTACGAATGTTGACAGCCAAGTAGCAGGATTTTCTGATCACTATAGTGAGGAATTTATTTTTGGCATAGAATCTCTTATGCATGGGTATGAAAATAATGATGTTTTCAAAAAATTACAAGGTGGTACACTTTTAGATAAATGGGCAATATGGAGTCAAGAAAACAGGAAAGATATGGAAAAAATAAACAAACCCGAACTGTCCTTTTTTTCTTTTATCTATGGAATCATAGTCTCTTGAATCTCAATTAAAATTGAAGCTGGAAATGGAAGCAGAATTGTTTGGTTCCCTGCTTCCCACAAAATTGAATTCCTGCCTGTAACATTATCTCATCTCAAATGACTTACTCAAAGCCACTTAAATAAAAACCATATCCCCCTGTATCTTCGCACTTGTCAGGGGACACTGTTAGCACTCCTGATCGTATCCTGGTACCAATAAAATTCCCCCAGCATCCCCCCCCTTTCAGACAACTCTTTTCATAGAAATATATTTTACTTCAAAACCAGTGGAACATTGTGGTATACTCCGTTTGTCAGGAAGCTCTTCCTGACAGACAACTCCATCAAACCGGGGCTAAAACACAGTGAAAAATAGGAAAGAAAGTGATCCAGAGTCACATGATTCTCCCGAGCAGCTGAATATTCACAACTGTTGCTACCCATCGGATATGCATCACACCGGTACCTGGGAGCAGCTTTTCAACGCTATTCAGGATCCCGTGCTTGTCGTAAGGCCCGATGGCACAATTATTGAGGCCAACGATGCTACTCTTCAGGCTGCAAAAAAAAGTAGAAACGAAGTCGTTGGTATGGGAATCTGTAAAATTGTCCATGGTGGCAGGTGGCCGCATATCAAATGTCCCCTGGAGGAATTCCTCAAAACCTGTGCTCCGAAAGTTGAAGAGACACGCCTTCCCGGACTCTTTGGTGAATATTCCTTTACTATTTCTCCGGTGAAAGAGCTGGATGGAAGCATCGACAAGATCATGCTCATCGCCAGAGAACTCACCATGGACGAGAGCCGTAAGGTTGACTCCATACGAACAGCAAAACTAGCTGCCATTGGTGAACTTGCTGCGGGTGTCGCTCATGAAATCAATAACCCCATTACCGGAATTATCAATTTTGCCCAGATACTGCTGGATAACTACAAGCTTGATGCCACCGGGGAAAGTATCATACACAAAATAATCCATGAAGGTGACCGGATAGCTTCAATTACCCATAACTTGCTATCTTTTTCACGGGCAGACAGCCATGATCAGGGCCCAGTCAATCCCGTGGAAGTCATCAAAGAGAGTCTCACTCTGATCCAACATCAACTTACCAAAAACGGAATCAGGATAGTTACAGACTTCCCGGAAAAAGACTTTTTCATTATCGCTGACTTCAGGCAACTGCAGCAGGTCATACTCAATCTTATCAGCAACAGCCGCTACGCTCTCAATGCCCGCTACCCAACTCCTGATCCGCAAAAAAAGATTGATATCACCTGTCAAAAGAAACAATCTGGGGAATCTTGTCTATACTCCATAACCATTAAAGACTATGGAACAGGCCTGCCCCAATCCCTTCTGGAACGAATTTTTGAACCTTTCTTCACCACAAAACCAGCCGGGGAAGGAACAGGACTCGGACTCAGCATCAGTTATGGCATTATAAAAGACCATGGAGGTGACCTTCGGGTGAACTCCATCCTGGATAAATATACAGAAATGATCATTGAACTTCCAGCAGGGATATAATTTATGGAGCAAGATTTAGTTTCTGCACACATTCTTATTGTCGACGATGAGGAGTCCATCCGTCAGACCTTCGAAATCTTCCTCAACTCAGCGGGATATCAATTTGTAAAAACCGTATCAACTTTTGATGAAGCTATTGAAACAATACAAAGCAGCACATATGATCTTATTATCAGTGACATTGTCCTTATCGGTCCTTGCGGAACTGACCTGCTTAAAAAGACACGGGAACTGAAGATTAAATGTCCAGTGGTAATGATCACAGGATTCCCAAACCTCAAATCCGCCGCTGAATCCGTCAGACATGGTGCCTTTGATTATATTTCAAAACCGGTAAACAAAGACACTCTGCTGCGCTTTACCCGACAAGCACTCCTCCACTGGTCTCTTGAAAACAAAGCAGAACGACTGCAACAGGAAAATGAAAAGTATCGTCGATACCTGGAGACAATTTTTCGCTCGGTCAGCGATGCTATCTTCACCATAGATAACAATATGCAAATAGTTCAGCTCAACGAGACAGCAGAACAGTGGCTGAAAGCAGAAGGTGCAGAAGGAATTTCTGATCTCAATCAACTCCCCACAGAAGTCAACATGGCGTGTCTCAATGATGCCCGCAGAGTTCTGCAGGATGGCATGGAGGTAAGAAAACACCTGATTGAATGCCATACTTCTGATACGACAACAAAAATCATCAGTTTAAATGCATCGCCATTACGCGGTGAAGATGAAGAGTTCCAGGGGGTCGTAATTGTAGCAAGAGACATGAGCATCGAAGAACCAAGAGAGATTAATGAAATTCGCAATCGATTTCATGGCTATGTGGGATCCAGTAATGCCATGCAGGCAGTATACAAAATGATCGAAAACATCGGTAAGGTTGATACCGCTGTTCTTATCACTGGAGAATCCGGGACCGGAAAAGAACTTGCCGCCGAGGCTCTTCACGCCGAGAGTTCACGGCGCGACAAACCTCTTATCAAGGTTGACTGCGTCTCTGTTAACGAAAATTTACTGGAAAGTGAACTTTTTGGACACCGCAAAGGTGCCTTTACTGGAGCTGACCGCGACAGACCGGGTATGCTGCTTCAAGCTGACGGAGGAACTCTATTCCTTGATGAAATAGGGGATATTTCACAACGAAACCAACTCCTGCTCCTTCGTTTTCTCCAGGAACAAACGTTTACTCCCGTGGGACAAGACACACCGACACAGGTGGATGTAAGGATTATTGCTGCCACTAATATTGACTTTCATAAAATGGTTTCCGAAGGAAAATTTAGAGAGGACCTGTATTATCGCCTTAAAGTTATTGAAATAAAACTGCCTCCACTACGCGAGAGAATCAACGGAATACCTCTGCTCGCCACCCATTTTCTTGCATTTTTTCGTAAACGGCTAGGTAAAACAATTGCAACAATTTCCGACCAGGTACTCGAATGCATGGCTGCCTATCACTGGCCCGGCAATGTCCGAGAACTGAGACATGTTATGGAAAGGGCTTGTGTCCTTTGCAATGGGCCCATGCTCCTATTGCAACATCTCCCCGATGAACTCCACAAGCCTATCCTGGAAATAACACCACAGGAGGGACCCTCTCCACCTCATCTTCAGCATGATGATCGCTCAACTGAATTGTTTTCAATCAGCCCTCACTATCAAAGAGAAGATGAAAAAATTATCAATGCCCTCAAACAGGTAAACGGCAATAAAGCAAAGGCTGCAAAACTCCTTGGAATTGCCCGCTCCACACTCTACAGACAGATGCAGCGGTATAATATAGAAGAATAATCCCACCCAGCACGCCCTCTCTCCATTTAAACACTACCTGAAAATCCGCCAAGACAAGCTATTGGGATTGTGTCCCATTCTCAGGGAACGTTACGCCGGGACACCTTCGGGACACCTTCGGGACACTCGCGGGACACTCCCGGTACACATTTGGGACACAATGAGAAATGTCCCCACACACAGGACACCTGTCTACCACGTCGTGGTATAGTCGTTCAACTTCGTAATATCAGCAAGTTAGCAAGAAACAGGGTTTTCTCTCCCCATTCCATGCCTCACTCTGGCACGCCATATGCAAAAGAGGAGACATAAGCGAACAACAAACCTCATACCAACAAAGGAGACACACCATGAGCGAAGCAACACTGACAAAACAACAAAGCCAGACCGGAACTCATGAAGCGACAGAAACCTCCGTTGCTACTGAAATTGACAAAGTGATTCTTGGCAGCATTGTGGCTTTTACCGGTGTTGTTGCACTATGGAGCGTCGCCTGTCTTATGAGTGCCATGTTTCAGGCAGGTGGACCTCTGCAGCTTGTTGGAAGTTACTTCAAAGCACTGGCAGGAATGTAACGACAATATCTTATAAACATCATTAGTAAACCAGAATTCAACTAACAACGAGAGGGATGAAAAATGGATGACAGAGTACTTACTAAAGAAAAAAGTAAATCAACAGTTCATGACAGTTCAACGAGTTCTGTATCCACCGAAGTAGACAAAGTTATTATCGGAAGCATTGCGGCATTTGCAGGAGTGGTTGGACTCTGGAGCATTGCCTGTCTGGCCAGTGCCATGTTTCAGGCGGGTGGACCGTTGCAACTCGCCGGCGGCTGGTTCAAAGCTGTAAGTGGCATGTGAGTCCTTCAAAAAATGGAAATCAAAACCATTGTGGGAATAAAATAAAAGTACATCATCGAAGCCGTGGGGATTTGCATCCTCTCGGCTTTTTTCATATACTTTTTATAGGGTGGGGGCTCATTATGAATACCGATTCCAAACTCCCTTCTTACCCTTGGGAAAGACACATACAATCCTAAACTGAGCACCGGGTGCTTTCCATTACCATTTATTCCACTTTGAGGACTCTGCAATATGGCTATTCTTGCCCGTAACATGCTTATCTGTTTTCTCTTTGCCGGCTTGACCATGTTTATGGCTCTCCTCTGGTTTATGGAGCACAGACACCCCAGTCAGGATTACAGCGAAGTTATTGAACGTTTAAATAACGATCAGATAGTAAAACTTGAATTTACCGGGAATAAGGTGGCATTCACAGATCGGGAAGAACACACCTTTGTCACAACGGTACCCGATGTCAGTAAATTCCTTGAAAGGGTTCAGGGTAAAAATATTCGTGTTACCGTGAATGCCGACAGATTCACCCTGATTTACATGACCATTATTTCCGTGTTTGTGGTTCTGCTGATCATGGCGACCTGGTGGTCATCAAACCGCACAAAAAAGGGGGAAGAAAGCAAATTTGCCAGTGAAAAGCTTATCAGTCTGAGTGGCAAGGATCTCAATTTAACGTTCAAGGATATCGCTGGAATTCCTGAAGCCAAAGAAGAACTCGAAGAAATCGTTTCCTTTCTGAAATTTCCTGAGAATTTCAAAAAAATTGGCGCAACAATTCCCAGAGGAATCCTCCTCCAGGGTCCTCCCGGCACAGGAAAAACCATGCTGGCAAAAGCAGTGGCTGGGGAAGCAAAGGTACCATTTTACAGCTTCAGTGGTTCTGATTTTGTTGAAATGTTTGTTGGAGTTGGAGCGTCGCGGGTAAGAGATCTTTTCAAGGAAGCGAAAAAGAATACTCCCTGTATTGTTTTCATCGATGAAATAGATGCGGTCGGTGCAAGTAGAACAGCTGGTGGCTCGGCAGGAGGCCAGGAAGAACGCGGCCAGACCTTGAATGCCCTGCTTGTTGAAATGGATGGCTTTAATACGGAAGATACCATCGTGGTACTTGCCGCCACCAACAGGCCAGACATCCTGGATTCTGCGTTAAAACGGCCAGGCCGCTTTGATCGACAGATTAACATTCTGGCTCCCGATGTAAAAGGAAGACTCAAGATTCTTGAGGTCTACGGAATGAAGGTTGCTCTGCACCCGGAAGTCAACCTTGAAGACACAGCTAAAGCGACATCCGGCTTCACCGGAGCTGAACTTGCCAACCTGGTCAATGAAGCTGCACTTATGGCGGCTAGAAATGGGAAAGAACAGATTGTGAATGAAGATTTCGAACGGGCTCGTGATCGTATCCTTATGGGAATTGAACGCAAAGGAATGGTTATGGGGAAAGAGGATCGAAAAATATTGGCATATCATGAAGCAGGTCATGGAATTCTTGCGAGTAAGCTTCCGAAATCCGATCCTCTTCACAAGATCACCATAGTCCCACGTGGCATGGCTCTTGGCCAGACACAGCAATTGCCTATCAGTGACCATCCTGCCTATTCTAAAGAGTACCTTCGCAGTAAAATTATAGTGCTCATGGGAGGACGCGCAGCTGAGGAACTCATCTTCAAGGAGCAGACCACAGGCGCTCAGGGAGATCTGCTCACTGCCACCCGGATTGCCACGGATATGATTTGCAAATGGGGAATGAGCAGCACTCTTGGCCCTCAGGCCTACGCCATGGAGAGCGGTGGATTCCTCGGCGGATCCGGAAGTCGTCTCATTATGGGACCTGAAACGACACAACATATAGACAGGGAAATCAATGAACTCCTGACGTCCTGCTATGATGAGGCAATCCGGATTTTAAAACAGGAACAATGCCTCCTGAAAACTCTTTCTGAGATTCTCCTTCAGGTAGAAACCCTTGACGGAGAGGAATTTCAAATCATAGTTGAATGCAGCCTGAAAAAAGAGGCTGCGGCCGTAAAAGACCCAGAACACAACTGCAGTACCTGTACCGTCAAGGAAAATTGCAGTCAGGCACCGGTAGATTCTAAGGAGACAGATGCGATCGCTGCGTAGATTAAGCACAGTCACTTTCCTGGGGACAGCGCTGCTCCTTGCCATGCTCATCGTCACTGGCTATTCCCAAAACCGTCTTATGGACACCTACGATACCATCGTCAAAGATAGTGAAAAAACGATTTTTCTCTACTCCACTATCCGGGAGCAAGCCACGGAGGGTCTGCTCTCCCAGAATTCCACCCAGCTCCTTGCCGCTGCCCGGGAAATTGAACAACTCCATGGAAGATATTTAACTCTACTGGAAAACCGCCTTATCCCTACACAGTACAAACTCTCTTTTTTAAAGAAAATTGATCTCGAAGAGATTGCCATTTATCTGAAAAATAGTGCTGAAGCCACAACCGACAGCAAACTTGCCCTGAAAGTCCTCGGCATGCTTCGTCAGATCAACAGCCAGTTTCTTCAGTTTGACAGAATTGTTGTCAGTGAGATGAAAAACAGGATTATGTATTACCAAAAGAGAGCACTTATCCTAATGGGATTAATTATCGCCCTGACAACCTTTACGCTGATTACTCTTTACAAAAAAGCAGTTCAGCCTCTGGTCTTTCTTGCCACTCAAACCCGACAATCCCTGACGGACAAAACCCCTTTACATCTGAAAAATGAGCATAAAAACAGCGTGGAAGTAAGAAATCTGCTCACCTCTTTTAATCAACTACTTATGGCACCCGAAGAGACGCGACCAGATCCAGCAGTACCAAGCCGAAAAGAAGCCGAATTTTCTGTCATTGTTAACGAAGTCACAAACAGATTGAACGGTATCATTAATTATTCACAACTGCTTGCTGATTACTGCGAAGCTGGAAAAGCTGGAGGCGAACAAAAAAAGATACTCTATAAAATTATTGAGAACGGAGAAAAAAGCGCAGCTATTCTGCAAAAAAGCCTAAATGGAGGAGAAATATGAGTGACCCGAAACAGATCAACGGGGACGATAATGAAGAGCAGGACCTGGGTGCCTGGGAACGCTTACTGGGCTGTACGTGGAAAACCCCGCTCGGCTTTTTGGGAGTTGGACTTACAACGGTATCCATCACCCTGATCATTCTTGGTCTCATCGGCCATCTCACCGGTTTAATAGCCAACCATTATTTTGCCATTTTCACCTTTCTTTTTTTACCGGCCATGATGCTGTTTGGCCTCTGTCTTATTCCTCTCTCCTGCTATTTCCGCCGCAAAAAATGGTTTAAAGACAGCCTGATCAATACTGAGCATTTAAAAATCGACCTTGCTGACAAAGAGCACAGAAAGGGAATCATAGTTTTTATCGTTCTTTCAGTCATCAATGTCACAGTTTTGATTCTGGTGGCCTATGAAGGATATCATTTCACCGATTCATCCTACTTCTGTGGCGTTGTCTGCCATCAGGTCATGGACCCTGAATATACGGCCTACCAAAGATCTCCACATGCCAAGGTGTCCTGTGTTGCCTGCCATATCGGATCCGGAGCCAGCTGGTATGTACAGGCCAAGCTTTCAGGACTGCGCCAGGTAAAGGCTGTTATCGATGGAGATTTCAGCAGGCCAATCCCTGCTCCCGTTGAACATCTGAGACCTGCCAGAGATACCTGTGAATCATGTCACTGGCCTGAAAAGTTTCACGGCAAAAAAATAAAAGAGTTTATCAGTTTCACCAATGATAACCAGACCGATGCAGAGATTCAGGAAATTGCCATGCGTATTGGTGGTCGCAACCCCGTCACCTCAGAATTTGAAGGAATCCACTGGCATGTCAGTCGTGACATCAAAGTAGAATATCAGGCACTTGATGAAAAACGTACCAGGATTGGCAAAGTAAAAGTTACCAGACCCGGTGGCGTAACAGAGGAATATTCAATCGGTGATGAAGCACCTGATGAAGGAGTAGCTCTTAAATGGCGAACCATGGACTGTATCGATTGTCATAATCGTCCAACTCATGTCTACGATGAACTTGAACAGGTAATCGACTTTGGTCTCTATTCCAAGAAAATTGCCCCTGGAATCAAAGGAATCCGCGAGGACAGTATCAATGTTCTGGAAACAGAATATGCAAGTAGAGATGAAGCCATAGAGAAAATCGTTGAAGATCTGTTCGGCCGTATTGCAAAGCGTCATAGCAATGAATTCGTAGCAGAACATGAGAAAGAAATTATTGCCTCAGGATCATTCCTGCTGGAGGCCTATCTGAACAATGTGTGGCCAAAAATGAAGGTTACCTGGGGAACCTATCGACAACACCTTGGCCATCAATATGCAGATGACGGCTATGGCTGTTTCCGTTGTCATGACGATGAACACCAGACAAAAGTTGGTAAAATAATCAAACAGGATTGTAACATATGTCACGACGAACCTGAATAACTCACCGGCAACTCTGCAGCGACCGGAAGGGTCGCTGCAGAGCTAGACAATACAATTTCCATGAGGATTGGATGAAAATAAAAAATCTTAAAAATCTTAAAAATGAAGGTATGGAGAGCATTTCTTCAAAAGAGAGACGTCGTTTTCTGCAACTCGGCCTTTCCATAACCGGTGTATTCCTTGGCGGATCAATACTCTCACTCACTTCTGCCCATACTGTACAGGGAGCCCTCAGCGGTGGCAAGATACTGACAACCAAGTCACCCTACAGCCCGCACTACACTATGGTTATCAGAGAAAAGCACTGTATCGACTGCGAAAAATGTATGGAGGCATGCCGAAGTACCAACAAAGTCCCGGACCATGGCTACCGGACAACAATACTTGAACGCAGTGTCCCCGTAGCACCCGATCAAAGGGAGCGCGTCTTCATGCCCATCCTTTGCAATCACTGCAATGATGCCCCCTGTGTACACGTCTGTCCGACCAAGGCCACCTACAAAGATCCAACGAACGGCATTGTCCAAATGAATATTGGTAAGTGTATCGGCTGCAAGACCTGTATGACAGCCTGTCCCTATAATGCCAGATATTTTGACGAAGCAATAAGAGCTGTTGATAAGTGCAACTTCTGCTACGACACCAAGCTTAAAGAAAGCAATGGTAAAACAACGGCATGTGCCTCGGCCTGCCCTGCAAATGTCCGGGTTTTCGGTGATCTCACAGACCCCACAAGCCATGCCTACAAATTGATCCACACATCTGGAAAAATTTTCTGGGTACTGCGGCCTGAAATGAATACCCTGCCCAATGTCTTTTACGTGGAGAGCTAACACAGAAATGAAAGACATAACAGCCACTACCCCGTATTTTTCACGAGTTGAAATGGCTGCATATACGAGGAACGAGCCAATAGGCCATAGTTACCTATGCTTGTTGGCTCAGAGACGAAGCAGATGCGGCGATATCGACTCGCCTTTGGTGGATATTTAGTTGGTTGAGCAAATTAGTAAATACCCTATATCTTGAAATTAAAACTAATTGTTAAGGAATAACGAACAAAATGTTCATGAGAAATGCGGGCTAAACCCCACACAAACAGGAAGAGACCTATGATGAACGATCAAAGATTTAACATAAAAACTACCCTATTGGGTCCCCCGGAAATACTTTTTGCCGGGCTGGCCCTACTCAGCATGATAGGCCTTTCCTTTGGCCTCCATTCGCTGCTGGTTGGGCATCACCACACCTTTGGGACAACGAGGGAAGTGCCGTGGGGCATCCTAATTACTCCCTACGTATTTTTTGCCTGCCTCTCCACAGGACTCTGTATAGTTTCCTCTCTGGGACAGGTCTTTAGAATAGAAATATTTAAGCCCATTATTCCCAGAACCGTATTCCTGGCGCTGGTCACAATGGCCACGGGCCTTATGTGCATCACTCTTGAGCTGGAGAATCCCTGGCGTGTTGGTTTGAATGCACTCTCCTCCCCGCATCCTGCATCAAATATCTGGTGGAAAACTACCATTTACAGCCTCTTTCTGATTTTCATGCTCTTTAACTTCCTGGCACTGCTGTTACGGAAGGAGAAGCTGGCAAGAATATTTGCCATTATTGCCTTTATCACAGTGACCATGGGAAATCTTAATATGAAATCCGACATGGCCCTTCTTGGTGAAAGAGGCTTCTGGAACGAAAACTACATGCCGCTTTATTTCCTCTCTCTTTCAACCCTGACCGGTTGTGCAGCAATTATTCTGTTTACCTGGATTGCAAAACGACTGAGCGGAAAATCAATGAGGCGAACAGAAGAACTGGCCATTCAAAGCACGGGAAGACTCTTTATGGTTCTCCTCCTGGCAATCTTATATTTTACAGGCATCAAGGTTATGGGCGGATTTTATCCTGCATTCACCAAAAACCCCGAGGCTATGTACAACCTGGTTCAGGGAAACTTTTCTTTGAATTTTTGGGTGGGTGAGGTTGGACTTGCAGTTGTAGTGCCGTTGATTCTTATCGGTGTTGCTGGAGTAAAAAACAGAAACACTATGGCCCTTGCCGGAATTTCCTGTTTAATTGGATCATTTGTGCTCTTTTATGACCTGGTTATAGTCGGCCAATTGATCCCCCACTACTATCAGTACAATGTGGTGGATCTCCCACAATACTACCTTTACAGTCCCAGTCTTCATGAAATCATGATCACCGGTGGAGCAATTTTCTTCTTTCTGGCTGCGTTTCTTTTTGGTGAAATAATATTGAAGAGAATGAAGATAGAAAGCTGACTGTAACTATTCACCATGCTAGTGAACGGCACAATATTTATCCGGAATCGGGGGACACGATCCCAATTCAAAGGACAAAGGCGAAAGAAAATAACACATAAGTCCGTATTCAATGCGCTGCAAATTTCTACCCAGACAGCACCATACTTCTGTAAAAGTTCATTGTGCAGATGAAATAGCAGTTTACCTTTTCTTTCTGAGAATACGCTTATCACCCACTCGAATGGTGAGCTTGATACGATCAAAGTACTCAAGAAGAGGGATGGAAAATTTCCGTGTCAGCCCCGTGAGATTTTTAAAGCGCGGGGCATCAATCTCCCCTTCTTTTTCAATAAAAACTGTCATTTTTTCCTGCAAAGCATCAATAACAGCAGCATCGTAATATAAGCTTTCACTCACCTTGGCCAGAATTCCCTCACGCAGCAAAAGACTAAATACCTCTTTCACTAGTGACTCAGGGTAATCGCTGAACTGTTCCATGCTTTCTCGCATGGTGGGAGTGTTTAAGCCTTTATCCCGATACCAGCGCTCAAGATCCTTCTGTAACTTTTTTTCATCGGCCTGAAGAGCAACCTGGTGAGAAGCAAGGCGCACAGCCGAATCCTCCTGGACAACCAGATCCTTTTTCTGTAGCTCAGAGAGGCAGAAATGAAACACTTTCTGATCCACATTTGACCCGAGTCCCGATCGCAGTTCTTCCTTTGACAACCCTATCTGCAATGGATTTTTACTATGATAGTTTTCAAGATTTGTCAGCAGAAATTGCTCCACCCCATCGCTGACACTTTTTGCAAGATAGCGCTGGGTAGATGAATCCACCACCACAATTTTTCTCGACGACAATGGCGCTGTGATTATTTTTTTGAGCTGTTTTCCAAAGGTTCCAAGACGCACTGCTAGTTCATCAAAGGTGAGCCCCAGTGTTCCGCGTTCTTGCAAAAAGAGGAGAATTTTATCTTCGATGTTATCTGCACGCAGAACATCAAAGCTCCCGATGTTCGCTTCCCGATCACGATCAGTGACGCGCTTACGTTTACGAGGCGGACTATTACCAAGGATCTCTCCACCCCCAATGGTACCGACGGGTGAGTAGGAACGGACCACGTAGCGATCCCCGGGCCACACTCCAACAGGCTCTTCAAGGAGAATTTGCACGCCGGCCGTTTCTCCCGGCTGCAGTTCATCACGGTCAAGCAGTGAGATCCTGCCCATAATTTCAGCAGTACCAAGATGGACCCTGACCCGGGTTCGGTGTTTTAGCGGTTTAGTATTTGAGGCAATATAGAGAAATTCACAATCCAGCATATATCCGGGATAAAGACTTCCCGGAGTGGCTGCAACCATTCCACGAGACACTGCGGCAGTATCAACCCCCTGAAGATTTATAGCAGTACGATGCCCAGCTTCCACCGTTTCCACATCTGCGGAATGCACTTGGATACCACGTACTTTTGCCACCATATCTTTAGGGTAGAAACAGAGTTCATCACCGATGGCAACTCGACCGGACATGGAGGTCCCAGTGATAACTGAGCCAAACCCCTTCATGGCAAATATACGATCAACGGGTAGGCGAAAAGGTCCATGAATTTCTTTGAATTGCTGAGCAGCAACGAATGTATCGAGAAGATCACGTACAGCATCAATACCATCACCACTGATGGAAGAAACATGAACCAGAGGTGCATTTTCAAGAAAACTGTCTTCACAATATTCCCGTACTTCTTCAGTGACCATCTCCAGCCACTCTTCATCCACCATATCTTTTTTGGTGATGACAATGATCCCCTGCTTCACTCCGAGCAGTTGACAGATTTCGAAATGCTCCTGAGTCTGCGGCATGATACCTTCATCAGCTGCAATAATAAAAGCAACAAGGTCCATGCCCGACACTCCGGACACCATGTTTTTCACAAACTTTTCATGGCCTGGTACATCAACAATGCCAAGGCGATGGCCGCAGGGAAGATCAAGATAGGCAAAACCCAGCTCTATGGTGATTCCGCGCTTCTTCTCCTCTTTGAGCCTGTCGGTCTCAATGCCGGTAAGTGCACGAACAAAGCTAGTTTTGCCATGGTCAACATGGCCTGCAGTGCCTAGGACTATTTCACGCATAAATGATTGTTGTTTACAGGAAAGTTAGCTCAGATAAGGGTTGGAACGGGCCTCTTCTTCTATGGTGGAACGGGAACCGCCGTAACCATGTCCCGGCCAGACAACTGTTTCAGGAGGCAGAGTCAAGAGTCTTTCTTTGATGGCAGTAATCAACTCAGCATGGGAGCCGCCGGGAAAATCAGTCCTACCTATTCCACCAACAAATAAGGAGTCTCCGGTGATCAGATCAGGGGCACAGTACAGACACATGCCGCCAGGTGTATGCCCGGGAGTATGAATAACCAGCAGTTCTTCTTCCCCAACTTTAATCACATCACCATCTTTGACGGTACGATCGGTGGGTGGCGAAGCCTCAAGGCCAAGCATGGAAAAATAATTTTGAACTTCGGGTTTGGCAAAGAACTCAGAGTCAGCTTCGTGCATAATGATATCAGCACCACTCGCCTCTTTGAGTATTCGATTGCCGCACACATGGTCAGGATGGCCATGGGTGGCAATAATACTATCAATGGTGAGCCCCGCATCTTTTACTTCCTGCAGGATTTTATCCTCATCACCACCGGGATCAATCACAGCACACAGAGAGGTTTTGGAGCAGCCAACGATGTAGCAGCACACTCCCATGGAGCCAACGGTAATCTGTTTTAAAAACATAGGATCAGGAAAAGAGAGGTTGAAGGCAGAAGACTGAAGGAAGCAGCCAGAGAGATTGTAGATTCCGTCCCTTCAGCCTTTTGCCTTCAGCCTATTCACCTAAGTTAATCATAACTATTTAGCGGGGCACACGATATTACCCTAACTTCTGAGCTGTAACTGTTCAAAAGTGCCTCATACTCGTTAATTTTAGCCTGCGCAGCATATGAAGTTATATGTAAGCAGGCTAAAATGGACGAAGATGGGGTGCTTCAGAATAGTTACCAGTTATTTAGCAATCACAGGTGTTAGGGTTACAGCCGCCACTGCCACAGCCACAATCGGAAGAACCGGAATCATCAGATGCCATATTCAAGGTCACAGGAGCAGCAACTGGAGGCAAACGCATTTCCACGGCAGTAATTATCTTAGTAAAGGCCTCAACAGCAGGACTGTCGGCATCGGATGAAAGATATGGGACACCGTCATCTCCTGCGATAACCACCTTCGGATCCATGGGAACAGCACCGAGGAAAGGTAAATCAAATTCACGGGCGAGTTCTTCACCACCACCGGTCTTAAAGATATCTACAGTAGCATTACATTCAGGACAAACAAAGCCTGACATATTTTCTACGATACCAACAACTTCCATCTCTACTGTTTTACAAAAGTTGAGCGATTTACGAACATCGGCAAGAGCAACTTTCTGAGGTGTAGTAACCACTATAGCCTTTACAAGAGGAATGGTCTGAGCAACGGAAAGAGGCTCATCACCGGTGCCTGGAGGAGCATCAACGATCAGATAATCAAGCTCACCCCAATCCATATCAGCAACGAACTGACGAATGGCCTGAATCTTCAAAGGACCGCGCCAGATAATGGCCTCATCTCTGTCCTTCATCATATACTCAAGTGAAACAACTTTAAGGTTGTCGTTATACTGGAGAGGTGCAACCAGATCATTGGGATTTTTCGGTGCCTCAAGATTTCCCTTCAGATTAAGCATCCGGATAACATCCGGTCCATGAAGATCGACATCCATCAAACCGACTTTATGACCTTTTGCTGCAAGTCCAAGCGCCAGATTGACAGAGACGGTGGATTTACCAACCCCACCTTTTCCGCTCATAACCAGAATTTTATTTTTGATTTTCCCAAGAGAACGGGTGATGGCATTGTCCTGCTGTGCCATTTTGGCTTGTTGAGATTCCTGAGTATTACTACTACAGGAATCACTCGAACAAGAACTACTTGATCCACATGAACTAGACATAAGATTCTCCTCTTACAATATATAAAAATTTATAAAACGTGATTTATTTGTATTTTTTCAGCCCCAGACCGTGCCCGCCAAGTAGGTAATAAACAGATTCCTTAAGCAGGCCGCAACCAAGGCATACAATAATCCTGTTCTCCGGAAAAGCAAATATTTTCCATCCCTCCCATATTATTATGGTGGTCTAGCAATAAACAGTGTCTGTTTTTATTGCTTTCTTCTTGATCTAGCCGTAGTATGGAAGGTTTTTTCAAACACTTTTTTTTCAATTTAACTCGTTATTAACAGGGATTTCATAGATGCTAGGTTGGTTCAAAAAGAAATTTTCAAAACAGGATGAGGCTGCTGCACCAGAGGAAGGACAAGACCCACCCCTCCCTGAAGAAAACTCTGCTCCACAAATAATTGCCGAAGTCGCATCAATTCCTGAAGAGACTTCAGCCAATATCCACACCCTCCCCGAGACCACTCCTGAGCCTCTACCGGAGACAAAAGAACCAATTATACAACCTGTTAGCGACACAGAAAAAATCGAAAAGGAGGCAGACGGACCGGGCTCGATGTTTCAGCGCCTCTCCGCGCGTCTGAGCAAGTCCAAGGAATCACTCGTCCAGCGGATGGATACCCTTTTTCTCGGTAAAAAAGAAATCGATGCTGATCTCTTTGATGAGCTCGAGGAGATCCTGATAACTGCAGATATTGGTATAAACACCACCATGGAGCTCCTTGATGATGCAAGGAAACGCGTAAAGCGCAACGCCCTCTCCGATCCGAAAGAATTAAAAAGCATACTCAAAGAAAAGCTACACTCTTTTATCATGGAGTCTGACCAGCCCGCAGAACTCGTCATGCCAAAGTCCGGACCGTTTGTAATAATGGTTGTGGGAGTAAATGGGGTTGGTAAAACCACAACTATTGGAAAAATTACCAAAAAGTTCAAAATGGCGGGTCAATCAGTATTGCTTGTTGCCGCAGACACCTTTCGGGCAGCTGCAGTGGCCCAACTCAAAATATGGGGCGAACGGAACGATGTCACCGTTGTCCACCAGCATGAAGGTGCTGATCCATCGGCTGTTGCTTTTGACGCCATGGACCAGGCAGTTGCAGAAAAGTATGACGTGGTTATTGTGGACACAGCCGGACGCCTTCATACCCAGGTCAATCTCATGGAAGAGCTAAAAAAGATTAAGCGAGTCATGGGAAAAAGACTTGCCGATGCACCCCATGAAATCCTGCTGGTACTTGATGCAACAACGGGCCAAAATGCTATTTCTCAGGCAAAGCTCTTTAACGAGGCTGTGGGAATCACCGGGCTTGCACTCACCAAGCTTGATGGAACTGCAAAAGGAGGTATTGTTGCCTCTATTTGCCGTGAACTTTCCATCCCCATCCGTTTTATTGGTATCGGTGAGCAAATTGATGACCTGCGTGACTTTGATCCCGATGACTTTATTAACGCCCTTTTTGGTGATGATACTAGCAAACAATAACACTTCAATAACTCTCTGATATACCATGCAATACCAACGACGCGAACAACCTGGATGTGGAGGTTGTCTTCTTATCCTGCTTCTTTTCATACTCCTCAGCAGTGGCTTTTCCGGGCTCTTCAACTTTCTTGGATTCCTTCTCTACTCAGGCATTGCTGCGGTTCTGATATTTGTTGGAATCTTCTGGGGATTCAGTTACTGGATAAAGAGCAGGGTTTCCACCTACGAGGCGTCGCAAACAGAGAGTCACAACCGCTTCGTATGGCTACTTGTTCAGATTTTGGTCAGTATTGCCAAAATGGATGGCATTGTCAGTAAGGAAGAAATTTCCACCATCCAGCGTTTTTTCCAGCAAAACCTTCGCTATGATCAAACCAAGATGTACTGGGTTAAAGATCTTATCAAAGAGGCCGTTGACTCAACACAATCCATGGAATCCCTACTTCTGGAATTCCGTAACACATTTGCCTACGAACCGCGTCTTATACTCCTAGAACTCATCTATCAGGTTCTCTACACCAAAGCACAGGTCCCCGATGCAGAGTTAAAGGTTGCCAGAAATATTGCCGATTATCTGCAAATCAAAGAGTATGACAAACGAACAATTGAAGCAAAATACAAATATGGCAGACAACAGCAGAGCGGTCCCGGGACCCGAGGCTCAGCCGATCAGTATTATGCGGTACTTGGGCTCAATCCAGGTGCGGATCAGAATGTCATCAAAAAAGCGTACCGGAAACTCAGCATGAAATACCATCCGGACAAAGTGAATCATCTTGGCGAGGAATTCCGGGCTGTGGCTGAAGAAAAGATGAAAGAAATTAATGCAGCATATGATTTTTTAAAAAAGAACTAGGTTATTACTCAAGTTTCTGACTGGTGGCAATCGATTGATTTGTTGAATAATATTTAGATTTTTCAACAAATATATCAGGCTGAAGCCGCTAAGGCTGAAGACTGAGGGTAAAGAACAAAAAAGTATTATCAATCCTTTAGCCTTTAGCCTAAACACCTTATCATAATAACGAAATAATATATAAAGGAGCAATCACCAATGACCATCTCAACAAAAATGCGCAGCTTTGCCGAGAAATCTTCCTGGATTCGTAAGATGTTTGAGGAAGGAGCCAAAATGAAAGCTCAACACGGAGCCGAAAATGTTTTTGATTTCAGTCTCGGCAATCCCGATGTCCCACCACCACCGGAGTACAACAAGGTCATTCAGGAGATCGTCAAGGACGAAACTCCCATGGTTCACGCCTATATGCCTAACGGTGGCTACCCATGGGTTCGCGAAGCACTGGCCGGGAAAATGTCCAAGGAGCAGGGCATAGATGTCTTCCATGGCGATATGCTTATGACCTGTGGTGCCGCAGGCGCTTTAAATGTCGTGATGAAAGCTCTGCTCAATCCCGGTGAAGAAGTAATCCTGCTTGCACCCTACTTCGTGGAATACAATTTCTACGTGGATAACCATGGCGGAGTGAGTAAAGTTGTCCAGACCGATGCCGAGTTCAACTTAGATATGGCAGCAATTGAAGCAGCCATCACCGAAAAGACAAAAGTAGTTATCACCAACTCCCCAAACAATCCCACCGGGCAGATTTACTCTCAGGAATCCTTGAACGAACTGGGCGCACTACTCGACAAAAAAGGTGCGGAGTTCAAAACTACCATTTACATGATTGCCGATGAGCCCTACCGCAAAATCATCTTTGACGACAATGTTGTGGGAAGTATCTTTCAGGCCACCAATAATTCGATTGTCCTCTCTTCCTACTCCAAGGATCTTTCCCTTCCCGGAGAAAGAATCGGATATCTCGCTGTACACCCCGACATCGCTGACAAGGGCGCTCTTCTCGATGCCATGACCCTTGCCAATCGTATTCTTGGTTTTGTTAATGCCCCTGCTCTTATGCAGCGTGTTGTCGCCGAGCTTCAGGATGTAAGTGTCGACAACTCCATATATGTTAAGAGACGTGAAACCTTCTGCAAGCTCTTAAAAGATGCCGGATATGAGTTTATCCCCCCAAAAGGTGCCTTCTATGTCTTTCCAAAAGCACCCATTGCAGATGATGTAAAATTTTGCGCCATACTTCAGGAAGAAAAAATCCTGGCAGTTCCCGGTCAAGGATTTGGAGCGCCAGGCTACTTCAGACTGGCATTCTGTGTTGGTGACGACGTTATTGCAAGATCTGCAGATGCCTTTAAAAGAGCAATGGATAAGGCTAAGGCCTTATAAGTCAATTTTCTGACTTGTGGTAACTAGTCGATTTGTTACATGATTATATCATGCTGGAGGCGCTAGGGCAGAAAACTGAAGGTAAAGAAATCGTACTATCAACCCTTTAGTCTTTAGCCTAACCACCTGAAACAAAAGCCCATGTCAATTTTAACACTCACAACCTTCGCTGCTGCCATGTTTCTTCTGGCAGCATCCCCGGGACCTGGCGTTTTTGCCACGGTGGCACGCGCCCTCTCCAATGGCTTTGCCCATGCTGCGACTCTTGTCCTTGGCATTGTTACAGGGGATCTTATATTCCTGCTGCTCGCCGTTTATGGACTTTCGGCCATGGCAGAAATACTGGGCAGTTTCTTTGTCTTTGTAAAATATGGTGGTGGACTTTACCTGATCTGGCTGGGAGTTAAAATCTGGCGGTCCCCAACGGAACCAGTTTCCATACAGAGGATTAAAGAACTGTCATGGACAAAGAACTTCAGTAGCGGACTGGTTATCACCCTTGCCAACCCCAAGGTTATTTTGTTTTATTTAGGCTTCCTTCCCACCTTTGTTGATCTTGCAAGCCTCAGTCATTTGGATATTCTGGCAATCAGTATCGTGGTCACTGTAGTCCTTGGAAGTGTTCTTCTTTGCTATGCCTGGACAGCCTCACGAGCCGGGCAGCTCTTTAAAAGCAGAAAAGCGCTCAAGATGACCAATAGATGCGCGAGCGGCGTGATGATTACAGCGGGCTGTGCTATTTTACTGAAAGATTGAGCAGAGACTCAAGTTTTTCTTCTCCATTTTCATCTCCCTGAAAGCGAATCAGCCGACGCAGTTTATCAAGCGCTGTACCATTGGCTATGGTTTCACGAGCCATCTCGGTTGCCTTCTTAAGATTTTCTTCCACACCACTGACTCGCAGAGCGCAGGCAGCATTTACACAAAAGAGATCAGCCACCGGCGTGTCATACTGACCACTCAGCACCGCGAGTATCGCTGCCACATTCGCCCGAGCATCTTTTTTGCTGGCAATGGCTGTATAGGAGTGCTGTTGAATACCAAAGTCTGCCGGCATCAGGGTATAGGTTTCAACCTGATCCTGACGTAACTCTACGATCTGAGTGGGACCACAGACCGACACCTCATCTATGCCCAGAGTCGGATCGTGCTCGCTACTCATGCCATAGGGGCTCATTGCAGCCTTGGTACCAGTGCCTCGCAGCACCTCAATAAGCTGAGGACAGATCTCCGGAGCATAGGCACCGATAACGATTGAGGTGGTTTTAGCACAAGGCTTGGTTAATGGGCCAATTATGTTAAAGGTAGAGGTGAAACGCATGGACTGGATAAGACGTCCCCAGCCAGCCTGTAAAAAAGCTTCACCCGGTAAATAACAGATGCCATGCTCCTCCAGACATTTCTCGGCCTGAGACAGTGGAGAAGCGATGGAAAGCCCCATAATTTCCAGGATATCAGTTGCCCCGGACACACCTGTGACCAGACGTGCCCCTTTTTTTGCCACCTTCACCCCGCAGGCAGCTGCAAGAAAGGAGGCAGGAGTGGAAACATTGATGGTCTTTAAGGCATCCGAACCCGTGCCGACGATATCACAGCAATCTTCGGGAAAATCAGGGCTGATAGTGGCTGTGTCATACTCATAAAGCGCATCCCACACCCCGCACAACTCATCCAAAGTGGCTTTCTTGGCCAGATGCGCCGAAAGAAAAGCACCCTGTTGCAGTTCTGGCTGTTCATTGAGAATAACCTGGCGGTACGCCTCCTTACAGAGCTCTCGCTCCATATCAATTCCGTTGACAAGTTCACCGATGAGCCTGCCAAAACTGCGCATATCTTCTTCTTTATAGTTCATACTGGTAACTATTCACCTAAATTGAGTTTGAGTCGGGATTGAATAACGAATACGCTGGTAGGAAACTGGGGACATGACCCAATTCGTCTTTGTCTTTTGAATTGGGATCGTGTCCCCAGATTCCGGATAAATTATTGTTCCGTTCAATAGCATGGTGAATAGCAACTCATACTGTTATGTTCTACTGAATTGTTATTATAGTTTTAAATTCTTCTGAGTTTCCTGTTTCCACCAGGATCTCAGGAACCTGCTCTAGAGACACCACACTGCTAATAAGATCCTCGACCACAATACTTCCCTCTGCCATAAGATCAAGGGCCTGTTTCATGTCCTCAGAAAGGCAGCCATAGGAGCCATGCAGCGTCTGCTCCAATCGATGGATACGATTATAGTCAATGGGGATAGGATTGCAGTCCCGTTCCAGACCGGAAAACATGACCATATCTCCTCCTGGTTTGAGACGTAGCAACGCATCTGATACTGCCTGAGCACTGGAACAGGCCATAAAAGCCAGATCCACACCTCCACGAATGCGCGTCTCACCAGCCAATTCCTGACGCAAGGGGTCAGGATCAAGAACCTCGACAAAAGAGTCAGGCCACTTATGTTGAACCAATCTGGCAGCAAGCCGCCCCATCAGTCCAGCCCCGTAGATACAGACGGTCTCAGGTGTTTTCTGAATAAGGCCAAGACTATGAATAACACACCCAAGAGGTTCTGCCATGGTGGCCTGATTCCAGCTTATTCTGGAAGGGATATCAATAAAGACAGCTTTCTCAACCAGTGAATGATCAAGAGAAAACCGGAGTTGATACCCTCCATCAAGATGAAGGCCAAAGAGTTGTATGTCCTTGCAGAGATTGCTCTGGCCCCGGCAACACAGATCACAATGGCCACAATTGATTGCCGGCCAGACGACTACCCGTTTCCCTGTCAACAAATGGGTACCGCAAAATTCATGCCCCGGTACAAGAGGTAATTTCATGCTGGCTGGTGGAGCAAGGAAAGCTTTTCGATCCGTTGCACAAATACCGCAGGCTGCGATATCAAGAAGTGGAATAAGGGATGACCGTGTCTGGTCCTGAACAAGTTCCGCCTCACATACACCGCTGAGGAGGATCTTACGATTGATCATTTCTGTTACACATAAGGAGAACGTAAACAACTTCCTGTTAAAAATGATTATAGCTATTCAGCAAAGACCTGTTAGTTGGTATAACATCAATCCAGATATTACAGGATTGACTTTCTGGTTTATTTATTCACTTGGAATGGGGATCATGCCGGTCTTGTCATCTTTACAGTGCATGGCTTCTATAAGTTGGTTTAATCCGTCCTCAAGGTGGTTCAGGTGGGAATCGCTGAGCCGTTCCAGGGCCTCAGACATGGTTCCCTGGGCTGGACGAGGTGCCTTGGCCAGAAGGGTTGTCCCTGTTTCTGTCAGATACAAGTGTACGGTACGCTGGTCTGTTTTACTCCTGTCTCGGGTGACCAGATCCTTTCCTTCCAGTTGATCGAGCATGTTGCTGCAGGTTGAGGGGTGAATGGTGAGTGTTCTGGCCAGGTCAGAAACTTTTATACCGGGAGTGGCGAAAAGCTCCCACATCATCCACAACTTTGCGCCGCTTAGGCCACAGGTTTTTTCCACGGTTTTGGAGTGGGCCTGAACTACCCGAAGCACGACTCGCAACTGCCTGGTAATGCTGCACATTCTCTCTTGACGGTCTTCCATGAGTGTATTGCTTCCTAATGATTTTTGATACTGGATGAATTGGCAGCTGAATTTTATCCTATTCTAGGATAGAGATATAATATCCCTGAAGACCTTTTGTCAATTCTCCAGATTCTTAAAAAAACTCCGGAGTGATTTTAGCGGGGAACGATATTCCCATAGCGTCTAAATACACTCAGGGAATAATACGAAGAAAAGAACAAAGCCTGACTCAACAACTAAGAAGAGCCAGGCTAGGGGAAATGTCAATACGTGGTAAATCTATTTTGCTGCAGCCCGGGCTTCTGTTAGCCAAGCATTCCACTTGTCACTATTTTTTGCTATCCATTCATCCACATGACGATTAATATCTTTGGCAGATTTCTCGCCTCCATTCATCCTGGTGTTCTGCTCGTTGATATCCCCAAGAGGCAAGGTAAATATCTCAAAAAACTTTTTCGCGGCAGGATTTTCACTTGTAAACTTCTTATTGGCGACGATTTGAATATCAGAGACGACAAAACCCAATTTGATAGGATCACTAACCGCACCTTCGATTCCCGATACCGTCATTCTGTCCACAGCCACTGCCTGAGATTCTTTAGGCATAATCTTGGGAACATTGATCCACACAACGTCTTTACCAGGTTTTAACTTGAAAATTGTCCAGTTGGGTGCCCAGGTGTAAAAGAAGATAGGCTTGCCGCTCTTGTAACTTGCCAGTGCAGATGCCATACCGGCCTCGTAGGATGCCTTAACCGGGTTAATATGTGCATCAAGGTTATAGACGTCCATATGATGAGTGATGACGTTTTCACAACCCCATCCTGGAGGACAGGCGGTGAGGTCTGCCTTACCATCTCCATTGAGGTCAAATGCCTTTTTTACTTCATCCCGTTTAAAATCATCCAGGGATTGAATATTATATTTATCTGCGTCTCTCTTTGAAACCAGGTACCCCTGCAGACCACCAGCCTTCACGACATAGCCATACTTCTCTGCCTTTTCTGAGAAGTTTTTCGGGAGCTGACTGTCATGATTCGGAAACCAGCCATTACACCAGTAATCCACATCTCCCAGTGCCAGAGACTTGTAAAAAATAGGATTTGCGAGATCTTTTGGTTTTTTAACATTATAGCCAAGCGTTTCCAGGGCACGACGGACAAGTGCTTCCTGGAAAAAGCCGGTGTTCCACGTTGCTCTTGCAGGGTTTACGGTAACCCCTTTTCCGGGTTGGTCGCTTGCCATGGCAGGCCCTACTGAGATCAGCATGCCAAGCGCAATGGCAGTAATTGTTTTTTTGAATCGCAACATCATTGTCTCCTTATTTAGAATAAATTAATGGCTTTTAGCCTCGAATAATCAACATGTTATGCAACAGATTTCGCTAAAACAGTTCCAAGATTTGTGGCTTGAGTCAGGATCTCTGTTTTTTCTTTCACCTTTCCTTTGGAAAAAACGTTAAATACAGCAAGTTCATTTGTTACTTCATACCCTAATGCTTCAAGGGGAAGACGCATTGCATCCAGAGTAAATCCCATATCTTTTTTAGTCTCCTGCTCACACACTGCAACAATCACAGCCTTTCGTCCCTGGCCGTCCAGTTGACTCGACCATTCACCAGGACGATTTTTATTATCAAAGTTATACAGACAGTATAGGCGGTCAATAAATGCTTTCATTAATGCCGTTATATTATAGTTATGAGTAGGCGATACAAGTACCAGACCTTTTGCCGCAACTACTTTTGGATAAAGCAGAGACATTCCATCCTGCAATCCGGTACAGATTTTATCTTTTCTACATTTTTCACAGCCAATACATGACTGAAATTGAATGTCTCTCAAGTGGGCATTTTCAATGACCGCGTAGCTTTCTCTGGCACCTTGGAGAACATGCTGCAAGAGCATGTCAGAATTTCCACCTTTCCTGGGACTGCCTCCAATACCAAGAATCTGAGAGTTTAGTGGTTGTTTATCAAGAAGGCTGTTTCGTATTCCGGCGAAATAATCCATACTGTTTCGTTCCAAACGGTTACTTTTTTTGAGCCATACCCTGAGTAATCCGGTCCAGGATAATGGCAATCAGGACTATACCCAGGCCACCCATCACTGCCTGACCGATATCAAGGGTGTTGAGCCCGAGAATAACGGGAGAGCCAAGCCCTCCTGCACCAATAAGTGCGGCAATAACCACCATGGACAGGGCCATCATTATGGTCTGGTTCAGACCAGCCATTATGGTGGGCATGGCCAGTGGAATCTGTACTCTGCGCAATACCTGCCATCGCGTGGCACCAAAGGCCTGGGCAGCTTCAACCAATTCGGGATGAACCTGCCGGATGCCGAGACTGGTCAAGCGGATGACAGGAGGCATGGCAAAGACGATGGTAGCCAGCACACCTGCAACATTACCCACGGAAAAAAGCATCACAATGGGAACCAGGTATACAAAAGCCGGAGTTGTCTGCATGGCATCAAGTAAGGGACGCAGGACGACAAGGAAACGATCACTGCGGCCTGCCCATATTCCAAGCGGTATACCAACCAGAGCACAGAAGACCACAGACGAAAGAACCATGGCCAGGGTGGTCATGGTATCTTCCCAGAGACCAAGAGAGCCAATTAAGACCAGAGACACAACGGAAAAAACAGCCAGGCCTTTTCCACTAAAGCGGTAGGCTGCAAAGCTTATAATGGCAATAATGAGCAAAGGGTGAGCCCAGTTCAAGCCAACATCCAAGCCGTTAAGGGTTTGATCCACCGGCCATTTGATGGCCTGAAAAAAATCCCGGTAATTTTCAACCAACCAATCCACAAATTGTGAGACCCAACTGTCGAGTGGAATAACTTTATCTTCAAACATCAACACATCCTCTATTTATTGCTTTACTATTCTGCAGCACTCTGGTCTGCCCTGTGCAGCGTTCGTAAAAATCTGTTTTTGGAAACGACGCCCCTATATATTCCCTGCTCATCAACCACCGGAACCGGCCAGGCACTAGATGCTACCTCAGGGAGGATATCCTGCATGGAGTCATCCATAAGGGCAGTAGGGATATTATCTATAAAACATTGGTCTATTGGGTTGTCCGGTACGCCTGCATCCAGACAGTCGCGTACCTTTTCCGCAGTAACCAGACCTAGAAATCTCTTCTCTGAATCCAGCACATAAGCATAATCTCTATCCTGACTGCTCAATAGTTCATGAGCGGCCCGCAGGCTACCGACCCGGGATTTGATTATCGTTAATTGTGTGTCGCGAACGATATCGCTGGCCGAGATAACACCGGTTGGATCCACTCCGCGAAAGAAGGCTTTAACATAGTCATCGGCGGGATTCTGCAGGATCTCTTCCGGAGTTCCGACCTGGACTACTCTGCCACCTTCCATAATCGCAATTCGGTCACCGATTCGCAGTGCCTCATCAAGATCATGGGAGATAAAGATGATGGTACGCTGATCCCGTTTCTGCAGTTTCAGGAGTTCATCCTGCATTTCTGTTCGAATAAGAGGATCAAGTGCGGAAAATGCTTCATCCATAAGCAGAATTTCCGGATCAACTGCCAAGCCTCGAGCAAGACCGACGCGTTGCTGCATACCGCCACTCAGCTGCTTGGGATAAGATTCTTCCCAACCGGAAAGACCAACCTGTTCCAGCGCTTCCATGGCCCGTTCCGTCTGTTTTGTTTTATCCATTCCAGCCAGATCCAGACCAAAGCATGCATTCTCGAGAACTGTGAGATGGGGCATAAGGGCAAAAGATTGAAAGACCATACTCATATTGTTCAGCCGAAACTTGACCAGCTCATCCTGTTTCATTTTGGTTATGTCTTTTCCGTCTACCAAAACCTCACCGCTGGTCGGCTCAATCAAACGGTTCAGCATGCGCACCAGCGTGGACTTGCCGGATCCGGAAAGCCCCATAACAACAAATATCTCGCCGCTGTTTACTGTAAAGCTTGCATCCTGTACTCCAACGGTCATACCCGTTTTGTCCAGTATGGTTTCCTTGTCTTCGCCCTGCTTGAGTAACTCCATGGCTTTACCCGGAGAATCACCAAAAATTTTATAGAGGTTTTTTATGATTATTTTTTCCATACTGTTCCTGTCTTACTGGGTGGGTGGATTAATAATTTGTTTTTTATAGGAAAAACAATGGAATGGCTCCATAGGGGACATTTCATAATGGTTATGTATCCTACGATTGACACTGCTATGGAGATGTAAAAGTTTGAGTGATACTATATTTCACAAAACAATTTTGTAGGATACTAAATACTGTAAAGATGTCAATGCAAAAGTAGTACTTCGTCATGATGGATCTTCTACAAATCAGCCCCTGACTTATGTATGACTGCGGAGGAAGACCAAAGGTTGGCCAGCGTGACAGGAAAATATAAATGGTTGTTCTAACCATGTAAGAAAAGGACCACCTGCTCTTAATTATACGTCCACGAAATACATATCCCTTTTTAATAAAAGCCCTGAAACTTTCTCATTATGCACTATTTTCAATATTTGATACAACTTCTCAACAAAAAGCTTTTCTCCTCCCCACGCTTTTAGTATCTTATAAATTCGTTTCGTAATTATTCACCGAAATTGAGTTTGAGCCGGAATTGCATAACGAATAAGCTGGTAGGAAACTGGGGACATGACCCAATTCGTCTTTGTCTTTTGAATTGGAATCGTGTCCCCAGATTCCGGGTAAACATTGCGCCATTTCATAGCATAGTGAAGTTACTTTTTTTCTTGTGTTTTTGAAAAGAATTTGGTGAAGGTACTTATACTAGACCACCTTCTATTCACCAGTGTTAACAATTTTATCACAACCCAATTGAAGACCAACAGTTAAGGAAATATTTCAATGGCAAAAAAAGTTCAGATAGATCAGGAAGAATGTATCGGTTGTGAAACGTGCGTTGAACTCTGCAAAGATATTTTTTCCTTCAATGATGATGAAAACAAAGCCTATGTAATACAGGAAGAAGGTGGAGATGAAGACTGTATAGAAGAGGCCATGGGCTCCTGTCCGGCAGAGTGTATCAGCTACGAATAATGTCGTAACTTCAGAAGCACCCCATCTTCCAGTAATTCTTTTTGGCTATGTTCGCGTTAACTGTGGAAACTGACCCAAAGCAATATTTAATAAGGACTCAGTAGAGCATTTACGATGCTGCTCTAAGGATCGTCTCCAGCCAAGGTAATTGGGTAGGTACTTAGTTGCAATACCATGAAAGCGCACCAGCCAATTTTTAAACCGGCTGTGATAAGCATTTATATTTTGAATATGATAAGCGCCTTTGCTAACCCTTTGTCCTTTACTGAGGTTAACAATTTCATGGGTAATTTCTTCAGCGTTACAAAAAGCCTTGTAGGCCCTATGTCCATCACTGACCAATAATGCATCATGGTCCAGTATGAATTTCAAATGGGTCTCAAGTTGGGTTTTGCTTACTGGTCCTCTACCTGTAACGAAATCCAAGGTATGCCCTGAACGATCGCGTGGCCACACCTCATTTCCGTGGCTTCCTGTCTAGTTTGCGAGATCCTTTACTGGACTCAAGCAGGTATGTTTCATCAGCTTCTGTAATCCCTTGAAGCACAGTCGGGTGATCGAGTTTTAGCCATGTTAAAAAACGATGGCGCCACCGAAAAGAAGTAGTACGATGAAGACAAACGACTGTCGCTGCTTCACGTGCGGTCAAAGAATCTGTAAGTGCTTTAAGATATTTCAGCCATTTGTTCCTGTGGCGAAGACGAGAGAATGGCGTGCCGGTTAGGGCATTGAATGTTTTCTTAGAATCTCTACAACGGTAACGTTGAAATTTGTTTGCGAAGCCATGCCTGTAGTATTGATCATGGCCGCAAAACGGGCAGGCGCCATCAACATCAAAACGAGACTCGATAATATCAACAACCTAGTACAATGTAAAACATAATACTTCGTATTTGTAACGTGACGTGTTATAATT
>CAZIDU010000042.1:0-31449 GCA_964538055.1 uncultured Desulfocapsa sp. | reverse complement strand
CTGCTACTGCCAAGCTTTATTTGAATTTACAGAAAGAATGGTACACTAACTCAGCAGGGTTAGATGTTCTTTGGAATGTTTTTTTTACAAATTATCGATGTTCTGCTGTATTTGTTTTAGAATCGATTCAAATGGAATTATACCTTTATAATATAAATCTGCGGTCTTCTCGTATTCAACTCTATACTGTGCACGGACTTCTGGATCACTCAAGAGAAAAGCTTCATTCTTTTTGATTTCAAGCTCGTCATCCTTCCGAAATCTTTTCTTCTTGTGTGCGACATAAGCAGCTGTTCCTATAAATTTCTGAACATCAGGGTTTTCCAATAAGCAATATATGTCATAGTAATGTCGCAGGAAATTGTTCTGAAATTCGCCAGCCTTCTGTTGCGAACGAAATTTGGTAGATATTGTCTGGAGCTTTTCAACAAAAGTGTACCCTGGCCGGTAACATTTAATGCCATATGCAAGGTTATCGGCAAATAGAAGCCCTTTTTGACTAGCTGCCTTACTATGAGCCCAAGAAGAGATGTCTACTGGATCGTTGGGTTCTACGTCATCAAAACCTACTTCCAGCAATACTCCATCCTTTACCCCCTTCAATGGATCAAGCGTGTTGGGGTATTTCAATTGTATGCCAACATTGCGACATTTTCCCGATGGATCTTCGTAAGCAGGGTCAATTTCAACACTATCAATGCCTGGTATTTTGATCTCACCAGCCAACCACTCAAAATACTTCCGTCTGGATTCGATATGGGATTTTTTCGTATGATTTTTACCACACTTGACATCCATCCCAGCAGGTGGATCGATTTGAATGTCAATATCCTCAGAAAAACGGTCTATGATGCCGTAGCCTTTTGACAGGGAGGTTCCACCTTTAAGCTGAAAGCTGAATCCCTGGGATGTAAGGCCAAAAAGGCAGTGCATGATCCAGTAATCTTTCTCTATCAGCTGTGGAGCGATCCTGTGCTCACCTGACACAACCTGGATGAGTTCGTCGAAATCCTTTAGTTCGTGGAGAAAAGGATCAGATCCCAAGGGGTATATTCTCCAGATATTTCTTTACTGACAGCTTTGCAAAACGCTTGACTGCTGACCGCAAACGTTTGGAATCCATCTCGGGCAATTTCATTTTCACACGCTCTAAAACCTTATGGCGGTCTTCAGCCAAATTTTCAAGGTTATTGAGTATATCAACCAGTAAAAACTCGGGGGTCACTTTTTTCGGATATCGAGGTTTTACACGGAAATCAAAAGTTTGCCCGCCAAGTTCGAATTTCCCATGGCGTTTGTGGTTGTAAACAACTCGCAAGTTGTACAACTGAGTAGTCCCAACCCCCAGAGCATTATAATCATTTGGTGAGGTCAGTAGAAAATCATCGTCTTTCAAAAAAACACGGACCAATTTTTCCGGGTTAGCAGGTACTTTCCCGAAGCGGCTTTGTTTTGGGCACAGATACACTCCTTGCCGGAGTTTCACAAGAGTATCGTCTGTGACCAGTTGCGACAGATGACGATCAACACTTCGAGACCATTGGGTTAAATCCGCACGTCTATAAACTTGGCCCGGACGCAAATGTTTTTTGACTTCTTCAAGTGTGTTCATTTTATGACCTCCTGAAAAGAATATAAGCACTTTTTAGGTTTGTGTGCAATAAAATTTATTTGTAATTCATGCAAAACACTATTGTAACAGACTGTTTATATAGTTATAAATGTATATGTGGGTGTAATTTATTGTTTTCTGTGGGGAATGGTGTCGTGCTCTACGTTTAGTTCAACTCTCCGTAGGGCAGGGAGGTAAAGTACAGTGTCACAAAAGGCCGCATGGTGCCTGAGAACAGGAATATGAGGACGAAGAAAATGAAAATTCCATTTCAAATAAAAGTCGCTGGTTGGGGTATTAAGAAATTGATTGTTTGATCGAGGATGCCTTCCTGATAATAACTGTCGAAAGTGTTATCAAAGAATTCTGTGTGTGGGTCTGTGTGATAAAAACATTCCCAAATATGTAAAAACAAAGAAAATTAGCTAAAATCTGGGAAATATATTATCTAGTATTTCAGTAAGTTACCGTCAGCAAGGAGGTTGGGAAGCTTCGGGGGTAATGACTGAAAATTCGTTTGTCCCTGGTTCGATTCCTGGTCCCGGCACCATCTGTTTCAAAAGGAGTTAAGTCATATTTTGGCTTAACTCCTTTTTTTTTCGTTTTAGCACTGTTCTGTCCAAAACGGTCCTAATCATTTTTAATGTGACTAAGCATTAATCCACTTGGTTTCCCATGGCATCGCTACCAGGAGATGAATCCTCACTACCACTATCACCCTGGTCGACTGTACCCCGGCCAACATCACCCTGATTTTTTCCACCACCTGCCCAAGCCGGTGCAAGAGCAACACTGAAAAGTAAAACCAAAGAAACCATAAGACTTACTAATTTTTTCATTACCATACCTCTGTTTAAATGAATACTGACTTTCTGTTTGCTGAGAACCCTTCCCTATCATTTTTCAATGAACTGTCTAATCATTTAGTATGCTACAACGGAAAAAATGAAATGTGTAGTGGTGTTTTTATCTGTCAGGGAGGGAAGGCTATAGCAAAAACTATTGAGCTATTTTCCTTTCTTTTGATGGAATTCAATTTTTGTGGAGTTAAATACAGCCTGGAAATAGATAGATTCAGGTGAGATGGCAACCCCGCCGGCAACGGACCATCCATTCTTCAAATATCTTTGGACTTCAAGTTCAAGTTTTTGATGTGAATCACTCTTAAGTATTTTATACATGGTGTATTATACGCTTTTTCAGACGATTGTGAAAAGTTTTACAGCTCGTGCCCATGATAAATTGTCTTTACCTATAGGACTTATAGCTTTAAACAAATGGAAAATTTTATTCTTATCTTTATCTGCCTTGTCGCAGGTATGGGGCTGCAAAGACTGAAACTCTTTGCCGACAATGCCCCTCTGACTCTCAATCTCTATGTTATCTGGGTAGCTCTTCCAGCCCTTATCCTGCGCCAGGTTCCCACGCTTTCCTTTTCCACGGATCTGTTTATTCTGCTTCTAATGCCCTGGTTGATGACTGCTCTCGGGGCTGTTCTGGTGTTTGTTGCCAGTCGCATATTTGGATGGTCACGTGAGGTTACGGCGGTACTTCTTCTTACCGTTCCTCTGGGGAATACCTCATTTTTGGGGATCCCGATGATTGAGGCCTTCTGGGGGACAGAAATGGTCTCCTACGGGATTATTTATGATCAGTTCGGGTCGTTTCTGGCACTTTCAACCTATGGTTCTTTTATACTTGCCCTTTACAGTGAGCAACAGCGTCAGAGTGCAGGGGGAATCCTTAAAAAGGTCCTGTCATTTCCTCCTTTTATAGCGCTTCTTGTTGGTCTTGTTTTAGCAAAACCACTGCAGTATCCGGCGATTTCGGGGAGTCTATCCTTGATTGCCTCTTCACTGGTTCCCGTGGTTATGTTCGCCATCGGTTTGCAGTTGAAAATCAGGCTGGCTCCTGGTCAGGCCATTCCCTTCTGTTTTGGGCTAATCGTAAAACTCCTTATTGCCCCTTTTACAGCTCTTTTAATCTGTCAACTCCTGGGCCTTGGTGGTCCTGCAGCACGAATTGCCATCTTTGAGGCAGGAATGCCGCCCATGGTGACGGCAGGGGCCATGGCCATGAGTGCAGGGTTTGCTCCAAGGCTGACGGCTGCTCTGGTGGGTTGGGGGATTCTTCTGTCTTTTGCCAGCCTTTCCCTACTTTCGCTGTTTATTTGAAAGACTGAAACTCAATAATATTAGCGAAGAGAAAACACTATCCAGAACGCCCAGGTAGTGGCCGGAAGGTTTGCCCAGCAGAGAATTGCCCTATTGCATAGAGAGAATATTACTTAGGAGAGTGTTACTTCACCATGCTATTGAACGGTACAATATTTATCCGGAATCTGGGGACACGATCCCAATTCAAAAGAAAAAGACGAATTGGGTCATGTCCCCAGTTTCCTACCAGCGTATTCGTTATTCAATTCCGACTCAAACTTAATTTCGGTGAATAGTTACAGGAGAGTTTTATATAAGGGTTGTAGGCAGAAAGTGTGTGAGTTGGCTTATGTTTTTTTTCTGCTAACCCAACTCTGGAATAAGATGCTCCCGATAATCAAGGCAAGGCCGACAAAAGTAGCGGGATGGATCTGTTCCCCAACCACACTACTGAGGATCAAAAGAGAGAAAAACGGTGTTATATAAATGAGATTTCCTATCCGGGCTGCCGAAGATGTCAGTTGCAGGGCTGTCAGCCACAGGGCAAAAGTGAGACTCATTTCAAAGAGACCAACGTAGATTAAAGGTGGCCATGCTCTGGCAACAGGGATGTGGATTCCTTCGCTCAACAGACAAAACAGGGTTGTATAGAAAAAACCAAAGCAGAATCCAGTGAAGAGTTTGACCACGGGATCAAGCCCATCTTTTGCGTTAAAAAGCCAGTATGTTGCCCAGATAATTGTGGATCCGGATGCCAGTAGAACTCCGAGTTTGCTGACTTCTCCCAGGCTTACAAATTCCCCTCTGGTGGAAATGATCACTGCGCCAATGAAGCTTATCAATACTGCCAGTAACTGACTTTTACTGAGGGACTGGCCAAGAATGGGAACCGACAGCAGGGTAAGAACAAGCGGCCAACCGTAGTTCAGACTCATGGCAATCTGCCCGGGCAGGATAGCATACGCCTTGAACAGAATGACATAATAGAGGAAGGGGTTGATAAAACCCAGTAGTGCCGCTCTAGTCAGGGCATTACGATTGCTTTTGAGGAGCAATCCAATCTTGCCCTGGTAGCAGAGAATGGCAAACAGGGCGATGGTTGAGAAGAGTGTGGAGTAAAAAAGCAGTGCGGCTGGTGTAACATCCCGCAGCGCTATCTTGAAGGCAGAGGCTGCTGTTGCCCAGAAGGTAACGACCATCAGGGTCAGAATATATGCCTTTGTCTGTTTGGTCACGCTGAAGTTACACAGTTAATTTATGAAAATAGCACTGTCATTTGAGTTCGCCCCGCTCACCGAGGTTGCCATATCTGTGGTAATTATCACAGATCGACTGCTGTCTGAAATAGTGCAGCAATTCAAGATGGCCTTCCATATATACCGGGCTTCTTGAAATAAAAAAACCGTTTTTTGCAGCTTCCCGGAAAAGCCCATCCGGTACCCGTTCCGGTGCGGCATAGCGAATACGGTCTATGCTGTGTAGCTTTTCAGCCAGATGTTCATCGCTTTCATAAATCATCTGTCCTTTTTTAAGCAATGCTTGTCCATATCTGTGTTCAAGAAAGCTGGTAACAGGATTGCTCAGGTCGTTTGGAACACTGACCACAAAGTCACATCCAGCTGTCCTTGCTGCGGCAATTCGTGCCAGAGTTTCAAATAAGCTGTCATCATTATGCAATCGGATGCACATCTCTTTGATCGGCAGATAGTGAAGGATATTGTCCTGGCCACGAAGGTGAAAGTAATCCTCTTTCCTGGAAAACTTGTGTTCCATCTGGTAGAGGTAGCTTTTTATGGCAAAGATAGTTTTACTGATATCAGCACCATGCTCGGCAAATACGCCCCAGTTCTGCATAACATCCCATTCATTGGCCAGTCGCAGGAGGTCGCTTTCCTGGCTGATTACTCCGCACTGTGGATTGCCATGTTCTTCAAATTCCATAAACTGAGCAACATAATCCGGGCTGCCCGCTTTAATTCCTGGGCCAAGGGCTGATTTTCCCATCCCGCCGAAGGGTTGACGCAGAGTCACAGCTCCGGTGGTTCCCCGGTTAATATACAAATTACCGGCCAGGACTTTCTCCTGCCATTTTTTCTGCTCCTGCCGATTAAGGCTTTCCAGACCACTGGTCAGTCCATATCCGGTCTGATTGACCAGTTGTATGGCGTGATCGAGATCTTCGGCGCATATAACAGCAAGCAGGGGCCCGAAAAATTCTGTCATATGGTCATAACTTCCGGGCTCAACACCGTATTTGATTCCAGGCGTGCAGAGCTGTGGATTGTTGTCCAGCAGGCTGGGCTCGAGAGCCCACTGTTCATGATTCTGGAGAGTGTTCAGACCGCGTTGCAGGTCGCCGCTTGGGGGCTTGATCAATGTGCCGAGTTTGTTGGAAAAATCCCAGGCAGAACCCACATGAACACTTCTGGCTGCATCAACCAGTTGTTGGCGAAAATGAGGATCATTATAGATACTTTTTTCCAGGATAAGCAAAGAGGTGCAGCTGCATTTCTGGCCGCTGTTGCCGAAGGCCGAAGCGATAATATTTTTAATGGCCTGATCTCTATCGGCCATATCGGTGACTATGGTTGCATTCTTGCCGCCGGTCTCTGCCGCGAGATAGATTCCCGGGGACTGTTTTAAGATGGAAAGTCCGGTATCGGTCCCTCCGGTGAGGATAATGAAATCTATGTCAGGATTAGCCGTCAGGGTTGGCCCCACATCTCTGCCTGAACAGGGGAGAAACTGCAGAGTGTTTTTTGAAATACCAGCTTCCCAAAAGCACTGACAGATTTCCCAGGCGACCACTACGGCATCTGAAGACGGTTTGAAAATAACAGTATTGCCGGCTGCGAGGGCAGCTACCAGGCCACCACAGGGAATGGCCACGGGGAAGTTCCAGGGAGAAATTACCAGGCCCACCCCTTTTCCTTTCACACGGATGTTTTCAATGGCCTCATACTGCTGTACTGAGTAAGGGTAAAACTCCGCAAAATCTACGGCCTCGGAAACTTCCACGTCTGCTTCCATAAAGACCTTGCCGGTTTCAGCCGCTGCTGCCCCAAGGAAATCACCTCGATTTCTCCGGAGTTCCATGGCCACCCGGGCAAGGACTTCATTTCGCTGCCGCACTGTCTTCTGTCGCCATCCGTCCGGATCCTTTTTCGCTGTATGCACAGCAAGCTCAGTATCTTCTTTTTTGCCAAGTGTAAACCGGGCCACGCAGATGTGAGCGGCATGCTGATTCGGATCCATGGCATCACAGATTTTTCTGTCGCCAATGAGTTCTTCACCTGCAATAACAATGGGAATGCTGATTGGAGTTTCGTCCTTTGTTTTCATCCAGTTACTGCGAATCTGTTCCGCCCATTTGCGGTTGGCAGCTAGTGACCAGTCTGTATCCGCCTCATTGACGAAACGATTTTGGTACAGGCTCGACATTTGAAGGGAGAACGTCTCTGTATTTCGGTCTTGAATCCGGTTGGGCCCAGTTACTGCCTGGTCAATGGTGTCACAGGATGCTGAAAAATGTTCCTCCAGAAAGTTCCAATCGGGAGAATTGACTACAAGGCCAGGGGCATAGCGAAGGAAGTTCTCCTCGGCTGTGTTTTCATCGAGGCGGCGAATCAGATAGGCGATGGCATTGATAAACTCATCTTTGGTTGCCACGGGGGCGTAGAGAAGTACATCTCCCGTGGTTTCCTGCAGAGCGCGACGTACATGATCGGCCATACCTTCAAGCATCTCAAAGTAGAAAAAGTCGGTGACTCCATTTTCTTTTGCCAGAGTTGCCGCATAGGCGAGCTCAAAGAGGTTATGGGAGGCAATGCCTAAATTGACGGCACGAATGTTGTCTTCTTCCATCCCATAACGAACCATTCGTTTATAGTTGGCATCCACTTCCAGCTTGTTGTCATAGGGGGCAAGGGGCCAGTTGAAAAGAGAGGCTTCCAGCTTCTCCATCTCCATATTGGCACCCTTTACAATACGCAGTTTGATGGGCGCACCTCCCTTCTCTACTCGTTGGCGCGCCCATTTGGTGAGTTCCTGCTGCAAAGGAAAGGAGTCAGGGAGGTACGCCTGGAGCACGATCCCTGCGGATAAATCATGGAATTCATCTTGTTCAAGTGTAGTTTTAAAAAGTTGCAGAGTGATTTCCAGATCCCGATATTCCTCCATATCCAGATTGACAAATTTGGGTATTTTCGAGCCATCAATTTTTATAAAATAATGGGTCTGTGCTGCGCGATAGATCTGACTCAAACGCTCTCTCAAAGTAGCAACGGTCTGCTCAAAGGCAAGGGAGCTGATCTGGGAATAGAGGGTGGAGATCTTGATTGAAATATATTCAATATCCGGATTTTCCATATCACTGAGATAGCTTGACATCCGTTTGGCAGCCTGTTCTTCCCCAAGTACGGCTTCACCAAGATGATTGATGTTCATCCGTATATTTTGCTCGCGGCGGCGATGAAGATGGGCACGTAAGGCTTTTTCTTCACCGGGAATGATGGCTCGGCTACTGCTGCTGCGCATCTGTTCAATCATTTTCGGGACGGCAAAGGAGGGAAAGTGTTTTCCCAGACCAACAAACATCTGTATAAGCAGCTTTTCGACGTCGCCGAAGAATCCGGGAAGCCCGTATTCCTCAAGCAGGTTTGCTATCTGTTTTGCTACGCGGTCAGGATCACTAGGACGAAAGCTCTGGTCAATTATTTTTGTCAGGAGAATTTTATCGGCAGGATTGCTCAGCAGGCCGGTCATCTGCTGTTGTATCTTTTCTTCTTCAGAGGTGAGCATTTCATTGGCCCGGTTCTGCCATGATCTGGCGAGTTGTATTGCCTGCTCTCTTATTTTGGTTTCGTTTGTCATTTGCATACTTTCTCCAGAATACGGTGATGATTGGAACATCTTGTCACTCTAGCAATTTTTATACTAGTTCCCGGCTGCAAATCTGTACAACTAAATCTGAGAATCTTTATTCTTTCTCTTAACAGGTGTCGATTCACCTTTACCTTGCCGGATGAATTGGTATAAAAGAGACTAAAGTAGGTTTTGCCCGCAACCCAGATCTTGAGGATAAAGGTACAGAAAGGCTGACGGTTACTGTAATGCAGTCTTTCCTTTAGCCTAAATTCCTTCAGTCTGAATACCTCGTCATAATAATAATAGAAATTAAAATCATTTTTTTTTGTTTTTTATGATAGAAGCTTAAGGGTGCCTTGAAAAATTAGCATTTTCGCCCCAAACCAAGGCGTGAGATAAATTTTACCGCAGGCATATAGTTAATATTCCGAGGATAAAATTTATCTCGCAACGAAGGGTTGGGCTGAAAAGGCAATTTTGCAAGGTAGCCTTAAGAGTAAATTCTAATTATGGATGTGTGATAGTGCTGCAGCACAGGCAGTGTCTGCCGCACTTTTTTTATTGAACTCCGTTTGGAAAACACGGAATAACCAGAGTTTGGAGAAACTAATGCAAACAAAGAAGATTTCAGCCCTTGTCGGTGGAGCACTCGCCGGTATGCTTATGTTAAGTCAGGCCAATGCTGCGGATTTGAAGATCGGAATTATGGTGCCGACCACCGGTTCCGAGGCCACAGCCGGAAAAGATATGGAAAATTCCATTAAGCTTGCTGTAAACGAAATCAATAAGGCTGGCGGCGTGCTGGGTATGAATGTTGTCACCATCACCGGTGACGATGGGTGTGATCCTCAGATGGCAACATCGGCTGCTTCAAAACTGGTTTCCAGTGACGTTGTGGGTGTTGTCGGCGGTTATTGCTCCGGCGCAACGCTCCCAACCCTTAAAATCTACGGCGATGCCGGCACTCCTTTTGTTGTGGCTGCTGCAAATTCCACCAAGCTTATTGATGCCAATCCCGGAACGTCTTTTCAGATCAACTCCACCGGATTTGATCAGGTAAACACTGCCGTGGATCTGTTTCAGGCTAAAGGTATTAAAAAACTTGCCTTGTTCATCAGGGCGACGGATATTCTGAGGATCTTGCCAAGCTGACCAAAGAAAAATGGACCGCCATGGGTCTTGAAGTTGTTGCCTATGAGGTCGTGAACAAGGGTGAGCAGGATCAGTCATCCCTGGTTACCAAAATTAAATCCAAGGCTCCCGATGCTGTATTCTGGACTGCTTATTACTCCGATGGCGCCCTGCTTATTAAACAGCTCCGACAGGCAGGATTTCGTAAGCTGATCGCAGTTGGTGATGGCTCCAACTCTCCAAAACTCCTTGAGATCGCAGGAAAAGCTTCGGAAGGCGTTTTCTGTTTCTCCAATCCAACTGCTGATTATCTTCCCGCAGCCAAGGCTTATACCAAAAGCTATAAAACAAATTATAATCAGGCTCCCGATGCTTACGGACCACTTGCCTATGATGGTATGAAACTGATGGCAGATGCCATTACCCGTGCCGGTTCCACTGACAAAGCTGCCATTGTGAAGGCTTTAAAAGAGACCAGTGCATTTAATGGTATTACAGGTGCTGTTTCTTTCACCGATAAAAACACTCTGGCTAAGAGTAACTTTGTTGTGCTTGTTGCCAAGGATGGAAAATGGGCATTGAATAAATAAGTCAAGTTTCTGGAATGTCGCCACATGTTGAGAATGCAGTGTTTGCTTGACAGTGGGGCTTTGTTTCAGGTAGTTAGGCTGAAGGTACAGAAAGGCTGAAGGATTGATAATGCTTTTTCTTTACCTTCAGTCTTCGGCCTGTTTTTTTTAGAATATTGTACGAATCCCATCCGCCTGATCGTCCGCCACGGCTTAGTAATCAATACTCCTCAATCCTCTTTCTAAACCTGGCTAGCATGGTGGTACGAATGTTTTCCATATCCAGTTTATAGATATCCGACGGAAAGAGAAATTCCGCAACCCCGGTATCAAATATCCGTTTCACCTCATATTCATCATGGGCCACATCACGCTGATACATGTAGTTGAGGTAGGAGCGATTGGTGTGAATGATAAATTCCACCCGCATACCTCCCAGCCTGGCAAAAAATTTGAGCATGGATGTTTTGGCTGAACTTCCTGTTGCCGCTCCTCTATATTTACCGCCAGTCAATGTGTCCGAGATATCTTCCAGGGTCATAAACGAATCTGCCTGTACCGCACTCTTTGTTAAATGGCGGAGAAAGCATTTCACGTCACTGACGGAGTTCAGAACGGCCATCAAGCCTAGTTCGTCATCTACGGCAGTGGCCGGGTTCTTTTCGTTTTTCCTAAGCAGCTTCAGTACTTTGGCTGCCGGTGGTTTTTTTCTGATTGTCACATAGATGGGAATCTCACGACCCTGACTCTGAAAACTACGGCGCTTGATCAGAGTTAGTTTCTCACCAACGGTAGGAGAGACTGTTAATGCCTCAGCCTCACTGAGAACATCCACCTCCAGACAGCGAAAATCGTCCTCACTGTGCCTGCTGTGCAGATAGCAAATTTGGAGATCACCAATTTTTAAACTGGGACTCCAGACAAATGCGTTGAGAAAACGCAGGAATTTTGCAAATTTTTTTTCGATTAATGTTTCCCGCTCTCTCTGATCAATCGATCCAGCCAGATTCATAAGTACCAGTTTTCGTTTTGCCTCAAAGCGGGCTTTTCGATGATAATGCTCATCAAACAGGACCAGTAGCAGGCGTACCGGGTCATACATGGTCTCTATCTCATTTGTTGTTTCGATGTGTGAACTGTATGGGGCAAGAACTTTGGTCCGTAAAGAGCTGATAACATCATCTGCCGTACGGGCATAATCATGGAGATGGCGATTAATCACCTGAGCGTCTCCATCAATACCAAACATATTGCCAAGAAGTTGATGGGCGGTAAGGATCGTCTCCTTTCTGAGCCTTTTGTTATGGATAAGCACTAGTATTTCATCAAAGGTGGAGACACCTAGCAGATCGAATAATTGATTCCTCACAGCACGATATTTGGTTTTCATCAGCTGATCGCTGCCAATTTTTCCGGCCCACTCTTTGGTCTCCCGGGAGAAGGGGTGAGCGAATGGAGGCGTGTCTCCCACGGAAAACGGACCATTTTGCAGCATGGAGCTGAAGGTCGATTTTTTAGTTATAATATTCATATGATAGGGCGTTGTTGAGTGCTGTTTTCTGCCCAAGCGGCAGACCTGTTTTTTTCGTACGGGAAGACAAAAATCAGACTTTACGGTCTTTTGTCACCTGTAATGTCTGATTATTGTGGAATCACAAGTCAAAAGACTTGCATAGCAGTAATGAAATATTATAGCATTAATATATATATTACATGCAGGGTGTCTTCAACGTTCTTGAAAGAAATCTCCCTGTCAATCTCTTTAGGGCCTTATTACCACGGTGTACCAATTTCATCAAACCATGCAAAAAATCACGGCAGGGCTCTGTCTCTCCTTTGTCGCTGTTTTCGCTCCTCCGAATCTTCTACGCGCAGCCGATGACGAAATACTCGACCTTGACCTCTCTCAGTTGATGCAGATTCAGATCACCTCGGCTGGGCGTAAGGAACAAAAGCTTGCTGATGTTGCGTCTGCTGTCTACGTGATTGACCAGGAAGCCATCCATGACTCCGGCGTCACCTCAATTCCCGAGGCCCTCCGCATGGTTCCGGGCCTGCAGGTTTCAAGATTGAGTTCCAACAAATGGGCCATCACCTCCCGTGGTTTCAACGGTATCTTTTCCAATAAACTCCTGGTACAGATCGACGGTCGTAGCGTGTACACTCCCTCCTACTCAGGGGTTTACTGGGATAGTCAAAATGTGATGCTTGAAGATGTGGATCGAATAGAAGTGATCCGGGGACCTGGGGCAACCCTTTGGGGAGCCAATGCTGTCAACGGTATCATCAATATCATCACCAAACAATCCTCTGACACGCAGGGGGGATTGGTCAGTGCCGGTGCAGGGAATCATGAAAAGGCCATCGCTTCCTTCCGTTACGGGGCACAATTAAATAAAGATATATACGGCCGCCTGTACCTTAATCGGCACGATCAGGATTCCTACCAGTTGTTGGCTGATGGCAGTGATGCCAATGATGATTCTCAGATGTCTGGAGGTGGATTCCGTCTGGATGGTGATATAGGATTGAAAAGCAGTTGGACACTACAGGGTGACTTGTATCAGGGAGAAGGCAATCAAACAATTTTTCCAACCTGGACAGCTGATTCACCACTGCCATCAATCGCTGATGATGAAATAGAGCATGACGGCTATAACCTGCTGGGCCGCTGGCAGCAAAAGAACTCAGAAACAAACACCTGGACCTTGCAGGCCTATTTTGATGCAACTGAGCGGGACGAATTCTATCTGGGCCAGACCCACCACACCGTGGACTTCGACTTTCAACATCGCTTTCAATTGATGGATCAACATGATTTCGTTTGGGGCCTGAGGTATAGAAATATTGCTGATGACTTCGACAACACCTATATGTTCGCAATAGTTCCGGACGAGCGGACGACCGAACTCTTCAGCGGATTTATTCAAGACGAAATCAAACTGCTAGGAGACCAAGTCAGGCTCACTCTGGGCACAAAAATCGAACATAATGACTACACCGGTGTCGAAATTCAGCCCAGTGCCCGTTTGTTATGGAAGGTCAATCCAGGGAACAGTCTCTGGACCTCGGTTTCTAGAGCAGTACGCACACCGTCACGGGTAGAGGATAGTGGCCGCATTGTCCTGGAGCCTCTTCCCATTCCACCATTTCCAAAAATCATGGTCATAGGCAATCCTGAAAAGGAATCGGAAGAGGTGGTCGCCTACGAGGCAGGATACCGCTACTTACAAAGTACTATTTTTTCTATCGACCTGTCTCTGTTCTACAATGATTACAAAAAACTGACTGAATATGTACCACTAGATTCAACAACCATCTTATTTACTAACGACCTGAAAGGGTACAGTTACGGCCTGGAATTCAGCAGCCACTGGCAACCACTATCCTGGCTGATGGCAGAATTGAATTATAGTTTTATTGAATTGTCGATGACTCCTCTTAATGCAATGGAGACCGAATTTTCCATCAGTGACATAGTAACGGAGAATTCAAGTCCGCAACATCAGGTATCATTGCGTTCGGCCATCGACCTGAGTGAAACTGTTCGTTTGAACATCTGGGGACGCTATGTCGATAAAATAGAAATTGCAAGTCAGGCTGCCTACTATGCGGGAATTGAGATTGATGCGTATGTTGCACTTGATGTCAATATCATCTGGAAACCGACCGGAAACCTGGAACTGATGCTGGCGGGTCAAAACCTGCTGGAGTCTGATCATATGGAATTTATAAACGAGTATTTTATCCCACCAACTGAGATTGGGCAGAGTGTGTATGCCAAGCTGATATGGACTTTTTAAGGGGACGGTCGATTCAGTGAAACACTTCTTTCTCATCATCACGTTGGCCTTTTTCCTCGGGTTTGCTCTTCCCGGACAGAGTACCGAGATTTCTTCCGAGGCACAGCTGAAAGCGGCCTACCTCTATAACTTTGCCAAGTTCATTCACTGGCCGGAGGATGCCTTTGCCGATAAACAGTCTCCATTGGTCATCGGGGTACTCGGTAAAAACCCTTTTCAGGACGAATTGGCCCCTTTGGCCATGCGAACAGTTCGAAACAGGCTGATTATCATTCAACCGTTTAAGGATATTAATGAGATAGAGCTCTGTCATCTTCTCTATATCAATCCACCAGTGGTAGGTACTCTGCAGGCAGTTCTGAAAGCTCTCCGCTCCACAGCAACAGTAACGGTTGGTGACAGTTCAAGTTTTGCTAATCTCGGTGGCATAATCCAGTTTGTCACAAGAAGGGGACGATTGCGATTTATTATAAATCTTGAAGCAGCTCGAGCAAACAATATCAAGATCGATTCGCAGTTACTTTCGCTGGCCGTTGAAGTGCTGGGAGTGGAAAAATGAACAGTTTGTTCAGAAGGCTTCCAATCAAACACAAGCTGAACACCATCATCCTGGGTGTCTGTACTTCTGTACTTCTTCTGGCTCTCAGTGTCGCATTTGTAAGTCTTTGGTATTTAAATAAAAGAAGTGCACTTGAGGAACTCCAGACCCTAGCTAAGGTTGTAGGTGAAAACAGCACCGCTGCCTTGACCTTTCATGATGTGGAGGCACTGGAAAAGAACCTGCAATCCCTGGCCAAGAAAAAAACAATCGTGTATTCCCGCATCTTCAATCCAGAAAATGCTCCCCTTGCAGTCTACTCACGAAAATCGACATCAGATGAGTTCTCTCATCATATCATTTCCAACTCTCAGTTGATCAAACAGGGGTACCTCTATCAAGAGAATCATATCGATATCATCCAGCCCATCATTCTGGATGGAGACAAGATCGGGACGCTCTATATGCAGGCAAGCCTGAGCGACCTCACTGCCAACATGTTCAACATCGGTATGTACCTGTTGGCCATCCTGTGGTGTGGTCTGCTTCTCGCCGCCTTTCTGGCAAATCGACTGCAAACCATCATAACCGGCCCGGTCATACAATTAGCCACCACTATCAGACAGGTTTCGGAACAAAAAGACTACAGTCTCCGCGTCAAGCAAAGCAGTGAAGATGAGCTTGGACTTCTGGCAGTTGGGTTTAACGATATGCTGAGCAAGATACAGCAACGGGATGAGTATCTTGAAGAACAGGTGCGTGAACGGACCATTGATCTGCAGGAGGCCATGGATGAGGCAATTATTCTGGCAGAAAAAGCGCAGGCCGCAAGCAAGGCCAAATCACAATTCCTTGCCAATATGAGTCATGAAATTCGTACCCCGATGAACGGGATTCTGGGGATGGCGGAAATGGCCCTGGATACGGAATTGGACAAAGAATTGCGCAGCTGCATTGAAACGATCATGGCCTCAGGTGAATCCCTATTGACCATTATCAATGATATCCTCGACTTTTCCAAGATCGAAGCCGGTAAACTGGAACTGGAGACGATTAACTTTCATATGCCATCACTGGTGGAAGATATTGCCCAGATGCTTGCCCCCAGAGCCCACGCCAAGGGTTTGGAACTGATCGTTGATGTCTCAGACAATGTTCCAACCTACTCCAGTGGTGACCCCAGTCGCCTGCGACAGATTCTGGTCAATTTACTTGGTAATGCCATTAAATTTACTGACCATGGCGAAGTCCTGATACAGCTTACCGTGCTGGAGGAAACTGAAGGCGATGTAACACTCCGTTTCTCAGTCAGTGATACAGGAATTGGTATCAGTGATGAAGAACAGCAAAAGTTATTCCAACCCTTTTCCCAGGCAGATTATTCGACCACCCGTAAATATGGCGGAACCGGTCTTGGGCTTGCTATCTCCAACCAGATTGTTGAACTTATGGGAGGTGAGATAGATTGCAGCAGCCGTTCTGGAAGGGGGTCCGAGTTCTGGCTTAAAGTAACTCTGAATAAGGCTTCCGGAACACAGATTGTCACCAGCACTCCTGCCGAAAAACTCTCCGGGCTGAGGGCAATCGTCATAGATGACAATGCCACTAACCGCAAGCTTCTGGATCAGCAGATGACCAGTTGGGGAATGGAACAGGTCAGTACACCAAACGGTCTTGAAGGACTTACTCTACTGCACCAGGCCGCAGAAGAAGGCCGACCATTCGACATAGCCATCCTTGATATGCATATGCCGCATATGGATGGCCTGGAAGTTGCGCGACTTATTGCAAAAGATCCTTCTTTGAACACCACCCGCATGGCTATGCTCACTTCGGTTGGAATTCGTGGTGATGCGCGTCTGGCCAAGGAAGCAGGGATTCAAATCTATCTTACCAAACCAGTTCGTCAGTTAGATCTCTACAACAGTCTGGTGGTCCTGATGTCAAAAGATCAGACTGCCAACAACCAGCTTATCACCCAGTACAACCTGCAGCAAGAAACGCAAAAATTCAACGCCCATGTCCTGGTAGCTGAAGACAATATCACCAACCAACAGGTTGCCATGGGGGTATTGCGTAAACTAGGCTGCACAGTCGATCTGGCCATGAATGGCCAGGAAGCAGTGCAGGCTATTTCAGGTCATCATTACGATATTGTTTTTATGGATTGTCAAATGCCGCGTATGGATGGATATGAGGCAACTGCTGAAATCCGGCGTCGGGAAAATTTACAGCCTGAGAACCCCCGAACACCGGTTATTGCTTTGACCGCCCATGCTCTTACTGGTGATCGGGAAAAATGTCTTAGCGCCGGCATGGATGACTATATAAGTAAACCGTTCGGAATAGAGCAGATTGCAACGCTCCTCACCCGTTGGCTACCGGAAGGGTTGCAGCACAATAAAACAGAACCCGCTGTATCGACAATTGCCGTAGAGACACAGGTTAATAAAAAGAAAGAAGAACTTATCAATCGTGAATCCCTGGATAATATTCGAGCATTGCAGAGTGAAGGGAATCCGGATGTCCTTAGCTTTGTTATCGGTATTTATCTTGAAGATACGCCCAAACAGCTGGACAAACTCTATCGGGCTCTACGTAGCAATGATGCAGGAGAGGTTTGCTCCATTGCCCACAGTCTGAAGTCAAGCTGTGGCACGCTCGGTGCCTTTCCTCTATCAGCTCTCTTCAAAGAACTGGAGAACAAAGGAGATAGTGGTTCCCTGCAAGGTGGTATGGAACTCTTTAGCAGTGTCCAAAACGAATACCAGCAGCTTGTTGCTCTCCTGCGTGCAGAAATGGTGCAGACGTGAATAAAAGAAGGGCACAGCTGGCCCCATTGATTCTGATAGTTGATGACGATTTGACCATCCGCATTCTTATGCGAGCCAGTTTGAAAAAAGCAGGTTTCCGAGTTGCTGAGGCAGAGAATGGTCTGGTGGCCGTTGCCCAGTTTGAGAAATTGCAGCCAGACGCCGTTCTCCTCGATGTTCTTATGCCAAAACTCGATGGTTTTGATACCTGTCGAGTCATCCGTAAACACCCCAGCGGGATACACACTCCTATTCTGATGGTAACCGGTCTGGATGATCTGGAATCCATTCATCGTTCATTTGATTCGGGGGCAACCGATTTTATCACAAAACCGATCAACTGGCCGGTGCTGAATTTTCGAGTCAAGTATATGCTGCGTGCCAGTGAAGCTTTTCGTGATGTCATCGACAAGCAGCTGCAAATTCAGGAGCTGGCCTATTATGATCATCTCACTGGCCTGGCTAACCGGACCATGTTCAAAGATTCTCTGGAAATAATTCTGGCAGAAAGTGTTGAGGAAAATGCCCAACTGGCAATCCTTTTTATGGATCTGGATCGTTTTAAAACAATTAACGACACCCTTGGCCATCACGTCGGTGATGTCCTGCTGCAAAATGTTGCTAAACGGATCAGTTCCTGTATCCGTGACTCTGACTCATTCAGGCGACTGGACAAAAATGAAGCAAGAAGTTATGTGTCCCGCCTGGGAGGCGATGAGTTTACCATCATACTCCCTCGCCTCAATAATCCTGAGGGTGCAAGTAAGGTTGCCCAAAGGATCAACGAATCCCTGGCCAGTTCTTTTATAATAGAGGGACATGAAATTTTTATCTCCGCTAGTATTGGCATCAGCATTTTTCCTCTGGATGGGACGGATGCTGAAGAATTGATGAAGTATGCTGACCTGGCGATGTATCACGCCAAAGAACAAGGAAGAAACGGTTTTCAGTTTTACAAAAAGTCCCTCAACATCAAAGCCGGAGAACGTCTCAGTTTTGAAAACGATATCCGCAAGGCAGTCAGCAACGAAGAATTTACGCTCTACTACCAACCACAGATCAGCATGCATGATGGGCGTATCTCAGGAGGGGAGGCCTTGGCACGCTGGCATCATCCAACCCTGGGGCAGGTTCCACCGAATGACTTTATTCCCTCCATTGAAGAACTCGGCCTGATTATTCCCTTTACTAATTGGGTGATAGACCGGGCAGCCAGGCAACAACTCGACTGGGAACACAAGGAGATGCGTTCCATACGGGTGACCGTCAATATATCCAGCCAGAACATTGCCCAGCAGCAGCTTTCACAGCAGTTGAGACGTATCTTTGATGGCCATAATGCCCAACAGCGCCGTTTTTTTGAGATTGAGCTTACAGAGAGTGTATTTGCAGAACAGAACGATGAGACAGTGCAGGTTTTTCAAGAACTCAAAGAATTAGGGATTACCATTGCCGTTGATGATTTTGGCACCGGCTTTTCTTCGTTAATGTACCTGAAAAGCTTCCCCATTGATTCAATCAAAATAGACCGTTTCTTTGTTAAAGATATCCTGACCAGCCCCCAGGATGCCGGCATCGTCCGGGCCATTATAGCTATGGCTCAGAGCCTGAAAATGACGGTGATTGCTGAAGGGGTTGAAACCAGCGAACAGTTCCGGTTGCTGCGGGAGATGGGCTGTGATATTGGCCAGGGTTTTCTTTTCAGCTCGGCAATACCGGCCGAAGAGTTTGCACAGCTGGTGCAGGATGATGTGTCTTTTGCAGATCTCATGTAAGTCCAGAACAATTCCTACGTCAACAACAGTATTTTCCAAAAATATCAATTTACGCAAATAAGCAGCAAGTTCTTATAAGAACTTTTGACACTTTTGCAGGGGTGTGGTTAATTGTTAGTCCCGATTATGAATTATTCTTGAAAACATTGTGTCGTAATTTTCGTATTGATTCTGGACCAGTCCACTGTAAATAGAATGTATACTCAATCCAACGGATTTATTTTTCATGTCAACCCTTGATATTATTCTCCAGCAGCTTGCCAATGGCCTGATAATGGGTTCGTTTTACGCCATGGTGGCCCTTGGCTACACCATGGTCTACGGCATTATCAAACTACTCAACTTTGCCCACGGTGATCTCTATATGGTGGGCGGCTTTGTCGGTTTTGTGATTTTGTCGGCCATAAGTGGGCTCCTTGGTGAAAGCTGGGGGGCCATTGTCTGCTCCATGGTACTCAGTATGCTGGCCGTAGGATTGCTGGGGGTTATTATCCAACGGGTTGCCTACCGGCCTATGCTGACGGCCCCGCGTCTTTCGATCCTGATCACTGCCCTTGCCGTGTCTATGATTCTTTCCAATGGAGTGATGGCCATCACCGATGGTGAATATATGGCCTTTAATACCGATCTTAGCTTTGACGGTCTCGATATGGGGAATGTCTTTATCTCCTATACCCAGCTGGCACTCGTAATTTCTGCCACCCTGCTAATGGTGACCCTTACTCTGTTTGTCAATAAAACGCTGTATGGAAAGGCCATGCGGGCCATAGCCATTGATCAGGATGCGTGCAAGCTGATGGGGATCAATGTCAACAAAATCATTGCTCTTACCTTTTTTATTGGATCTTCACTCGCTGCAGCAGCCGGTGTTATGGCTGGCGTCTACTACGGGTCGCTCCATTTTTCCATGGGCTTCGTGATTGGACTCAAGGCCTTTACAGCCGCAGTTATTGGCGGTATCGGTTCTATCCCTGGTGCTATGCTTGGTGGATTACTTCTTGGCCTGCTCGAGGCATTTGGAACCCAGATTCCTTTTATTGGTTCGGAGTGGAAGGATGTCTTTTCCTTTGGTTTGTTGATTTTACTTCTTATTTTAAAGCCCACAGGCATACTCGGAAAGACCGAAATTGAGAGGATGTGAAAATGAGCACATCTTTCAATACATCTTTGGTCACAGGCGCGGTAAGCTGGTTACAGCATCAGCATAACCGACTGATTGTCCTGTTGGTTATGGCAGCGCTGGCCATGTTTTTTCCACTTATTGCCAACAATTATATGCTGGAGGTGCTGACCAATGCCTGGTTTTACACCATCCTCTGTTTGGGACTCAATATTGTGGTCGGCTATGCCGGTTTGCTGGATCTCGGCTATGCCGCCTTCTTTGCAGTGGGTGCCTATACCACCGGTATTCTGACCTCTCAATTTGGAATTAATTTCTGGCTGACTATTCCTGCGGCTGTTTTCTGCTCCATGGTGGCAGGTCTTATTATTGGAGGCCCGACCCTGCGCTTGCGTAGTGATTATCTGGCCATTGTGACCTTGGGTTTTGGTGAGATTGTCCGCATTATTGCCAGAAATCTTGAGATCACCGGTGGTGCCTCGGGCTTGATTGGTATCGATCGTCCCTTCTTTTTCGGTGTCGAGCTGAGTCAGGGCATTCATTTTTATTATGTGTTCCTGTTTTTAGCCATCCTTGCCTGCTTTGTGAGCTTTCGATTGCAGAATTCGCGTCTGGGGCGTGCCTGGCAGTATGTGCGGGAAGATGAAGATGCTGCCGAGGCCATGGGGATCAATCGTGTTGGAGTGAAACTCTATGCCTATGTGATCGGCGCCATGTTTGGCGGGGTGGCTGGAGCGTTTTTTGCCGTCAAGATGACAGCCATTTCTCCAGAAACATTTACATTCTCTCAGTCGGTATTGATCCTGATCGGCGTGGTACTGGGCGGTATGGGGAAAATTCCCGGGGTCATTGTCGGCGCTTTTGCCCTTGTCCTGTTCCCTGAAGTCTTCCGTGATCTTGGTTCCATGCGTATGCTGGTATTTGCCATTGTTATGTTAATTATTATGCTCTACAGGCCCGAGGGAATCTGGCCTCGTGGCAAATCCTGAGGTCTGCAACATGGCACTTCTTGAAGTAGAAAATATGGTGTTGAGTTTTGCCGGTCTGGAGGTTATCCGTAAGCTCGATTTCAGGGTTGAAGAGGGCAGTATTGCCAGCTTGATAGGTCCCAATGGTGCTGGAAAAACATCAGTGTTTAACTGTCTGACTGGCTTTTATCGGCCGAATTCAGGGAAGATTCATTTCAATAATCGCTCTATCCTTCGTCTCAAACCTCACAAAATAACTCAGTCCGGGATGGCCCGCACTTTTCAGAATCTACGCCTCTTTAAATCCATGACCGTACTCGAAAATGTTATGTCCGGGATGCATTGCCGCACCTCCACCGGTGCAATAGGGGCAGTATTCCAGACCAGATCGCAACGCCGTGAAGAGAAGTTGATCAAAGAGTTCAGTGAAGAGTGCCTCTCTTTTGTAGGCCTGCTGGATAAGAAGGACCGTCATGCCGGCAACCTGCCCTACGGTGATCAGCGCCGAGTAGAGTGGGCAAGGGCCCTTGCGACCAAACCAAAATTATTACTTCTCGATGAACCTGCTGCAGGACTTAACCATGATGAAAAACAGGAGTTGATAGAGCTGATCTTTCATATCCGAAATGAGCTGGGGATTACCATTTTTCTCATCGAACATGATATGGGTCTTGTCATGAAGGTCTCTGAAAAAATAACAGTCATTGATTACGGCCAAAAAATAGCCGAAGGAAGTGCCGAAGAGGTGCAGAATAATCCCAAGGTTATCGAGGCCTATCTCGGCAGTGAAGATGAGGATTTGTAGAGATGAGTGAAAACAATACAATCCTTGAGCTGCAGAATGTGGAAACCTATTACGGAAAGATCCATGCCCTGCGAAGTATCTCCTGCACGGTGAAAAAGGGTGAGATTGTCACCTTGCTTGGAGCAAATGGTGCCGGAAAGAGTACCACACTCCGTACCATCTCTGCCCTGAACCGGGCCTCTGCCGGAAAAATCACCTTTATGGGCCAAGATATCACCGCAAAACAACCCCATGAAATTGTTGAGATGGGGCTTATTCAGGTGCCGGAGGGACGGAAAATCTTTAAGGGTATGACCATTCAGGAGAACCTGGAACTTGGTTCCTTTACCTTGCGGGATGATACGGAACGTCAAAGACGCATGGACCATGTGTTTGAAATTTTCCCCATCCTTCACGAACGAAGAAATAGGGATTCCGCCATGTTGTCCGGTGGGGAACAACAGATGTTGGCCATGGGACGGGCTATGATGACCAAGCCCGTACTGCTCCTCCTCGACGAACCTTCCATGGGCCTTGCCCCCTTCCTGGTCAAGGAAATCATGCGTATTATTGTACGCCTCAATAAAGAAGGGGTAACCATTTTGCTGGTGGAACAGAACGCCCGGGTTGCTTTGCAGCTCGCAAACCACGGCTATGTTTTGGAAACCGGAAAGATTGTCATCAAAGGTGATGCTGAAACGCTGCGGCAGGATGAAAGTATAGTAAAGGCCTACCTCGGCGAATAGAAAAGAAAACCTGGCTTGAAGAGGCAATCAAATTATGCAACTCGATGACTACTATGAAATGAATATGGAGGAATTTCGTACATTCCGTAAAGAAAAATCTGAAAGTGAGTATCTGGTTGTCGATGTACGTTTTCCAGAGGAATATGAAGAGGAACATATTCCTGGTTGTGTCCTTTTACCGCTTGCGGAAATTAATGCCCGTCTGACTGAACTGCCGGCTGATAAGGATATTATTTTTTATTGTCATAGCGGAAAACGTTCCCGTACAGCATCTCTCTTTGCCACCTCCGTTCCATTTTTCGAGAAAAAAATTTATAACCTGGAAGGTGGTATCATCTCTTTTACTGACAGGACTGTTCCCGATTATCCCGTATTGCAGGTCTTTGATTTTGATGCAGATCTCTCAGATCTGTTTAAAACTGCCATGAATCTGGAAAAGGGCGCTGAAAATTTTTACAGGGCAGTCTTACAGGAAATTGGTGATGTTCCCTACCGTAAGACCATAGAGATACTTGGTCAGGCAGAGACCGGCCATGCGCGTTTGATCTACTCCATGTGGAAAAAGACAGAAGAAAATATCCCTCCCTTTGAGGATATGTACGCATCCCTGCCCGGTGATATAGTTGAAGGTGGAAAATCCATCGCCGAGCACCTTGAAAAGCTTCATAAAATTGAAGATAATTTCGAAGCACGTCTTCTTGAGATTGTTTTGGAAATAGAACATGCAGCCTATGATTTATATCGCTCCGTGGCCCTGCGTCTTCAGGGCACGGAGTTGGAAAGATCTTTTATTACTCTGGCCGAGGCAGAAAAAGGCCATATGCTTCTGGCCAGTCAGGGAATGGGCTGATATCTAGATAGAACGGCTGGAATAAGACCCGTGGAAATAAAGCAACCATTGATAACACTGACCATGGCGAAACCCGTCCCGAAGGGGGCTGGGGGATTTCGTTTGCCATCTGCACAACAATCATTCGTACTCGATACCCTGATGACTCCGGTTGGTGCTGTTCCCATTGCCAGCGAGGAATTATTGTGGCGGGATCTGCGTGGTCATTATCTGGTGCGTTGGAATATTGGCCGGGATCGTTTTACGGTTGAACCCGGCCTCTATGCATTGGGTGCACCGCACAGTGATAGTCCGGTACTGGTGACTGCCAACTACAAAATGAGCTTTGATCTCCTGCGTCAGACCATGGCCGGATCCGATACCTGGATACTGGTGCTTGACACAAAAGGAATTAATGTCTGGTGTGCAGCGGGGGAGGGAACCTTTGGTACTGAGGAGTTAGTTGATCGTATCCAGGCATCACGCCTGCATGAAGTTGTAAGTCATCGCCGTTTGATTGTGCCGCAACTGGGAGCCACCGGTGTGGCGGCCTTTGAGGTTAAAAAATATTCGGGTTTCTCTGTCTGCTATGGTCCGGTCATGGTCCAGGATTTACCGGAATTTCTTGAGAGTGACTGCAGAGCAACCCCCGAAATGCGCCTTAAACAATTTCCCTTTACAGAGCGTCTGGTCCTCGTTCCGGTCGATCTAATGCAGGCCTTAAAACAGGGGCTTCCTCTTATATTGGCTATGCTGCTTCTGGCAGGATTTGCAGGTGATATGTCATTTTCAAAGGGGATGCGTGTTTATGGCTTTCCCCCTGCTCTTGCCGTTCTTTGCGGGATAGTCGCTGGGAGTATCGTGACCCCTTTGCTCCTTCCCTGGATTCCCGGCAGGGCATTCAGTTTTAAGGGGGGGCTTTGCGGTCTGGTTCTTTTTGTCTTCCTGTATGCATCCTCAAGTGTATTCGTTCCAGAGTCTTCATCACTTGTACAACTCTCCTGTTTGATTATAACTCTTGGCATATCCTCCTGGTTTGGTATGGCTTTTACCGGGGCATCAACCTACACATCACTCAACGGTGTCCGCAAGGAAATGCTTCGGGCAATGCCTGCTCAGTTTATCGGTGTTGTCACTGGAATCGGTCTCTGGGTTGCTTCACTGTGGATGGATTAGCCCGCAATTCTCATTAGCATTTTGTTCGTTATTCGTTAACAATTTGTTTTAAATATAAAATATCGAGTAATTACTAATTTGCCTAACTAACAAAATGTTCATGAGAAATATGGCCTAGGGAGGTAATAGAAAATGGCAGAATTACACTATTTAGAAGATGTGGTCACCCTAGAATGCGATCTGGAAAAATGTATCGGTTGCAGCATGTGCACCATAGTCTGTCCTCACGGGGTCTTTGTTATGGAAACGAAGAAAGCAGTTATGGCTAGCCGTAATCTGTGTATGGAATGCGGTGCCTGCATGCGCAACTGTCCAACGGGTGCCATTACTGTGGAGGCAGGTGAGGGGTGCGTGCGGGGAATTATCAATGAATTGCTGGGCATTGAAGGTCCTTGCTGTTAGGTGGGGAATACGATTATGTCGGGATGTAGAGGCAGGGAAACGCTTGAAAAAAGAGCATATTGTAATTGGTAATCTTCCCGTTGAGGTATGGCGGAAACCCATTAAAAATATCAATCTGGCAGTATATGCTCCCGATGGTCGGGTGCGTATCTCTGTGCCTCGCTTAACGTCTGATAGACGTGTGAGACAAGCAGTCTTGAATCGTATGGCATGGATTCAGACGCAGCGTGAGCGTTTTCGGGCTCGTCCCATGGCTGTTGTTTTAAAAGGTGTCACTGGTGAAATACACGCCTTCTTTGGGGAAAAGTATCCCCTGACAGTGGTTGAAAGGAGTGGTCGTCATTGTGTCATGTTTGATCCACTGGTCGGGATTACTCTCTCAGTTCGTTTCGGAACCTCAACAGAAGCACGATTAGCTGTGCTGGAAGATTGGTATCGCGAGGAACTGAAACGGCGAATTCCAGATTTACTTGTAACCTGGCAGGCCAAGGTCGGGCGTCGGGCAAAAGAATTTCGCATAAAGAAGATGAAAACCCGATGGGGGACGTGTAATATCATGGCACGTCGCCTCTGGTTAAGTCTGGAACTTGCTAAGAAACCGGAAGAGTGTCTGGAGCTTATCGTTGTCCATGAACTGGTACACCTGCTTGAGCGTGACCACAATAAGAAGTTTTATGACCATATGGACAGACTCTTTCCGGAATGGCGTCGTATCGATACCCTATTAAGAGATTTTAAGTGAGAAAAATATGTTTATTGACCTATTAAGAAAACGCAGATCCGTACGTCAGTTTCAGGACAGGGCAGTGGAGCAGGATAAAGTTGCTCTGCTTATTGAGGCCATGCTCCGTTCTCCGTCATCGAGGAGTTTGTATCCGTGGGAGTTCGTTGTTGTTGAGGACAAGAAAACCATTGAGGCCTTGTCAAAGGCAAAGGAGCATGGTTCTGCATTTATGAAAAATGCCGCCCTGGCCATTGCGGTCTGTGCCGATCCCGATAAATGTGATGTGTGGGTTGAGGATTGTTCCATTGCTTCCATGCTGCTGCATCTTGCGGCAACGGATCTTGGGCTTGGCAGTTGCTGGGTGCAGATACGTTTACGTGAACATGATACCCAAAAAAGTGCCGAGGCCTATGTCGCTGATACGCTTGGCTTGAAAGAGGAGATGGTAGTTGAGGCCATCGTAGCCATCGGATATCCGATGCAAGACAGTAAGGGGCATCCCGATTCATCGCTGTTAAGAGATCGGGTAAGCTTTGAACGATATGGCAAAAAAGGATAAGAGAAAAAGTGGATATAAGTAATTTCCGTCATGAGTATTTAAAGGGCGGTCTGGACTACAGTGATTTACTTGGCAGTCCCGTTGAACAGTTTAATCTCTGGTTTAATCAGGCAAAGAACACGGATATACCGGATCCCAACGCCATGATCCTGTCCACGGTGAGTGGTGTTGGACAGCCCAGTCAGCGCACTGTCCTGTTGAAGTACTACGATGAAAGCGGATTTGTTTTTTTCACCAATAAATCGAGTCGCAAGGCACATGAAATGGAGGGGAATCCCAGGGTCAATCTTCACTTTGTCTGGCTGGAGCTGGAGCGGCAGATAAGTATTGCAGGTACAGCCAGGCCTGTCACTGCTACGGAATCGGCCAGGTACTTTATGACCAGACCTCGTGATTCACAGATTGCGGCCTGGGTTTCCAATCAGAGCAGCATTATTTCATCACGCAGGCTCCTTATGCAGAAGTTTCAGGAGATGAAAAGCAAATTTTCCAGTGGTGATGTCCCATTACCGTCATTCTGGGGCGGCTATCGGGTTGAGCCATCCTCGGTTGAATTCTGGCAGGGACGGGAGAATCGTCTTCACGATCGGTTTTTGTATTTGCCAGCTGATGGCGGATGGAAGGTGGAGCGACTGGCTCCATAATTCTAACGAATCAGTGAAATACCGCTTTCCTCTGATTTTTCTGAAAGTTCTTTTAAGTGGGCACGCTGTACAGTTGCGACAATGGTTTCTATGGATGCGGCCAGGGAGCGGGTGGATAAATCGAATTGGACACCGCAGCAATATTGGATACCTTTTTTATTTCGTACCTTGGATATATGGCGAACGGTTACATTCACCTTTACATGCATTTCACCATAGAGGAAAAAACGGACATTACAGATTTCATCTTCCCGGAACAGATTTTGCTCTTCCTTTTGAATTTCAAATGAGAGTCCTTCACGGCTGATATCAATGGGGACTGTTTTTATATCGGGACGGCGTTTTCTTTTCCCTTTGATAAGAAGGGTGAACCCCATGGTTATGGGTACTTTGGCACGAAAAGCTCTTGCGCCCCTAACCTGTCGGCCAATCACCGGAAAGGAGAGGCGCAGAACCGGGAGATCCTGAACCAGGGCCAGATCCTGAAAAAATGTTCCGAGTTCAATGGCACTTGTGGTTGTGAAAAAACGAATCATCACCTTTTGAGAATTACGAACATGAAGATTGCCCATGCCCGGTTCAAGTGGCAGGCAAATGATATGGTTCAATAAATTTAAGTAATCACCTGCAGTATAATCAGGTTGTTGTTGCAGTACTATTTCCCCCTCTTCATTCTCCACTTCTTCCAGATCAGGAATATCGTCGTGGATCCTGCTGAAATAGATTCTGGTCATGCCGTCAAGCTCTACCTCAATGATCTTATTGTCAAAAAGGGCAGTCTGGACATAGGGGAGAATGTCTGCAGCACTGGTCATGAATTCGCCGGAGGATATCCCGTCCTCCATTGCCTGTTTTGTAAAAGAATAGGCATCTTCAGGGAAATAAAGTGTCAGTTTCTTTTTGATGCTATGAAGTTTTAATTCTTTTTTTTCTTCTTCTGTTGTCATCAGTTTTGTTTAGTCGATCCTCATGGCTCTACTCATTGTTCCAGGTATTCTTGCCGGAATTGTTCTTCCGCTTCAACCGATCCTGCCAGTATCAATTCGTAGTTGTCGTTAAAAGTTGTAGTTGGATCAGGGTTTGTTAAAAATTCGCCAGCATTTTTTACGGCCAGCAGGCTGCAACTTGTTTTTTCCCGCATTTGCAGTTCGGTTAATGTCTTTCCTATAAAGTCTGCAGGGGTTGGCACCAAAAAAACATTCAGTGCATCTGAGAAAAACGAGGTGTCGGAAGGGTGGAGTATGTCCATAATGGCCGTTGCCCCCATTGCTGCAGAAGAATCAACGAGATCTGCACCTGCTCTGAAGAGTTTGGATACGGTGCGCTCTTCTCTGGCCCGGCTTATTATCTGAATATCAGGGCGCAATTGACGGCAGTAAAATGAAAGGTAGATGTTCATGGCATCATTGTGGGTGGTGATGATTACAGATTTTACCTTATCGATTCCAGCTTCTTTTAAGGTTTTAATATCAGCTGCATCTCCATGGATGTGATGATTGTGATCTGTTCCAACATTCTGGCGTTTTTCAATAATCATATAGGGGACATTTTCTGCCTTTAAATAGCTGGCAGCGGCTTCACCCACTCTGCCTCCGCCAAGGATAAGTACGGTTGGTTTAGGGAGCGGTTGTGGCGGCGGTTGCAGCAGTTGTATTCCTGCATTTTCCAATTCTTTCTCGCTTCCGGCAATGATAAGGATATTTGTCACGGAGAGTTTTGTTTGCGGTGCAGGTGTCAGGATTGTTCCTTTTTCCAGTATTCCGATAACCGTTATACCAAGATCGTTCCTGAGTCTGGATTCGGCAAGAGTTTTACCGACAAGGGCAGTATCACGGACAGGGATTTCGCCAACACGCAGTTCTTCGAATCTGCCAATTATATGAGTCGCGGTAATAGGCATGGTTTTTTCGGCCATGTTAATGCCCAGCATACTCATAAACTGAAATACATGGGTGTTCCCGGTAAAATTCAGGATGTCGAGTGAATGTTGTTTGTCAGCGCTACAGGCTATGGGGACTGTGCTGCTGACTTCCCGTACCGTAAATGAGATATTTGTATTCATAAGGTCGTCGGCGGTGGTTACGACCAGGGCAGCCTCATCGGCGTTTATCTTTTTATAGGTTTCTGGATCATCAATTTCACCTAAGATAACATTGTAGCCACTTTCCTGTATTTCATGGGCTAGTTGCTGATCGCCAGTGACAAAATAATAGTCATACAGGTGTTTTTTGAGTTTTTTTACCAGGTTTCTGGTAAGGGCATCAAAGGTAGGGATGATGACATGATCTTTTATTTCTTTTGGGAGAAACCGAGGAAGTCGTGTTTCGTTCTGGGCTTCAAGCCAGGGGGCCCAGAAGAATTGAATAAAGGTGAATGGCAGCATGATCAGGAGCAGGATAACCCCTGAAATCAGGACAAGCAGAGTAAAAAGAAGCCCAATGTCCGTGGAAAAAGTAATGTCTCCAAAACCCAGGGTGGACATGACTGTAAGAGTCCAGTAAAAGCCAGTGATCCAGCTGAAATGTTTACCCTCATGCACCATGATAAGGTGGAAGATAACACTGTACAGAGAAATGATTAAAGCGAGGAAAAAGAGGAAACGTACCAGTAGAGCAACGTTCTTCTTGGCTTTTTCATTCTTAACAAAAAAGAGAATTTGGAGCAGGAGCAGTTTCATAGCGTGGGAATATTTTTTGGAAAATGTGTGAATCCTGACAAACCATACTACTTTCCTATTAAAGCATTAATTTGCTTTTGCGCCAAGTGACATTTTTGTTATGAATCCATAATTGCTCTGCTTGTATCCAGTTTGCTGCAAATGTTTTTAAATAAATTAGTAGCTTTGTGAGTTTTTTTGGCTGCGTCACCCCCATTTTCTCCATGAGTGGAAGTAAAAGGATGGAATGCTTTTTTGCTAATGGTAGTATTTATTCTATTTCCCTGATAATGTTAACAGTAATGATAAAACATTCTATGTTGATCACTGGTCGTGGCCGCATAATAAAGAAACTCTAACTCACCTAGACGAAACTGTATGTCGCAATTCATACTGATTGTTGAAGATTCTCCAGTAGTGCAGAGACTTTTAGTCAAGCTCCTTGAAAGACAGGGGTATACTATTGTGACAGCCGACTCGGGTGAAATGGCACTGGAGCGTGTTCAAAAAAAATTACCAGATATTGTTTTACTCGATATTATTTTGCCTGGGATTGATGGCTATGACGTCTGCAGGCACCTGAAGAACAACGAACGTACAAAGAATATCCCTGTTATTTTTATCAGCAATCTTGATTCTTCTAAGGACAAGACAAAAGGTTTTGAAGCAGGAGGGATCGACTATATAACGAAACCTTTTCAGCCGGCGGAGGTGTTGCTCAGAGTTCGAACCCATCTTCGAATTCAGCATCTGCAGGATGAGCTTGAAGAAAAAAATCAGCAGCTGATTGTTGAAAAGAAAAAGTCGGAGCGTTTGCTTCGTCATGTCCTCCCCGAGCCCATAGTGGAGGAACTCCTGGTCACTGGAAATTGTGCCCCGCAGCTCTTCACTGAAACGACTGTTTGTTTTGCTGATATTGTCGGTTTCACATCCGCTTCATCAAAACTTGCCCCAGTGGTTATTATTAATGAGCTCAATGAAATTTTCACTGCCTTTGACCAGATAACTCAGAAGCATAATTGTGAACGTATGAAAACCATAGGGGATGCCTATCTCTTTGTTAGCGGGGTGCCCACCGCTGATCCGGATCATGCGGTGAATGTTTCCCGGGCATCGCTGGAGATAATTTCATTTCTGGAGGCTCGTAACCGGACCGCTGAACTTTCCTGGGAAATTCGTGTCGGAATAAATAGTGGCCCGCTGGTCGGTGGTGTTGTTGGGACTGAGAAGTATCTCTATGACATTTTTGGCGATACTGTAAATATCTCCGCCCGAATGGAGAAGTCAGCCCGTCCCATGCAGGTGAATGTATCTAGTACAACGTATGCTCTGCTAAAAGATTGCTTTCGCTTGAGTAATGGCAAGGAAATCGAAATGAAGGGGAAGGGGAAGCAGATGATTTACACACTGCTTGGTGACCTGTAACGGAATGTCTTAACTCAATTTTCTGACCTGTGGTTGTTGATCGGTTTAGTGAGCAATAGTTAGATTTTTCGTAACTATTCACCATGCTATTGAACAGCACAATATTTATCCGGAATCTGGGGACACGATCCCAATTCAAAAGACAAAGACGAA